>JBAQFX010000001.1:0-4730 GCA_049287485.1 Anaerolineales bacterium
GGTGAGTACCGACACAGCATTGATAACAAAGACCGCCTGACTGTTCCGGTCCGATACCGTGAATTAATGGAGGAAGGTGCGTATATCATGCGCGGACTCGACCGGAATTTGATGGTATTGACCACAAAAGCGTTTGAAGCTATCTCACAACGTCTCGACCAGAAGAGCTTTACCGACCCACTTACCCGTGATCTGCGGAGATTGTTCTTCGGATCTGCTTCTCGGCTAGAGATTGATAAAGTAGGTCGAATTTTATTACCAGATTTCCTGTGTAAGATTGCTAACCTGACCAGCGAAAAAGATGCTGTCCTGGTGGGCCAGGGTAGTTACTTCGAGATCTGGTCAACGGACGAATGGGCGCTACAACAACAAGCGTTGGAAGAGCCTGAAGCTAACAAAGAGCGTTTTAAGGTTCTTGATTTATCGATCAATTCTGGATAACCGTCAAATAGCCGTGAAATATTAGCAAGACGGCGTATCCGTTTACCCAGGTGATGAACCACCTACCAGTTCTTTACAATGAAATTATACACGCGATGCAGCCTCACCGGGGAGGGTTGTACGTGGATGGTACCGTTGGCGCTGGAGGCCATGCCTGGGGCATCTTGCAAGCAAGTCAGCCAGATGGCAGCCTGCTAGGGATGGATGTAGACCCGCAAGCATTGGCGTTAGCACGGGAAAAGCTGGCAGAGTTTGGTGAACGCGCCAAGCTTGTACGAGCTTCCTATGCCACGTTACTCACCCAACTGGCAGCTTTGAAGTGGAAGCAGGTGGATGGCATCCTGTTGGACCTGGGACTATCCTCCATGCAGCTCGACTCACCGAGCAGAGGGTTTTCCTTCCGAGCCGAAGCACCCCTGGATATGCGCTTCAATCCAGATCAGGAAACCAATGCTGCACAACTGGTGAATACACTGGATGAGGGTGCGCTGGCGGATTTGCTGTACCGATATGGTGAGGAACACCGTTCACGACAGGTTGCTCGTGCCATCGTGAATGCCCGACCAATCAGCAGCACAACCCAGCTGGCGAAGGTGGTGGCACAGGTAACCAGTGGTGGGAAAAGTGGCATCGATCCGGCCACACGCACCTTCCAGGCTTTACGCATCGCAGTGAACGGCGAGCTGGAAGAACTCGAATGTGTCTTACCACAGACACTTGAGGCACTTCAACCGGGAGGTCGCCTGGCAATCATTTCCTTCCACTCGCTGGAGGACCGCATGGTCAAGCAATTCATGCGAAGGGAGAGTAGAGATTGTATCTGCCCACCTAACCAGCCGGTGTGTACATGCGGGCATAAAGCTTCTTTGCGGGAGGTAACCGGAAAGCCGCTTCGCCCGCAAGAAGATGAAATTCGAAATAATCCGCGTTCCCGTAGTGCTCGTTTGAGGGTAGCGGAAAGGGTAGAAGGAAAAATTTAGCGATATGGCATAAGACTTGCAAGCCTGCACTAGAAACCCGTTTACTTTTGATGTTGGTTGATGGTAGTAGAGTATGTTGGTGAATTAACAATGAAACAGTTCATTAATCAAAAGTTGACGGGTTTTTAGATAGGTAGATGATATGGAAAACTTACACCACTTGACCCATGCTTATTCCCAGGCTCCCTGGCGCCGACAGATGTACTTGATTGGGGTAATCCTGCTGATTCTGGTTTGTGCAGCCATCGTTGCCGGAATTTATTTAAACGTAACGGCCCGTGCTGCTGCAGTTGGCAGGGAAATCCAGGAGATGCAGGTGCGCGTCTATGGATACCATTATCTAACCAGTGATGTTAATGAAAATGATATCCCTATCGAGGAATTGGAACAAAATATTGCCAATCTCACCGGCCAATTGGCTTATCTAACTTCCTATGCTGTCATGCAAGAACGGGTAAAGGACCTTGATCTCAAGCCCATTGATGCCAATCACATCGAATATATTGAAGTGCCAGGTTATGTCGAAAGGCAGACCACATCCCTGGCACCGCCACCGGAACCCGTGGTGGTAAATGCCTCTACCATCGATCCGGAATTTAAAGAGTCCTTATTTGAATGGGTCACTGATCAGGTGCGTAAAACTGTCAGGCTATTCAGTGAGGCGCAACCATGAGACAATATTTGGCTGATCACATTGTTCCGGCAGGTCGCCTCCGATCGAAACAACCTTTACATGATATCGCTGAAAATCCATATTCAACGGGTGAAAAAGCCGGTCAGAAGTTGACCGGTTGGCGATTTAATTTACTGGCCGTTTTATTTTTCCTGGCAGGGGCGATGATCATCATCCAGGTTATAAGACTTCAATTCAGCCCGGAAAGAAATGAGTTTGCTGTACAAGGGGAGCAATATTCACGCACTTTGCACATTTTTTACCCACCACGTGGTGATATTTATGATCGGTGGGGTCGCCTATTAGCAGGCAGCACTTTGGTCTATGAAGTAGGTGTACAGATAGGCAATGTGGAGAACCCGGATTCGATCGCGTTTGCATTAAGCAAAGTATTAGTGGACCACCCGGAATATGATTATGCCGGATATTCTGACGACATTTATGCCGTGATCCACCAGGCCCAGATTTCGGGTATGGCTTACGTCCAGCTAGCGGATTTCGTTACGCCGGATGAGCTGAGCACTCTACAGGAATGGGCGCTAAACTATGCCAACCTGCCCAATGTGGATTATGGCGAAGCGGGACGACCCAGCCTGGATGGGCTGGTGTATCGACCACGCTTGCAGCGCTACTACCCGGAAAATGAGCTGGGATCCAATGTGCTTGGGTTTGTCAACCGTGAAGGTACGGGGATGTTCGGGGTGGAGGCAGAATTCAACGATCTGCTGGCAGGCGTACCGCAGTCTGTATGGATGACCTTAGACCCATATCAGGTGACCGAAATCCCTCAGTTAAAGGCCGGGGCAGATGTCGTGTTGACCATCGATCGTGAAATCCAGGCTGCTGCAGAAGATGTTCTTGATAAAGCCCTGAAGGATAGCGGAGCAGATGGAGGGGTGATCCTGGTGATGGATCCGAATACAGGTGAGATGCTAGCGATTGCCACCACACCACGTTTGAACCTGAATGAGTATTGGAATTACGCCAGTGTTTACACCGATAATACTCCCTTCAACCGAGCGATCAGCCAGGACTACGAACCTGGTTCAGTTTTCAAGATATTGACCATGGCAGCTGCTTTGGATTATGGGGCGGTCAAGCCTGGTACCGAATTTATTGATACAGGCTCGATCCAAATTGGTGGAATCACGATCCACAACTGGGATTGGGGCGCCTGGGGTCCCCAGAATATGCTGGGTTGCATGGCGCATTCACTCAACGTGTGTCTGACATGGGTGGCAACCCAATTGGGAGCAGGTCCTTTTTACCAGTACATGCAAAGTTTTGGTTTGGGACGCCCCACGGGTATTGATCTGGCGAGTGAAGCAGCGGGGAGATTAAAAATCCCTGGTGATACCGACTGGTACGAGGCCGACCTGGGCACCAATTCATTTGGACAAGGCGTGGCCGTCACACCCATTCAGATGGTCATGGCGATTTCATCGGTGGCTAACGGTCGCGGCGAGATGATGGCGCCGCATGTGATGCGCTCGATGGTACGAGATGGTTTCCAATACACACCCAGCCCTCAGGTAGTGGGAAAGCCCATCTCAGCCGATACAGCCCACACTTTGACGGAAATGCTCGCCACTACGCTGGAAAGTGAGTCTTCCGATGCGCTGGTAGACGGGTACCGGGTGGCAGGCAAGACGGGTACTGCAGAAATCGCCACCCCCACCGGATATACCAGCAACGAAACCAATGCTTCATTTGCAGGTTGGGGGCCCGTGGACAACCCCCGTTTTTTGGTGTACGTATGGCTGGAGAAACCGACCAGCTCCCCCTGGGGCTCAGTGGTAGCAGCGCCAGTATTTCGTGATATGGTGGAACGCCTGGTGGTGTTGATGGATATCCCACCGGATGGTGTATTACAGGGTCTGGCAAATCATTAAAGGTGATATTTGTGATCTCACTGGCTGATGTTCTCGATGCTTTAACAGGGATACGCCCGCCGATGGCCACCCAGCCAATTACCGAAGGCGCGATTGACTCACGCCAGGTAATTCCTGGATCCTTGTTCGTTGCCTTGCCAGGTGAACATCACGATGGTCATGATTTTGTGGAAGAAGCTTTTACTGCGGGGGCGCGTTTTGCACTGGTAAAGCGTGATATGGGCAGCCAATTTAAAACCCTGGACCTGCGTATTCCACTCCAGGCGGATGAGCTTACTACCAGATTGAGCAAACTGGAAAGCCCTTTCTGCATCCAGGTGGAAGACCCGCTCAAAGCTTTACAGCAGGTAGCGAAATTCTGGCGAGGTAAGCTGGATGTGCAGGTGATTGGAATCACGGGTAGTGTTGGAAAATCGACCACCAAGGAAGTGGTGGCAGAGGTATTGAGCCAGCGATATTTCACTCTGAAGAATAAGGGTAATCTGAACAATGAAATCGGCCTCCCACTGACCATGCTCAGCTTAACTGAAGACCATGAAAGGGCAGTGTTGGAGATGGGTTTTTATGTACCAGGAGAGATCGAATTCCTGTGTGAGTTGGCCAAGCCGCGGATCGGGGTGGTAACGATCATTGGCACGGTACATGCTTCGCGAGCGGGATCACAGGAAGAGATTGCCCGCGGTAAATCGGAGCTGGTGCAGGCTTTACCGGAAGATGGGTTCGCCATCTTGAATTATGATGACC
>JBAQFX010000002.1:0-10570 GCA_049287485.1 Anaerolineales bacterium
GTATTGCATTAGTCAAATCATCAGAAGGTTCCATATGGTCTGTGCCATTCATCAATAAGATTTGACCAGACAGAGAGGAAGCGGACAATGACAAACTTAGTTCTTGAATCTCTTTAGTAAACTTATCAGGATCGGATGTTGTCAGGTTAGCTGCGTTACTATAACTTTCGCGCAAGAAAGACAATAGGACACTGGAGCCATCGGGGGCTTCCCAGTTGAGCTCACAGGGCTGGTCTTCCAAGCCTCTCCACGCACAGGCTTCTGTGATCCCAAATCCTTGCAATATTTGAGGCATCTGACCAATGTGACCGAAGGTATCTGGAAGGTACCCAATTGACATTTTGCCACCATATTTTTGACAAAGACGATCTCCTTCGAGCAGGTTGCGTATATGAGCTTCGGGAGAAATTAGAAATTCATCAGGACTTATATACCAGGGACCGATGAATAAGCGCCCTTGTTTAATATATTGAACAATCTCGGATTCACGTTCTGGGCGGATTTCCAGATAATCCTCAAGAATAATGGTCTGACCATCGAGCAAGAAATACTTATACTCCGCATTATTTTCAAAGATCTCCAATAAATGATCCATTAAATGCACAAGTTTCAGACGAAATTGCTGGAATGTAAGGTACCATTCTCGATCCCAGTGGGTGTGGCTGACAAGATGGAGTGTGCTCATAGTTTTACTAGCGAGACCATGCCGTGTTAATTGGGATGTAAAAATATCTCACTGTCATCGGTTTCCTTCCAATTCTTTGATTTCCGCTTTTATTGCCGGAAGGATATTTTCATATGGGATGATTACCTTTTCAGGTTTATCACGTCGCTTATATTCTATGCCGCCGCTTTTTAGTGATCGCTCGCTAATTGTTA
The DNA here is from genome assembly GCA_049287485.1 of Anaerolineales bacterium. GTDB lineage: Bacteria > Chloroflexota > Anaerolineae > Anaerolineales > UBA4823 > FEB-25. Next base: position 880 of record JBAQFX010000002.1, read on the forward strand.
GACGAATGGGATTACCAATCAAATCGGCATCGTTGAATTTCACTCCTGGGCTTTCCTGGCGATCATCAAACATGATTTCTATGTCCTCTTCCTGAAATTTCTGATAAAGGTTTTCTACAGTTGACTGACTCCAACCTTGGTCAATTGATGCTTTCCAAGGAAGATTGATCAAATGAACCTGGTATGGCGAAACAGAAAATGGCCAAATAATTCCATGCTCATCATGATGTTCTTCAACAATACAAGCTAATAGTCTGCCGACTCCAATACCATAGGAGCCCATGTAAATAGGATTGGATTTTCCATCACGGTCTAAATAAGTACATCCCATAGCTTCACTGATCCAGGTACCAAGTTTAAATATGTTGCCAACTTCTACGCCACGGATAGAATGCAAGGATTGTCCGCAATTAATGCATTCATCACCTCCATTTGTAGTAGTGATGTCAGTGACAATATCTGCACGATAATCTCGACCATAGTTTACGTTGATATAATGGGATCCCTCAATATTTGCTCCAGAGACAAGGTTTGTTGATTCAGGAATGATATCATCCACAACGATCGACACATCTTTCAAACCGATTGGAGAAGCATATCCTGGCACAGCACCAACTGCTCTTATTTCTGCTTCAACCGCAGGTCGAAGGGCAATTGCATGCAGGGAAGTTGCCAGTTTTGTCTCATTAACATCCATATCTCCTCGTACGATCACAAATACAAAGCGATCGATCCTTTGATTTTCATTCAGGATTGTTGCTACCATAAACACGGCTTTAGCAGTTTTATTAGTTGGAATGGATAAATATTTAGAAAGGTCATCAATCGTTTTACAATCAGGAGTAGCTACTTTTTCTAATGGTAGTTCTTTCTCTTCCGTGATGGGCTGTTTCTTCTTCAACGCGATTTGACGGTTTGCAGAATACCCACAATGATTACAGACTATTAAAGTATCTTCACCAATTGGTGTTAGGTACATAAACTCATGTGCACTTTTGCCTCCCATCATTCCTGTATCAGATTTGACTGCTACAACAGGTAATGAACAGCGCCGGAATATTCGATGGTAAGCCTGGAAATGAGCCTCATACTGTTTATCTAGTCCTGATTGATCTGCATCCAAACTATAGCTATCTTTCATGGTAAATTCTCTTGCCCTGATTAAGCCAGCCCGTGGACGTGGGTCATCGCGCCATTTGGTTTGAATATGAAAAAGTAATTGAGGTAGCTGGCGATATGAGCGTACTTCATCACGCGCCAAACTGGCAATTACCTCTTCATGTGTCATGGATAGCACCATATTATGCTCATTTTTATCCTTAAATCGACCCATTTCATTGCCAATCTGGTACCAACGGCCAGTTTCCCGCCAGATTTCAGCTGGATGAACTACAGGCATGGTGATTTCCTGGCCTCCGATGGTTGTAATTTCTTGGCGTAAAATATTTTCAATTTTCGTCATTGATCTTTTTGCCAGAGGTAGGTATGAAAATATACCTGCACTTAGCTGGCGAATGAAACCAGCACGAAGTAAAAGCTGGTGACTGGGTATTTCTGCCTCGGCTGGTATTTCACGCTTAGTTTGACTGAATAATTGTGACATTAACATTGATTACCTCCTTATTCAAAAGACGCCCTCTGGTATTCAATCCAGAGGGCGTCTTTTTGCTTAGAGAAATCCATCACCAGGTATACACCATTAGATCGAAAACCAGAACAGATTCCGAATGGCAGGTAATGGATTATCGATCTGAAAGTAAATCATATCTGATAAGTTTACCATGCGCTGGAAGTGTGTCAAGCCAGGGCCAGGCAGGTTCTTAATATTTATGTACATTATATTTGTCAAATCGATGTAACCCTGCATTAATCGCTACTTGAAATGCTTCTCGGTACTCTTCCATAGTAATCATCCGGTTTAACTCAGGAAATCGATGCGCATGATAAGCTGGATGATACTGATCCATTATATTCAGATAAGAATCTTTTGATATCTCATTCGCTATAAACTTTACCGTATCATCCGTTCCAGCAATATTAACCGGTAAAATCAGATGGCGAATCAGTAGACCACGTAAGGCAAGTCCATCTGAATCGATCTGCAGGTCCCCAACTTGCCTGTGCATTTCTTTAATCGCTGATCTATTCACTTCGGTGTAATGTGGAATCTTAGAGTAGATGCGTGCAAGATCTGAATTGCTATATTTCATATCCGGCATATAAATGTCAATCACACCATCAAGCAAACGTAGAATCGGTAATGAATCATAGCCACCTGAGTTATATACCAGAGGGATATGTAATCCAGCATTCGCTGCGATTTGTATTGCTGCTAAGATTTGGGGAACAACGTGGCTTGGTGAGACAAAATTGATGTTATGGCATCCATAGGATTGGAGCTTGAGCATGATATCAGCAATCTCTTCAGGATCAACTTCAAAGCCAGAATCAGTTTGGCTGATTTCGTGGTTTTGACAATATTGACATTTTAGATTACAACGCGTAAAAAAAATCGTACCTGATCCTCTCCAGCCACTTATTGGGCTTTCTTCTCCATGATGGGGTGTAAAGCTACTTATTTTTGCCCTTTCGCCAATTCTGCAAGCACCAAGCTTCCCCGAGAGACGATCAACCGGGCATTTTAATGCACAAACATCGCAAACACTTATATGTGAATATGCTATTAGGACTCGCTTTTCAAGCTCTCCATGTTTAAATAATGTCACATAGCCGGGTATATATTGTTGACTCATCATGTCATAATCTACTTGTAATTATAATGACTGAAAATTCTTGATTATTCTAGATAATAACGGGCCAGAATATTAAAGTAAATTGCGTATAGGCTTATTCAACTCACGACACCATACATCTGGTCTGGCATGAGGATATCGGGAAATTGATTTCGTAATACCTTTCGGGTTTCATAACACAGGTGGCATGCATCTGCATAATTTTCTGAGACTGGCACATCATATCGCTTTGCTAATTGAATTGGACCTCCATCGAGTAATGGTCCAATTATTGGATGATTGAAGGGATCGAAGTCATCGCATATTTCTTTTAGAGAAGAGTTAAAAATATTCCCAAGCGATATTCCCTGACAAATATGAAGGTTCCCAAAAGGATCGATATGCACCCTGCCAGGATCTATCAGGTTTTCATGAGGACAATTCGTAAATAGATTCGCTGGATATAAAGTGGTTTTGGCTACTAATTTTTCTACCGCTCGACCTCGATACATAATTGAAGCAGATTCCGGAGGAATTTGACCGATAGTTGAAATTCCCTGATTTTCAGGTTGCTCTATGCATATTACCCCCAATGGGAGATTTAGTTGCCCGGCAACCTGACTTACATATTTTGATTGCTGACTTATTTTCTCACTGTAATGAAACAAATCACTGCTGATAGTCAGGTCTTGGATTTTTCCCTCTAATGGTGAAAGCCATAATAATGCATCTTCTTCAGAAGTTGCCCAATAGCTGTTGGTGACAATACCGATTTTAAATCCTAATTCGAATGCTTCATTAACACCGGCAAGCATAGTCTGATAATATAAAAATGGTTCCCCACCTTCAAAATATATCCATTCCACAAAACCAGCCTCTTTAGCCTGGTTTAGGATGGATCGAACCGTCTCGATTGTCATTGTACCGCTTTGCCAGGGGCTACCCCAGGCAAAACAATGATCACATTCAAATGTGCATTGATAAGTTATTAATAGATGCAATCCATCTAACTCCATTACGACCTCTCAATCATAAGATGAATATATCTCAGGATTAACACAATGAGGTAATCTATCCCCATTTAGACCTGCCAGCAAATTCTCACATGCTAACTCTGCCATCATGCGACGAGTTAGTTGCGTAGCTGATCCAATGTGTGGGACGATCAGACAATTGGGTAATTGATATAGAGGATGTGTCGGTGGTAATGGTTCGGGATCGGTTACATCAAGAGCTGCTGCGGCAATACGATGATTTTGAAGAGTATTCATCAACGCTGAAGTGTCTACTAATGGTCCACGTGCTGCATTAATTAGAATGGCTGTAGGTTTCATCATAGAAAATGAGTTTTCGTTTATCATACCGCGTGTTTCTTCACTTAATGGTGCATGGAGAGATATAAAATCACTATTATTTAGCAACTCATTGAGCGGAACTTGTGTTGCATTGATATAAGTAACCACATTAAGGTCTGTAAAAAGGATTTTCATACCAAATCCCATCGCTCGTTTGGCAACTGCTTTGCCAATTTTTCCCATACCAATAATTCCCAATGTTGAGCCATTCAATTCAGTACCCAACCAGCCTGCTGGAGACCATGTCTTCCATCTTCCCTCTCTGGCATCAAGACTGGCCCGTGGAATATTTCGTGCCATAGATAACAACAAAGCCATGGTTAAGTCGGCAGTACTTTCGGTAAGCACACCTGGTGTGTTACCAACAGGAATATTCCTGAGTGTACAGGCAGTAATATCAATATTATCTACACCTACTGCCATATTGCTGATTACGCGTAGCATAGGTGCTTTATTAAGCGTTGCCTCAGTTATTGGAATAGTTAATAATGTAAATAAACCTTCTGCTTGAGGAAGTATTTTGAGTAAAGATGGATCCAATTCCGTGGCATCATGAGGTCCGATATATATATTACATCTGTTTTTTAGTGAAGTGATCCAATCCTCAGGAAGTGTGTGAGTGATGAGCACAATTGGCAGGCGTTTTTTCGACATATTTTAAATCCGATGCATTTTTGTGAAGAGGAGGAGTATCTGGTAAAACTATTAATATGATTATACTCTACGGCATTCATTGGATAAACTTTAACTATCAAAATATCCTAACCAATTATTAATTCATCCTAAAGATTCATCTATTGACCCTCTTTTCCTTTCAGGTTATGCTTAACAACGTCATGAATCGAGAAGTAATATCACGCAAAAATTTCATCAAACTAGTTGGCGCTGGTCTCATGGGATTAGGAATCAATCCCAAGATGCATTTTGATACCGGTGTTGAATTCCCGAATTATGAAAGATTGGGTCGCGTTTGCATCATCGGAAAGGTAGAAATAAAGTCTGCTCCTTACGAGGATAGCGAAACAGTTGGAGTTTTGTATGAGGATGCGGTGATCCCATGGTTAAGGGATGTCGTTGCCAGACAGCCTAATTACAATTATTTTAATCAACGGTGGATGGAAACCCTTGATGGTTTCATTTACGCAGCCAACATTCAACCAGTGAGAAATATACCGAATAAACCCATCGATACACTGCTTCGTACAAGTAAAGGTGAAGGTATGTGGGCAGAGGTAACCGTACCTTATGCAAATGTATCTTTAGTAAATGGACCATCTTCAAATTCGTGGGTGAGTGCACGTATAGATCAGGGGCTTCCGTTAAGGGTATATTATGGGCAGGTATACTATATCGATCAAATAAAAAAAGATAATGATGGGAATATTTTTTATCGAGCAAATCCAAATTATTATGGTGGGGTAGATATGCTTTGGGTACCAGCAGAAGCCATGCATCCCATTGCGCCTGGAGAAATAACCCCGATTAATCCTGATGTTAATAACAAAAGGGTAGTGATTGATGTGGGCAGGCAAACATTATCGTGTTATGAAGGTGAGACTGAAGTTTTTTATTGTCGTGTCTCAACCGGGGCGAAATTTGATATGTATGGGAATCCTGTCGAGAAATGGTCCACTCCCTTAGGTTCATTTTTGATATCACGAAAGTTTATTTCTCTTCAAATGAGCGGTGGTACCACAGGAGCGCCCTATGACTTACCCGGTATAGGTTGGGTTTCTTTATTCGCAACCGGTGGAGTTGCCATACATGCTACCGTATGGCACAATGATTTTGGGACACCTAAATCCCATGGTTGTGTTAACACTCTCCCGGAAGATGCAAAGTGGATCTTTCGTTGGAGCCTTCCCAATATACCTTATGACCCTGGAATGGTGGATATATCGCTAAGTGGTGAGACAAGTACGACCGTACAGGTCATTGAGTCGTAAAATATGATGGATTATCCTGCTCTCGGAAATAAATATTCTACAAATGGACAATATGTGTGGAAGCTAAAGATAATGCAGTATTAGCTACCGATAAGATTAAAGGACGTGCGTATCTTTTTTTACATGCATTAGCCTTTGTGCTCGGCTTTTCCTTAATATTTGTGATTGGTTGGGGAGGGGCAACAACCATCCTCGGTCAATTATTTGTTACGTATAAGGTATGGATTGCGCGCATCGGGGGACTGATTTTAATTATCTTTGGCTTGGCGACTATGGATTTAATTCATATCCCATGGTTTTATATGGACACCAGGCAGCAGTTTAAGGGAAAAACTGGTACTTTGTGGAGCTCTCTGGCTATGGGAGTTTTCTTTGCTGCCGGTTGGAGCCCTTGTATCGGTGCGACCTTGGGGGCAATCCTCACGCTTGGATTCAGCTCGGAAACAGTCGGACAAGCAATGTATTTATCATTTGCCTATTCCATCGGTCTTGGTATCCCATTTTTACTATTGGCATTTGCTGTTGATCAATCAATACCACTTGTACGACGGTTACGCAAGTATATGCGAACTTTTCAAATCGTTTCAGGGTTATTAATTATAGTAATAGGTTTTTTGATGATAACAGCCCAGATGACAGTCATTGCGCGCTGGGCATTACAATATGGGTTTTACCTGGATTTACCATCGAGTAGTGGCATTCCAAATTTGATAACCGCGGTTGTTGCTGGTACCCTGTCATTTCTGTCCCCGTGTGTTTTCCCATTGGTGCCAGCTTACCTGGGTTATTTAAGTGGGCATGTAATAGTTGCATCTCAATAAGACCTTATGATGGAGTATATTACTGGTAATCTAGCCCTGTTTTGGAGTAGACAATCAACTGGAAATCATCGTAAAAGTTACTAGCGAAAAGTTCATGGTTATTAAACGAATAATTTCTGATTATATATAAATTTTAAAAAAGCATAGTTTATCATTACCGTTTGGAGCCAATAAATGATTGAAGTTACATTCTACAGTAGAAAAGATTGCCATTTATGTGAAGTAGCTCTAAATTATCTGGAAGAGCTTCAGTCCAGTATTCCTCATCATGTTAATATTATTGATGTTGACAGTGATCCAAAATTGCGAAATCTATATGGATTTAATGTACCTGTAATTTCAATTGGCCCATATAAATTAACAGCTCCGATCAATAAGAAAGACCTGGAAATCACCTTGATGGCAGTACAGCATAGCCGAGATCAGAATGCAAAGCTGGATAAAGCGATCGAAGAAGGTCGATTGCAAATTCCAGTATATTGGACACGGTCAGACGGGATAAGTCTATGGCTGTCAAAACACTATTTAGCATTATTCAATGTTTTGATATTTTTATATGTTGGGATTCCTTTTTTGGCTCCCACTTTTATGAAAGTTAAACTTACCACTCCAGCTCAGGTAATTTATCGCGCTTATGGATATGTTTGTCATCAATTAGCCTTTCGATCCTGGTTTTTATTCGGTCCTCAGCTCGTATATCCTCGAACCGAAGCGGGTGTTGCCAATCTTATTTCCTACCAACAAGCTACGGGCTTAGATGGATATGATTTACTCTCAGCCCGTGCATTTATCGGAAATCCACAAGTGGGATTTAAAGTCGCTTTGTGTGAACGCGATGTGGCGATATACGGGGGAATTCTGCTATTCGGAATTTTGTATGCTTTCTTCCGAAAAAAAAGTAAATTTAAACCCCTTCATTGGATATTATGGATTTTAATCGCCATCATACCCATTGGTCTAGACGGTTTCAGCCAATTAATCAGCCAACCACCTTTGAGCCTAATACCTTTCCGTGAAAGTACACCCATACTTAGAGCCTTGACAGGATTCTTGTTTGGCTTTTTCACTGCCTGGTTTGGTTATCCATATGTCGAAGAATCAATGGTAGAAAATCAAAAATTCTTAGATGGGAAATTTACTCAAGCTCTTCGGTGGGTGGGATCGAATCTTAACTCGAAAGAATAGCCAGTGCCATTTTACCAGGTGGGATCTATTATATATTTTAGATTTTCGTCTCTGGAAACAGCAGGCTTATATCATGCAATTTTCACTAGACATGGAGGAATTTCACCATCCCCGTGGGATAGTTTAAATTTCGGTGCCTCTGTAGGAGATGATATCAATCGAGTCAGGCAGAATCGAGAGAAAGCACTAGCATTATTAAATTTAAAATCAGAAAGTGTATATGATGTCTATCAGATCCATAGTGCTGATGTCGTCGTAACAGATCGGCCTTTACTACCTGGCGAAGCTCACATAAAAGCCGATGCGATTGTCACTAATAGTACCGGTTTGACCCTCCTGATGAGATTTGCAGACTGTGTTCCTATATTTTTATTTGATCCAATCCACCATGTGATTGCTATCGCACATGCAGGATGGATGGGAACAGTTAAAAAAATTGCTGAACAGACAGTACGTATGATGATATTAAATTTTAGAACAAAACCCGGTGATATTATCGCCGGAATAGGGCCATCTATTGGACCAGATCACTATTCAATAAGAAACGATGTAGTAGAACAGCTAAGATCAAGTCTAGGCTCTGATTCTGATGGGTTTATGAGTCAAGACGATGGGAAGATTTATTTTAATTTATGGAAAGCTAACCAATATATCCTTAATGAGGTCGGAGTCGAACATATCGAAATTTCCGGGATATGCACCAATTGTAATCTACAAGATTGGTTTTCACATCGCGGAGAGCATGGAAAAACTGGACGTTTTGGTGCTGTGATGGGGCTACGCTAATTAGGTGCTATTATGGACGAAAGAATAATAAAAACCACTAATATTCGCGATAACTATGAAAGGGCGCTGGAGCGGATTAACCTCACTGCTTTGAATACCGGCAGAGATCCTAAAGAAATACGATTGGTAGTTGTTACTAAAACTCACCCCGTAGATATGATTCAATCTGTCATTGACGCAGGAGCGATGGAGTTAGGTGAGAATTATATAGAAGAAGCTATCCCTAAAATCCAGGCTTTGACCCATAACCAAGGATTGCAGTGGCATATGATCGGTCATGTTCAAAGTCGTAAGACAAAAAGTGTGTGTGAGTATTTCCAATATGTACATTCAGTCGATAGTGTGAAAATAGCAGAACGGCTTAGTCAATCTGCGCTCGCCCAAGGAAAATCATTGCCTGTGTGGTTAGAGTTTAATGTAAGTGGTGAAGCATCAAAATCTGGATGGAACATATCACAGAAAGATAATTGGAATACCATTCTACCTGATATAGAGAAAATTCTAATCCTACCCAACTTAGTTTTATTGGGCGTTATGACCGTACCACCTTTTTTAGATGATTCGGAAGAAGTGAGACCCTATTATCGGCGTCTCAGAAAATTTCAAGATTATGTCATTGAACATTTTCAATTATCAAATTTCCACGAACTATCGATGGGAATGAGTTCAGATTTCGAAATCGCCATTCAAGAAGGCTCTACCTGCGTACGAATAGGACAAGCAATTCTTGGACCGAGGACTAATTGAGAAAAGAGGGACTATGATTATTTATCTGGCCAATATAGTAAACTTTCTTGTTCAGCTAATCACCTTATTAGTCATCATCAAAGTATTTTTATCCTACTTCATGTCACCATATCATCCTG
>JBAQFX010000003.1:0-2758 GCA_049287485.1 Anaerolineales bacterium
CTACGCACCCTGTGCACCCCATTTTTTGATAAATTTCCCCTCACCCGCTTGCGGGGGAGGGGAAAAAAGGGTGGGGGTGGTGAGTAATTACCTACAAGAGACTTTTACAAAACTCGTAAAATTTTAAGATTTCTCATCTTCGAGAAGATATTAAAAACCAGACGATGAGGGTGAGCGGATTGATCCAATATCTTACTGAATTGTCTATGAAGATTTAGGCAGGAGTATTGACGACAATTATTATACGAATTAGAATACGAACCTGATATGATGGCAAAGACTTATAAGGATGACTTAAAACTTCTAGGGGTAAGATTCTTGCGAGGCTGAATAGATCAGGGAGATGGCTGCGATTGAGCGATTTAGCGTGGTAATTTCGAATCATTTACGGGGGATTAACCAACTACTCACTTAACTGATAAATAATTTTGAAGGGGAATCCATTAAAATGTTATTGTCTAAATGTTATTTTTACTCGAGGGAGGAATGATAAATGACAGGAAAACCAGAATTTATGAAAGGCAGACTCGCTTATAAATGGATTGCACTTTCCAATACCACGCTAGGTGTGTTCATGGCATTCCTGGATGGAAGCATCGTGTTGATCTCCCTGCCAGCGATTTTCAACGGCATCAAGGTCAACCCATTGGCACCAGGTGAAACCAACTATTTGCTGTGGACACTGATTGGTTACCTGGTGGTGACATCCACCTTATTGGTGACCTTTGGGCGCATCTCTGACATGTTCGGGCGAGTACGCCTGTATAACCTGGGTTTTGCCATCTTTGCTACGGGCTCGATATTGCTGTTCCTGGTGCATGGCACGGGAAACAGTGCGGCCTTGCAGATCATCATCTTCCGCCTGTTCCAGGCAGTGGGAGGGGCATTCTTGATCGCCAATTCGCCCGCTATTATCACGGATGCCTTTCCACCAACCCAGCGCGGACTGGCGATGGGTATCAATATGATTGCCGGTACAACAGGCACGTTCATTGGCCTACTCGTGGGTGGGATCTTGGCATCGATCAACTGGCGCTTCGTGTTCCTGGTGAGCGTGCCATTTTCGGTGGGTGGTACGATATGGGCTTACTTGGCTTTGCACGAACTGGCCACTCTCCGCAAGCACCAGCAGCTAGATATCCCGGGCAACATCCTGTTTGCTCTAAGCCTGACGGCTTTACTGGTTGGTGCCACCTACGGCATCCAGCCATATGGCACATCGGCCATGGGTTGGGGAAACCCGTTCGTGCTGGCCTGTTTGATCGGAGGCTCGCTGGCACTCATCGTTTTTGTCTTCGTCGAGCAGCGTGTGCCAGACCCCATGTTCCGCCTAGAGCTGTTCAAGATCAGGATATTCAGCACAAGCAATGTGGCGGCTTTCCTGGCATCACTGGCACGGGGTGGCCTCAACTTGGTGCTGATCATCTGGCTACAGGGCATCTGGCTGCCGCTGCGTGGTTATTCCTATGCTGAGACACCCTTTTGGGCAGGGATTTATATGCTTCCACTGACGATCGGATTCATGATCATGGGACCGATCAGTGGGATCCTGGCAGACCGGTATGGTTCACGTGTGCTTTCAACCATCGGGATGCTGTTATGCGCAGCAGGGTTTACCGGACTCATGTTAATCCCAATCAATTTTACTTTTACCACATTTGGACTGGCGATCCTGGTGATTGGTATAGGAATGGGGTTATTCGTCTCGCCCAACATCACTGCGATCATGAACTCGGTGCCAGCTGAACACCGTGGGGCTTCATCAGGCATGCGATCCACCTTCTCAAACACTGCTAACACGGTCAGCATCAGCTGGATCTTCGCCATCGTGGCGATCGGCCTAGCGGCGCACCTGCCAATGGCTCTGTACCAGGGGTTGACCCAGGATGGCGTCCCAGCGAATGTGGCACAGCAGGTAGCGAACCTGCCTCCCACGGGGGCGCTATTTGCTGCGTTCCTTGGTTACGACCCGATAAAAACCCTAGTGCCAGCAGCGATTATGCAACAACTCCCAGCTGCTTCACAGGCAGCCTTATTAAGCAATACATTCTTCCCCAACCTGATCTCAGCTCCGTTCGATGATGGCTTGCGGATTGCTTTTTTAATCTCGATCGTCCTGGTAATGATCGCTGCGGTGGCTTCGGCGATGAGCGGCAGACGTTTTATCTACGAGCTGGAAAACCAGCCTAGGGTAAAACTGGATCTGGAAGCAGAGCCAGCGGATCCGAAAGACGAGGAAAATGCAGAAGAAGGAAATAAGGGGAATTTTATTAAACCCAAAGAGTGAAAACCTGATGAAATTACGTAATTCATGCCTTTTTATTATTTATTTAGCATAGCGATACAAGTGCAAAACATTAAAAAGCTTAAAAATAAACCAACACATTCAAGTTCAGATACAAGTTCGATTTTTGGTAAGAATCACCCGTCATTGTAGCGAGTCCAATGATCTCATCAGTTGGAAGCTGCAGGTGCTCTTCTTGCGAAGCGGATATTTTCTAAACGATAGTGGTGACTGCTTTGCTGCGCTCCTGTCTGGGAGGGTAAACCACAGAAGAAATTAAAGATTCAAAGGCAGATGCTTCGTCGCTGCGCTCCTCGCGATGACAGATTAAAAGGCAGAGTAATTTGCAAAGAGCGCTGGCCTCCTAAGAAACTTATAGATCGTCACTGAAAGAAAGGCTTTCTATATCCGATGAAGAAGTCTCTGATAAGAGAGCAGATTGCTTCAGCCCAAAGAACGGGCTTCGCAATGACA
>JBAQFX010000004.1:0-6828 GCA_049287485.1 Anaerolineales bacterium
CTACGCACCCTGTGCACCCCATTTTTTGATAAATTTCCCCTCACCCGCTTGCGGGGGAGGGGAAAAAAGGGTGGGGGTGGTGAGTAATTACATAAAACCGTGATTTTCATTACTGCTCTTTACCAATTATATATTTCTCTAAGTCCCATTCGTTTCGTTTCGTTTTTTTTTACAAACGAATGCCGAGGTCATTCATTCAGACATATCCGTAGAACCACCCAACTGGTGCGACTCTATCCAGGTCGAATTGAATGCTTTTTATTTTTTTTGGAAACAATTGCCAGTGATCTGAAGAATATGGGACCATACATCCCTGCTCAATTAACAAAAAAGGGTTGTCGGGGATGACAACCCTTAGAAGATACAATTTTTCCTAAACTGAAGTTGGGGCGATGGTTTCAGCAGACTCTTGAGTATGGTTTTTGCTTTCCACTACCAGCTCACCACGGGCGAAGGCGGCGCCTTTATCAAGTGCCTCCATGTTGCTGGGTAGCAGCTTCTTATGGCGCTCGGGTAAATGTGCTCTTAAGGCAGCCTTTATCTCATCCGATGAGAGAATAGGCAGCTTTTCCAGCAAGGCACCCAGCATGACCATGTTCAAAAGACGCCGGGGGCCGATCATCTCGGCAATCTCCTGGGCGGGGATCATCACCCAGGTGATATCCTCACGTGCAGGATCACGGTTCACCAGGGATGAATTGACGATCAGCACCCCACCGGAGATAACCCGCGGCTCGAACTTGTCCAATGAAGGCAGGTTCATCACCACCGCAGCGCTAGGGTTCTTGACCGTGGGCGAGCCTATCTCTTCATCGGCAATGACCACGGTGCAGTTAGCGGTGCCGCCACGCATCTCCGGACCATAGGATGGCATCCAGGTGACGTCATGCCCGGCATCCATGGCAGCGAAAGCCAACACCTGGCCGGCAAACAGGGCTCCCTGCCCACCAAAACCTGCAAAAATGACTTCTGTCTGCATCTCAATTCACCTTTCCTATGCCTTGAATCCATCCAACCCGGATGAGACCTTGAAATCTGCGATGGGGTAGACCGGGATCATGCGTTCTTCCAGCCACTTCAGCGATTCCTGAACCGTCATGCCCCAATTGGTATTGCAGGTGGATAACAGCTCTACCATGGAGAAGCCCAGGCCGCGCTTTTGGGCTTCAAAAGCGGTGCGGATGGCTTTCTTGGCCATGCGGATGTTCTTGGGGTCGTGCAAGCTGCGCCGTACGATATATCCCGCTCCATCCCACTTGGATAGCACTTCCGACATGTGCAGGGGGTAGCCCATGGTCTCCACATCACGCCCGTTGGGCGAGGTGGTGGTCTTCTGCCCGGGTAGTGTGGTAGGTGCCATCTGACCTCCGGTCATGCCATAGATGGCATTGTTGATGAAGATGACAGTGATGTTTTCGCCGCGAGCAGCCACGTGCATGATCTCGCTCATACCGATCGAAGCCAGGTCGCCATCACCCTGGTAGGTGAATACGAACCGGTCTGGTAAGACCCGCTTGATACCAGTCGCCATGGCCGGTGCCCGTCCGTGGGCCGCCTCGACCCAGTCGAAGGTGAAATAATTGTAGGCAAACACGGCACAACCCACCGGGGCAACACCAATGGTCTTCTCGCGGATGTCCATCTCATCCAGCACTTCGGCGATCAGGCGGTGGGCAATGCCGTGAGTGCAACCGGGGCAGTAGTGCGTGGGTGTGCGGGATAAGGAGCGTGGGCGGGAATAAACGATTTGGACTTCAGTTTGTACAGGAGTATCCATCTTTGATTCCTTCGATTTATGATAACGTGATCACGCCATCTTTGAGGCGTTGCATCCAGCGTTGGCGTGGGTCACCATCGCGTGACTTTGGTTCTTTGACCAGCCGCCTGATCTCGCCCAGGATCTCGTCGGGGTAAGGCACGATGCCACCCACCCGGGCGTAAAACTCGATGGGGACTTTTCCCTTAACGGCCATTTTTACGTCTTCCAGCATCTGCCCGGTGTTCATCTCGGTGACCAGGATGCCCTGGGCTGTCTTGGTTAATTCCTCAATCTGCTGGGTAGGAAACGGGTTGAGAGAGATGGGGCGGAACAGGCCTACCTTGATGCCTTCGAGGCGGGCATTGCGCACAGCAGTCAGGGCGATGCGACCTGCCGTGCCGAAGCCAATCACCACATATTCGGCATCATCCAGGTAATATTCCTTATAGCGGATCTCATTGGCCTTGATGCGGTACCAGGTATCCAGGATTTTATGATTATAGATTTCCTCGAGGGTCGGGTCGATCAGGATGGAGGTGAGGATACGCTGCTCACGGTCCTTGCAGCCATCCGTGGCCCAATCAGGGGTGGTAGTGCGCAAGGGGCGCATCTCGGGCAGCTCGGCGGGTTCCATCATCTGACCGATGCTACCGTCCGCCATCACCATGCAGATATTGCGATATTTTTCCGCCAGGTCGAAAGCCAGCACGGTGAGATCAATGGCTTCCTGCACGGAGGCGGGTGCCAGCACGATGGGATGGTAGTCGCCATGCCCACCGCCGTGGACCAGCTGGTTATAATCTCCCTGGGAAGGGGCGATATTGCCCAGACCCGGTCCCCCACGTACGACATCGATAAGCACCATCGGAACCTCGGTGCCAGCGATGTAGGACAGGCCTTCCATCATCAGGCTGACTCCCGGGCTGGAGGAGGAGCTCATCACGCGTGCGCCGGTGCAGGCTGCGCCGTAGACCATGTTGATCGCAGCGACTTCACTCTCAGCTTGCAGGAACACCCGCTTCAACTCCGGCATGCGGTGGGACATCCACTCCAATAACTCGGTCTGCGGAGTGATGGGGTATCCAAAGTAGGCTTCCACACCGGCGCGCACCGCTGCTTCAGCCATGGCGAAGTTACCTTCCAGAAATTCTTTTGCCATGGAACTTCTCCTATATTGTTGTTGGTACTTTACTAGATTTTACCGGCGCCTCACGGAAGACGGCCAAAGCTGCTTCAGGACATATAATGGCACAGATACCGCAACCAGTACAACCATCTTTAATCAGCATCACCGGGTGGTAACCCTTGGGGGTCAGTTTATCCATGTCTAAAGCCATTACGTGCTGGGGGCATTCATTGATACACAGTTCACAACCTTTACAGAAAATCTCATCGACTTCGATCCATCCCTTAACGGGCATTGCCACACCTCCTGATACTGATAAACTTTATGCAATTTGGATAAATTCTAATAAGATTATGGTTCATTATAATCCTAACTACTAGTGTAGACTGTCATGTTACACAAGATACAAAAGTCCTATGATTAACCGGTTGACAGGAAAAAACATCCCTATTATAATTCAGCCCGCTCTGCCCCGGGTAAATAGCTGGGGCATTATCTTGACAATCACCGCTATAATCATGGTGAAACATATCCCCAACTTCCCCGAAAGTCTGCGTTGGGCAGGAAGGTGAAGATCCTTCCCGGGAAAAAGAACGCGGAATATCTGGTGAAGCGAAGCTTGGAGGAAGCTTATGAAGTATGCAATTGTTGAGGATGGCGGTAAGCAATATAAGGCCGTCGTCGGTGAATCGATCGATGTGGACCGGTATCCATTTGAGGTAGGCGAGGAGATCGATATGGATCGGGTCCTGCTCATCTCAGATGGCGAGAACACCAAAGTGGGAACCCCATTCGTAGAGGGTGCTAAGATCCAGGGGACAGTATTAGCCCAGGTGAAAGGTCCCAAAGTGATCGTATTTCGCTATAAAGCCAAAGAGCGTATTCGCTCCAAGACCGGCCATCGCCAAAAATACACACGGGTTCACATCGATGCGATCAGCGAGGAATAGGAGATAAACCATGGCTCATAAAAAAGGCGGCGGTTCTAGCCGTAACGGACGTGATAGTCAGGGTCAACGCCTGGGCGTGAAAAAGTACGGTGGCGAATTCGTGCGGGCTGGAAATATATTAGTGCGGCAGCATGGCACCCACATCAAACCGGGTAACAATGTAATGGTCGGCAGGGATGACACCCTGTTTGCTACCATTGATGGTTACGTGCTTTACGAGACCATCCGGGATGACCGAAAAAGGGTAAGCGTTTTACCGGCAGAAGCTGCTTAAGCGTTATCGTCTACGAGTGAAAGGAAATTAGAATGAAAGAAGGAATTCATCCGGAATATTATCCAGACGCACAGGTGATCTGTGCATGTGGTAACACCTGGACAACCGGTTCAACCAAGAAAGTCATCCACACGGATGTGTGTTCAAAGTGCCACCCGTTCTACACAGGCGAGCAGCGTATCGTTGACACCGAAGGGCAGGTCGATCGTTTCTATAAGAAGTTACAGGTGCGCCAGCAATATATCGATGAGAAGACAGAGCGAGAAATGGCGCGCACCTCCCCTGAGCGTCCGATCACCGAGCTCGGACTGGGATCACGGGCAACCGAAGCACTGGCTAAAGCCGAGATCACCAAAGTCGGCCAGGTGATGGAACTCCTGGAAAAAGGTGAATCGGGCATACTGGCAATCGATGGCTTTGGAAGGAAGTCTCTAGCAGACTTGAAGAAGCGCTTGCGCTCATTTGGATACGAACTGCCAGAAGCTGCCCAGGAAATCATGGTTTAAGCTTGCCACATACCCATTTTCAGTTACACTTAACAGGCAGACGTGGTTGCGTCTGCCTGTTTGCTAACAAGATAACCTGATCATCATTTAGATCTATGATCAGTACACCAGGAGGAGAATATGGAACATCGTTCAGGATCGTTGGAAGTCATCACGGGCTCTATGTTTTGTGGCAAAACCGATGAGCTGATCCGCAGGTTACGCCGCGCCACGATTGCGCGTCAGAAAGTGCAGGTGTTCAAGCCTGCCATAGATTTCCGCTATGCGGTGCGTAAAGTAACATCGCATGCGGGCAATGATTATGAAGCCATACCCATCGAGCAAGCGGGAGAAATCTTGACTCATCTGGATGGGGATACCACCGTGGTAGCGATCGATGAAGCCCAGTTTTTCGACAACCAGATCATTGATATCGTGCAAAGATTAGCCGACCAGGGAGTGAGGGTGATCGTAGCTGGATTGGATACGGACTTCAGGGGAGAGCCGTTCGGACCCATGCCGGTGTTAATGGCGAAGGCTGAGCACGTGGATAAGCTGCAGGCAATTTGCATGGTATGCGGAGAACCGGCTTCACGCACGCAACGCATCATCAATGGTAAACCAGCACGATATGATGAACCAGTAGTAATCATTGGCGCAGCAGAGATGTATGAAGCGCGCTGTCGTAAGCACCATGAGGTACCCAAGGAGTGAAGCATGCAGGATTACCATGAATTTCTGGAGGAAATCTTAATCCCGGAAGATGTATTGCAGAAAAGGATAAGTGAGCTAGGAGCAGAGATCAGCCACGATTATGAAGGCAAGGAATTGTTGTTGGTGTGCATCCTGCGGGGAGGGGTGATGTTTTTAAGCGACCTGGTACGGCATATTACCGTGCCGCACATGATGGATTTTATGTCGGTCTCATCCTATGGCATCGGCGCGCGACGTTCGAGGGGACAATCGCGCATCACTCTGGATATCAATACCGATGTGAACAACAGGAATGTAATGCTGGTTGAGGATATCGTGGACAGTGGTTACACGGTTAAGGCCGTCGTGGAACTATTAAGCGCACGCCAACCCAAAAGTTTAAAGGTATGTGCTTTATTGGATAAAGCCTCGCGACGTGAAGTAGAAGTGAAGATTGATTATTGTGGATTCGTGATCCCCGATAAATTTGTATTTGGCTATGGCCTGGACGCGGATGAATATTACCGCAACTTGCCGTTTATTGGCGTTATGGCAACCGATAAATATAAACACTGTGAATAACAATCACAGTTACAGGTTTTAGACTTGAATACATGACCATTGATGGATGAAATCCGAGCCAGATTAAACCACCCAACCTTTGAGCGTATCGTTTCACTGCTTCCAGTTGATCCACCCATTTATCTGGTGGGAGGGGCGATCAGAGACGCATTGCTTAATAAATCCAGTTATGACCTGGATTTTGTTACACCAGTTGAGGCATTGAAGATTGCGCGCAAGCTGGCAGATGAGCTGGGCGGTGCATATTTCCCATTAGATGAAACACGAAATGTCGCCAGGATCATTCTGAAGCCCACAGGTGAAGGGAAAAGCAGTGATGGTCAGGTGATGCGGGTGGATATTGCGAATTTTCAGGGCGCTGACCTGATCAGTGACCTGAAGGGACGCGATTTTACAATCAATGCTATGGCACTGGAAGTACATCACCCAGGTAAAGTGATCGATCCAACCGGTGGAGCAGCTGATCTGATTGCCAAACATCTACGAGCATGTTCTGAAGACGCATTCCAGGATGACCCGGTGCGCATCCTACGGGCGGTGCGATTCTCGGTAAACCTTGGGCTGACCATCCAAGCTGATACATTGAAACGGATGCGGGAAGCAGTCGTCCACCTGACAGAGGTTTCGGCTGAGAGGGTGCGGGATGAGCTGTTCAGGATACTGACCCTACCACGACCTGCGACTTCTATACGAATATTAGATAAGCTGGGTGCGTTGGAAGTGATCCTTCCGGAAGTATGTCTACTTAAGCATGTGCAACAGCCAGCACCTCATGTGTTGGATGACTGGAACCATACAATGGATATCATGAACCGTCTGGAAAGCCTGTTGGAAGTACTTTCACTCGATTACAACCCCGATAAGGCGAGTAACCTTGCTTTGGGAATGGTACTATTGCAGCTTGGACGTTATCGAGAGCAAATAGCTGAACACCTGAGCAGTGGCTTAAACCCGGACCG
>JBAQFX010000005.1:0-100335 GCA_049287485.1 Anaerolineales bacterium
CTTGTCCAAAAATGGCAAGGCTCATGCCAACTGACCCACTAGATATATATCTAATATATAGTTTGAATGTAAAATGCTGATACTCAATTTTGATAACTATGTTGAAAAGAGTATCACAGTTTCTGTAAGTTTTTTATAGGTTATCCCTGATGACTAATTATTCACCATACATTTTGTGGGATTCCGGCACAGCGTACGACCTATTCGCCAGCCTGCATGTGTTACATCATCCCGATCGTTTCGGATTGCGCGGTTCCTGGGCAGCAGGTGTACGCTCTCGATTGTCCTTGCCACAGCGTACCATCCTGGAGGATGCTCAAGAGTTATTTTTCAGTAGCCCGGTTGCCTGGGTTTCCAGTCTTCCAGATCCCAAGGATGCTGAAACTGCTCTTCGGTCATTGGATCAGATTTCTCCTAAAGATCGGTTACCTACTTTGGCATTTCACGCCGATGAAGCACCGGATATATTTGAGCTTCTCAAAGGAGTTTTTATCAGGAGAACATGGACCGAGGCTGACTTAGAGCGGTTGCGACATGATCGTCATCTAAAGGAACGACTGTCCAAGCCCGAATCGCTGATCAAGATTTTGAATTGGTGGTCCCATCCAGAAGAGTTTGGTGAACGTTACCTGGCAGCATTGCAGGCTTATATTGCGGTTTTCTTTGGCGAGGAAGAGCGGCGGATAAAACCGTATTTACAGCAAGCATTAGACAAGGCGCAGGAATTGGCAACCCGGCTAGATTTTTCTAAGCTATTTATTGAATTATCGCAGGGAGTAAAAATCGCTGCTCTGGAAGAAGCCGAAGAAGTCATCTTTGTACCTTCTTATTGGATCACTCCATTGGTGGTGGTTGACTGCGTGATCGAAAAACAATGGGTGGTGCTGTATGGCGCCCGTCCAGCGGAAGCAGCCCTGGTGCCTGGGGAAGTTGTTCCAGACGCTATGCTGCAGGCGCTAAAGGCACTTTCAGATCCCACTCGCTTGCATATATTGCGTTACTTGAGTGATGAGCCTCTGGCACCCTCACAACTGGCTAAAAAGCTACGTCTACGGGCGCCGACGGTCATTCACCACCTGAATATCTTACGCCTGGCAGGATTGGTTTATATTACCCTGGTAGAGCGAGAAGAAAAGCGTTATACCGTTCGGGAAACGGCAGTGGCAGACACTTTTGATGCGTTACGAAAGTTTTTGTCGGAAAATAAAATGGATTCCGTATGATTGCTAGAGTTAGGCGTAGTATGAAAGAATATAGCGAGCATCTGGTTGCCTTTCGACCGAATGCCCGCCTGTATCTGACTTATGGCATCATCTCTGGCATTGCCCTGGGAATATTTCGCCTGCTGTTTAATTTTTATGCCCTCAGTCTGGGCTTTGATGAAAAATTACTGGGCAACCTGGTCACTACCAGCAACCTGACTGCATTGATCGTCGCCCTGCCCATGGGTTACCTGGCTGATTATTTAGGGCGTAAATCATCCTTGCTCATTGCGGGAATGGTCGTTTGTCTTTCTATTGCCATGATGGTTATTTGGCCGATCCAATCCAGCCTGTACGTCATGAATATTTTATCTGGTGCGGCACAAAGCCTGGCTGCGGTGACGATGAGCCCGTTCCTGATGGAGAACAGCGGTGAGCATGAACGAACTTATTTGTTTAGTTTTAGCTCTGGCATCCAGATGGTATCGGCCTCAGTCGGTAGCTGGATTGGCGGTTACCTTCCAAGCTGGATAGCCGGCATACGGAATGTTGAGTCGGTCAGCAGCCAGGCATATGGCGGTTCTATCTTGGTGGTGGCCATTGCTCTCGCCTTAAGCATTATTCCATTGATGATGATCAAAATGCCTCGTCTCACCTATGAAGAGCGCACCGTTTTTTCCCCCTTTT
The DNA here is from genome assembly GCA_049287485.1 of Anaerolineales bacterium. GTDB lineage: Bacteria > Chloroflexota > Anaerolineae > Anaerolineales > UBA4823 > FEB-25. The sequence continues at coordinate 1,890 of JBAQFX010000005.1, forward strand.
CTTATGCCGCTAAAAACCCAAAGAAATTAACCAAACTCATCCTGCCCATGCTGATTACCTCCTTTGGGGCAGGCTTGATCATGCCTTTCATGAATGTGTTCTTCCGCGTTCAATATCACCAGTCAGACCAGGTGATTGGGGTTTTGTTTGCCTGGGGTTCACTGGCCATGGGGCTTGGCTTGCTGGCGGCACCTCCCCTGGCCGACCGCTTGGGTAAGATTCAAATCGTGGTGATCACACAGGGGTTATCTATCCCGTTTTTGGTTATTCTGGGTTTCTCCCCCTTGTTTTGGGTCAGTGCGATCGCCTATTACATTCGGGTAGCGCTGATGAATATGAGCAGTCCCGTTTACCAGACCTTCGTTATGGAACAGGTGGAACCTTCGTCCAGGGCTATGGTCGCCAGCCTGGTGAGCATGTCCTGGAATTTCGGTTGGGCCATCAGCCCCACCATCAGCGGTATCTTACAGGTACGTTACGGGTTTGGTCCTCCGTTCATGGGTACTATTATCCTTTATATTATCTCAGTATTTCTGTATTGGTATTTTTGGTGGCGTAAAAGTGAGGCAAGAGAGTCCGTCACACCTGAGATTGCTGAGGAAATAACCTGAGGGCGACCTTTTGGCTCATTTTGCATCCAATGTACTGATTACAGCTATTCTTACCTGAAGGAGTACATTTTAATGGAAATGATGATTGATTTTCCGGGCGGTGATCGTGTGGACGCCCATTTTGGACCCTATACTGTAATGACTGACCAACCCCACAACCCTACGGGCGAGCCGGGCTCAGCACCTGCGCCGTTTTCATTATTTTTAGCTTCCATTGCAACCTGTGCGGGAATTTATGTGCTAGGTTTTTGCAAACAACGCAACCTGCCAACCGATGGCATGCGCATCATCCAGCGTTCGCACAGGAACCAAGCCACGGGCATGATTGAGAATATTGACCTGGAGATTCAAGTCCCTGATGGCTTCCCCGAAAAATATCTTCCATCCCTGGTACGCTCAGCTGAGCTCTGTGCGGTGAAGAAACACCTCGAAATTCCTCCTGCCTTCAAGGTGTTCACTCAGACGATATCCATGGTAAAGGCATAATAGATATTTGCTCATGACCTTATAACAAACCACCCGTTTTTGCTGTGTACGGGTGGTTTTTGCATTGTCTTGGTGCCGAAGGAGGGAATCGAACCCTCATTCCTTACGGAACACGATTTTGAGTCGTGCGCGTCTGCCTATTCCGCCACTTCGGCTGATGTTGGCTCAGATTATACCCGAAAGTAAAATGAAAGTTTAGAGGTTCATTCATCCGCGTTATAATCATCCATGTAGGATCAGGACGGCTTTTATTTACCTGAAGCGGGAGAAACATCATGCGACTTGGCATCATTGGATTGCCTCAATCAGGGAAGACAACCATTTTCAATGCTCTGACGCGCGGTAACCAGCCGTTGACCACCAGTGGGGGCCGTTTTGATGTACATACCGGGGTGGTGGATGTGCCGGACGCACGCGTCGATCGCTTGTCTAACCTGTTTAAACCCAAGAAGACCATCTATGCCAAAGTAACTTACGCTGATATCGCTGGGTTGGAAGGTAGCCAGAGTGCAATCTCAGGTCAGCTGTTGAATAGTTTGACTCAGATGGATGGCTTGCTACATGTTGTGCGCTACTTTGAAGATCCAGGTGTCCCTCATCCCTCTGGCAGTGTAAATCCTTTACGAGATATCGCCACCATGGATGCTGAATTGCTGTTGAACGACTTGATTGCTGTGGAGCGTAAGCTTGAACGCCTGGCAGACGAAAGGAAAAAGGGTGGCGGGCGCGAGAAATCGCTGATCGACCGTGAGATGGTCCTCTTCGAGCGTTTTAAGGATGCTCTTTCTCGGGAGATTCCCCTGCGAGAGATTGACCTGACCGCTGAGGAAGAAAAAACCCTTTCAGGATTTGGTTTTCTCACCCGCAAACCCATGCTGGTCTTGCTTAACCTGCATGAAGGGCAGGAGATGCCTCCCGTAGAATACACACACCCGCATAGCAACCTGGCAGCCCTGCAAGGCAAGCTGGAAATGGAAATTGCCCAGCTTGCACCAGAAGACGCCGACGACTTTATGACCGAGTATGGTATCAACGAGCTAGGACTGGCACGTGTAATCCGACTTTCCTACGACCTGTTGGGTCTGATTTCATTTTTTACCGTCGGCCCCGATGAGGTGCGAGCTTGGACCATTCATCATGGATCAACTGCCTATGATGCTGCGGGAGAGATCCACACCGACCTGCAAAAGGGCTTTATCCGTGCTGAGGTCATCCCGTACGAAGAACTCATCGCTCTGGGCGGTTTGAATGAGGCCAAAGCCAAGGGTCGCCTGAGGTTGGAAGGTAAAGAATACGTTGTACAAGATGGCGAGATTGTCCACATCAGGTTTAACGTATAACTGGGAGAAATTATCAAGTGCTCAGTAATCAATAATACCCTGGTTAAAAAACTAATTACTTATGGAGAGAACAATGACATATAAACAATCCCCTTGGAGTTTAGCCGATCTTTTTCCAGCACAGGACAGCGTTGAGATGAAAGCAGCCTTTGACGAGCTTGACGGTAAAGTAGTTGAGTTCGAAGCGCTGCGTCCACGTCTTTCAGCGGATATGCCTGAAGAAGCATTTCTGGGTGCAATCCACCAGCTTGAAGCTATCTCTCGCCTTGCCAATCGTATTGGTTCTTTCGCTGGACTTAGTTTTGCTGCTGATACACAGGACCAGTCTATCCTGGCTTTTCAGACAGATGTGGAGAACCGTATGGCAGTCATCGCCAACCGCACCTTATTTTTTAGCCTGTGGTGGAAAAGTCTCAATGACGAAGCAGCTGAACGTTTGATGGCAGTGTCTGGCGATTATCGCTATTGGCTGGAAGAGATGCGCCACTTTAAGCCTCATACACTCACCGAACCGGAAGAAAAGATCATCAATATCAAAGATGTCACCGGTTTCAGTGCAATCGTCAACCTGTATAACACACTGACCAATCGCTATGTTTTCCGAATCGAAGTAGATGGTGAGGTTAAGGAGCTCACCCGGGGAGAATTAATGGTTTATGTGAGGAGTTATGATCCCGTGTTGCGTGCAGCTGCCTACCAGGAGCTCTACCGCGTTTATGGGCAGGATGGCCCTATTCTGGGACAAATGTACCAGACCCTGGTACGTGATTGGCACAACGAAAACCTTGACCTAAGGCATTTTTCCAGCCCGCTTTCAGTGCGTAACCTGGCAAATGATATTCCCGACGACGTCGTCGACACCCTGTTAGGTGTCTGTCAGGACAATATCTCCGTTTTCCAGCGTTTCTTCCAGCTGAAAGCCCGCTGGCTGGGCCTGGAACACTTGCGGCGCTATGATATCTATGCACCCGTGGTCAAAACAGAGAAAAAGTACAACTTTGACCAAGCTACAGATTTAGTATTTGAAGCATTTCAGCTTTTTGAACCGAAAGTTGCTGCTTTAGCTCGTCGGGTCCTGGATCAAAACCACCTGGATAGTGAGGTGCGCCGTGGAAAGATGAGCGGGGCTTTTTGTTCGACAGTTGCTCCGGATATAACCCCCTGGGTGCTGGTTAATTATCAAGGCAAGCCGGATGATGTGGCTACCATGGCTCACGAGCTGGGTCATGCCATCCATTCCCAATTAGCCGGAGAACATAGCCTGTTTACCTTCCATTCATCGCTCCCCTTGGCAGAAACAGCCTCCACCTTTGGTGAAATGATGCTGGTGGATCGCTTGCTGGCGACTGAAAGTGATGCTTCGGTTCGTCGAACCCTGCTGTTCCGTCAGGTGGATGACGCTTATGCCACGATCATGCGTCAGGCACAGTTCGCTTTATTTGAACGCAGGGCACATACCATGGTCCAGCAAGGTGCTACCGTTGATGAGTTGTCAGATGCTTATCTGGATAATTTGTGTCAGCAGTTTGGAGAGGCAGTCGAGGTCAGCGATGAATTTCGCTGGGAGTGGGTATCCATCCCCCACATTTACCATACGCCATTCTACGTATATGCTTATACTTTCGGTCAGCTATTGGTTTTATCTCTATACCAGCAGTACAAAGAAGAAGGTAAGGCGTTCATACCACGCTATTTGAGCTTGCTTTCAGCTGGCGGGTCGAAATCGCCAGAGAAAATATTGTCAGACGCCGGGATCAACATGCACAGTGCCAGTTTCTGGCAAGGCGGATTCAACGTCATCCAGGAGCTCGTCAAGCAGCTCGAATCTATTCCGGTGATTAAATAAAATCAGGGATTCGGAACATAAGCTACATCCTCCGAATCCCTGATCTTTTAATAACTACGGATTTACCGGGAGTTCATCTTCACCAGAGGGTTCTTCAGCCTCTACGGCAGGCAGCTCCTCAGCTTTTCGGTCCAGCATTTGCATCTGGGTTGCGACTACTTTTGTGAAGTAGTGAGGTACACCTTCGTGTTCATAGCGATCTGTCCGTAGCTGGCCCTCAAGGAACACCAGCCGTCCTTTACGCAGATATTGTTTGCATATCTCGCCCAAGCGTCCCCACGCTTCAACGTTGAACCAATCGGTGGATTCCTTGTCTTCACCTGAACTGCTCTTCCAGCGACGACTCACTGCCAGGCTAAAGGTGCATACCTTACTGCCCTTGGGTGTGAAGCGAACCTCAGGGTTTTTCCCAAGGTGACCAATCAATTGGATGCGATTAAGAGTAGGCATATTATTCTCCGTCTAAGAAACTGCTTCTCCTCAGGAAGAGAAATCGGTCTCTCTCCATCGGTTAGTAAGTGATCACTCTTGGTAATTTCTTGGCTTGTTCGATCCAGTCTGCAACTTGCGATTCTACGGGGAGCTTGCGTACTAGTTTCTTTTCGCGGTTAACAGCTTCAATTTTCTGAATCAGATTACTGGCGTTCCTTTGGGCTAATTCAGGAATCGTGTCTACCCCGGCAGCTTCTAACAGGTCAGAATATTCTGATCCGACGCCTTTAATGCGATACAAATCCACATGGTTTACCCATTCCAGGATGAGTGCATCACCAATACCGGTCTTCTCAGCCAGTTCTTTGCGACCTTTGGGTGTTGCACCAACTTTCAATAATGCATCCGTGGTGCTTACACCCACCTTAGTCAGCTTGTCAGCATATTTGGTCCCTATCCCTTCGACATCTATTATTTTTGCCATTTTATCTCTCCTTTTTGAAGTTTTTATTTTTTTCCGCCCAGCAGGTCCCCAATACCTTTGGTTAGATTGTCCTGGAGATTCCCACCTGCGAGTAACGCATCAAGTTGCCCAGCGATACTCGGCGGTAATTTCTGTTTAAGGAAATTGATTACCGTCTCAACAGCTACCTTGGCTTTGTCCTGTGGTAGTCCGGTTTTCTGCGATACCAGTTTTACAAGTTCATCCATTTCACTATCCTCCTCAATTTAATCAAGCACAGGTTATATAATTCGAGTATGTCCGTTGAGTAATTATAATCTCTTTGAAATTTAATGTGTGAATATCAAAACTGCCTTATATCCATAAAAAAGTAACGCAAGCAAGTCGCTTGCGTTACTGTAAAATTTTTATCATCAATTCAGCGATAAAATAATTATTCGCTTGGTGGTGTTGGGACCTCCGGCGCCTGTGGTGGTTCAGGGATCATAGGTGGTTCAATCTTCGTCGTCGGGGTTTGGGGTGATTCCGGAGGTACAGGTGCTTCAATCGCTGGCGGCAAGGGTTTGGTAGTCAAGCGTAGATAGGTCAGCGTCCACCCGGATGCGGTATATGCTCGCAAGATGCCACTGAACACAAGCAAGAACGGCAGGTAGATGACAAAGAACACACCTGATAGGATCAATCCGTTGCGGATATTTTCTGTCACCCCGCTGGCTATTCCGAACGCTGCTGGCGCTGCTACTGCAAGCAGGGGCAAGCCAACAATGAACCCACCAATCACGCTGACTCCCAACGTCAGGATCAGACCCATCACGATCATACTGCCAATGTTATTGATGAATACCTGCCAGCCACGTTTGATAGCTTCGGTTATGCTTAAATTTTCAACCACCAGGGCTACATTGGCTTGTTCAATGATGATGGACACCAGCCACATTACCGGCACCAGCAGGCACAAAAGCGGGATCAGGCAAACCAAAAATATTCCCAGCGTGCCTACAGTCAGGATTATTCCCAGTGTAAAGAGAACTAACAAGGCCAATATGACCAATATTCCAATCACCAGGTTTAGACCAAATACTCTCCAGAAATAAGTCAGACCATCACGCCACAACTCGCCAAACATAAGGCGTTCAGTGCCTTGCTCGGCCTTAACTGTTCCTCGGATCAGGCCAATCCGCCCAACGGTCGCCAATAATATCACCACGACTACCAGAATGATGGCTACGATAATTGCCATCATGATCAGTATGCCGGAGATAGCAGGGTTGAGCTGGTTGAAGTAATTTTGAATCTGTGGTCCTACATTAGTGTCTTGGTATGAGAAACGATACCCCGAGTTACTCCCCGACGAGGTGCTTGCCTGACCGCAGCTAGCCAGTATGCCGAAAATCCATAGCACCTTGAATTTCCAGATGATTTCCCATGCCCTTTTTAATACGTATCCAAAATCCATAGGTCTCTCCTCTCATGAGCATTTATGTTGTATACGAAATACTGGTTGATTGGTTGCTTGTACGGTGCTTTATCTATGAAACCTGTTTCTGTGTTCTTACTCCCATTCGATGGTAGCTGGTGGCTTACTAGTTATATCATAGACCACTCGATTAACCCCGTCAACTTCATTAACAATCCGGTTGGCGATGTGAGCCAGCAGATCATAGGGCAAGCGAGCCCAATCTGCTGTCATAAAATCGTCTGTAGTGACGGCGCGTAAAGCTATTGTTTCCTGGTATGTACGGCTGTCTCCCATCACGCCCACCGAGCGTACAGGTAATAAAACCGCGAAGGCCTGGGCAGTGCCTTCATCTTCATTCACTGATAGCAAACCAGCTTTTGACAACTCGCTGGTGAAAATGGCATCTGCTTGGCGTAAAAGCTCCAGGCGCGGTTGCGTCACCTCACCCAGGCAACGTACAGCCAGCCCAGGGCCTGGGAAAGGCTGTCTCCAAATCAGCGAATTTGGAAGTCCGAGAGCCTCACCCACCTTACGCACTTCATCTTTAAAAAGATAGCGTAGTGGCTCGACTAGCTCAAAGTGCATGCTATCGGGCAAACCGCCCACATTATGATGGCTCTTGATGCGTGCTGCCTGCGCCCGGTCGGGAGCACTGGATTCAACCACATCGGGATAAATTGTCCCTTGAACCAGGAAACGTGGCATACCAAGCTGGCGTGCCTGTGCCTCGAAAATGCGGATAAATTTCTCTCCAATGATGTGCCTTTTTTGTTCTGGGTCAACTACGCCATGCAGGGCATGCATAAACTCACTGACCGCCTCAATCGTCACCAGTTCGGACCCTATCGTGTTCTGAAAAACCTTCACCACCTGTGCCGCTTCATCCATGCGTAACAGGCCGTTATTTACAAACACGGCCACCAGCTGATCGCCCACGGCGCGATGGACCAGAGCCGTTGCCACACTGGAATCTACCCCACCACTCACTGCGGATAACACTCTTTCATTGCCCACCTGTTCCTGGATGCGCCTCACCGCTTCTGTGATGATGGATTCGGGGGTCCATTCAGGCTGGGCAGCACAGATTTCGATCGCAAACCGGCGCAAGATTTCACTTCCACCCTGTGTATGGCGTACTTCAGGATGGAATTGCACACCAAAGTAACGCCGCTTTAGATTACCGATCGCAGCATACGGTGAGTTATCGCTGTATGCCAATGTGACAAAACCATCCGCTGGTCGCTCGATACGATCCCCGTGCGACATCCATACAGATCGCATCCCCTCAGGCAAGAGGGGATTGATTTGAACCGTCTGCACTTCTGCCAGACCATACTCCCGCTTGGTTGAGGCTGCTACCACCCCGCCTAATGTATACGTGAGCGCCTGCATCCCATAACAGATTCCCAGGATCGGCAGTTGGCTCTCCAGAATATATGTGGGGATACTCGGGGCCTGGGTATCGTATACAGACGCAGGCCCCCCGGACAGGATGAAACCCTTGGGTCTCAGTGCCAGTACTTTATCGGCAGGTGTAGTCCACGCGAATAGCTCGCAATATACATGCGCTTCACGCACCCTTCTGGCGATGAGTTGGGCATATTGCGAACCAAAATCGATGACCGCAATTGTGTCCACTACCCCTCATCAGCGGCGAATAGTATTTGACCATCCTCCATCGAGGTTACCTTTACCAGAGATTCGATCGGTATCCCTAGATAGGCTAAGGCCTGCCGACCACCTTCAAAGGTTTTCTCAATCAGAGTTCCAATACCAACGATTGTGGACCCTGCGGTTTGGGCCAGGCGCACCAGCCCTAATATGGTTGCACCGGTTGCTAAAAAGTCATCAATAATGACGATGCGCTCTCCATTGCCAAGATATTCCGGTGAAATAATCAACTCGACCATACGACCTTTCGTATGAGAGGGGCTGAGGGTGAGAAAAACCTCATCTGGCATCGTGATGGGTTTATGTTTACGAGCATATACCACTGGTAATCTCAGGTGATAGGCTGCAGAAACCGCTGGAGCAATACCAGAGATTTCTGCTGTTAATATCTTGGTTGCCCCAATGTCTTTGAAACGGTTCGCCAGTTCTTTCCCACAGGCATCCATCAAGACCGGATCCACCTGATGATTGATGAATCCATCCACTTTCAGGATACCGTTGCCCAGGTTTTTCCCTTCTTGCTTGATGCGGTTTTTTAATTCGCGCATAATACACTCCTGAATCTGTTGTTTGGAAAATGAGGCGCTCTCATTTTACAACGCCTTGAAAGAAAGAACCAGAGTGAGAGTGTGTTAGAATCGCCGGATATGAAACCTGGCAACAAGGTTGATGATCAGCTTTATTTGGCTTCCAATTCTCCCCGTCGAAAGGAATTACTATCTCTCATTGGATGGAAATATGCTACGCTGCCAACGCAGGTAGATGAAACACCCCAGCCATCTGAAGAAGTAGTGGAATATGTAAAGCGCCTTGCTTTGTGCAAAGCATCCACAGCCGCTGACCTCAATGGAGTCAATGGTGTGATCATAGCTGCGGATACTACCGTCGTTGACTTCGATACGAGCGGAAACATCGAGATTTTAGGCAAGCCCGGGGATAGCCATGAAGCGATTGAGATTCTTCACCGTCTACGTGGGCACAATCACCGGGTATTTACCGCAATTTCAATCATACGCACCAGTGATGGTACAATTCTGTCCGATTTATGCGCCACAGATGTGCCCATGCGTGATTACACTGACGAAGAGATTGATGCGTATGTCGCCAGTGGCGACCCACTGGACAAAGCTGGCGCATATGCCATCCAAAACCATGGTTTCCACCCCGTCGAAAAGTTGTATGGCTGTTATGCCAATGTTATGGGTTTACCCTTGTGTCACCTTACGCGTAATTTGAGCCAGCTAGGTTTGACCCCGCTAGTAGATGTTCCTCAGGTTTGTCAGGCTGCGCTGGAGTATGATTGCCCTGTTTTCCCTCAAATTTTTGCTGGGAAGGCGTAGTATTTTCTTATTCGTTGAATGAGTAAACGAGCATCCAAAAAGTTTATGAATAATAGAATTGCGAAAATCCGCCTATTGATGATGATCATCATGGCGCTCATCCTGATGGGATGCAGCCAATCTGCGCTCACAACCCCAACATCCACCGTAATTGCCGAACCTACTTCTACCCTGCCTGGACCACAAGTGAAGACTACCGATGTTCCAGATCCGCGTCTGACGGCACAAGCATACCTCGCCCATTGGAAGGCAGAGGAGTATCCTGCCATGTATGCCATGCTGACTGAAGTCAGTCAGGATGCGATTAACGAAGCTGATTTCACCGCTCGTTACCAGAGTGTCGCAAACGAAGCTGCTTTAAGTTCTTGGGATTACGAGATTCTCTCTTCCTTGAAAAACCCGGAAAGCGGTCAGGTGGGATATAAAGTGATCCTGCATAGCATCCTGGTTGGTGATATTAACCGCGATACGCTGATGAACCTGAGTCTGGAAAACGGGCAATGGCGCATCCAATGGGACGATTCGTTAATCCTGCCCGAATTGCGTGGGGGCAACCACCTTTATATGGACTATCGCATCCCTTCTCGGGGAAATATCTATTCGAGTGACGGTCGTGCGCTTGTGGCTCAGGCTGATGCTGTTGCCATTGGTTTGGATACTGCAGCGGTCGACCCCGATCAGGAAGATGGATTATTAGGTGAAATTTATCGCCTTACCGGGGTTCACCCTGAGACATTGTCTGGGATGATCGAAGCCTGGCGCCCATTTGGGTATTACCTTCCTGTAGCTGATATTTCCATCGATGCCTTGGGATCCAGGGAGGCAGTTTTGGCAGGTTACTCAGGGGTTATCCTGTCGCCATTTCGTACTCGTTATTATTTTGATGATGGCATTTCCCCTCATGTTTTGGGCTACATGAGCCTGATCCAACCTGACGAAGTGGATTATTATAAACGTCTGGGTTATCGGATAGACGAACGTGTGGGGCGCGATGGGCTGGAATATTATGCTGAAAAATCGCTGGCTGGTGCGCGCGGCGGTGCTTTATATGTCGTCGATGCCAATAAAAACATCATCACTCAGCTGGACTCCAGGGAACCTCAACCAGCCGAGGCGGTTTATACCACTCTCGATTATGACTTGCAATTGGGGCTGCAGCGCAGTAACGCTCTTAGTGAAGGTATGCAAGGTGCTGTTGTTGTCTTGGAGCGCGATACTGGCAGGGTGTTGGCTATGCTTTCTTCGCCTGGCTTCAACCCCAATCTATTCGAGCCAGCCAACTTCAATTACAGCTATTTAATCAATGATCTGTATGCCCCTACCACCCCACTGCTTAATCGGGCAACTCAGGGCTTATATCCGCTTGGTTCAGTTTTTAAGATTGTGACCATGTCGGCGGCTTTACAGAGCGGGTTATATACCCAGGATAGTGAATATGATTGCGGTTACTTCTTTACCGAGCTTCCGGGTATGCAACCACATGATTGGACCTATGATCATTACCTGGAGGATGGAAAAACTCAGCCTAGCGGCCGGTTAACCTTACCGGAAGGTCTGATGCGCTCATGCAACCCCTTCTTCTGGCACATCGGATTGGATTTTTACAACCGCGGTATGTTCACTGCCATATCCGATATGGCGCGCGGGTTTGGTTTGGGCAGCTCAACTGGCATCGAGATCGGTGATGCCGAAGGGCAGATCCCAGACCCGACGAGTCAGGTTGACGCCATCAATCTGGCGATTGCTCAAGGGAACACATTAATCACCCCCTTGCAGGTGGCTGATTTTGTGGCTGCGGTGGGTAACGGGGGCACACTATACACACCTCATGTCATCGATCGGATTGTGCCTGTGGTGGGCGATCCAACCTATGTCTTTACTCCTACCGTGCGTGGAACGTTGCCTGTCTCACCTGAAAATCTTTCGATTGTCCAGGACGCCTTGGTTAGTGTGGTCATGAATCCACGTGGTACCGCATATCGCACCAGTGCGTTTGGCCTTAACAGCTTCGTAACCAACACTGGCATCCCGGTAGCCGCTAAAACTGGAACAGCAGAATCAGGGTATGGCGATCCCCATGCTTGGTTTGCGGGTTATACCTTTGCAGAACGTGAAAATCGTCCTGATATTGCTGTAGCTGTCCTGGTGGAGAATGGTGGTGAAGGCTCGGTGGTAGCTGAGCCAATCTTCCGGCGTGTTTTGGAAATTTATTTCCTGGGAAGTCCGCAGATTCGTTATCCATGGGAAGCGCAGGTTGGCATAGTTGCCACGCCCACACCCGAGGCAACGGAGACCGCCACCCCTGAAGCCACCGAAACCAGCACTCCCTAGAGACTTGTAAATAGCTTGCGTGGCTTAATTATTCGCTCACAATCTGGTTTTTATACCGTTGAGACTGAAACGGGTAATCTTATCTGCCAGTTGCGAGGCCGGCTAAAACAGGGCAGGCGTAAGGGAGATATTGTCGCAGTGGGGGATTGGGTTAAACTATCCCCATTACCAGATGGCTCGGGGATCATAGAAGAAGTAGAGCCTCGCCAGCGCTTGCTGTCACGCATCGCACCCACACCACGCGGAGAATACCAGCAGATCATCGTTGCCAATCTCGACCAGGCAGTCTTTGTATTTGCCTGCACCAAGCCTGGATTAAGGCCAGGCATGCTGGATCGTTTCCTGGTGGTCGCTGAAAAGCAGGCTATCCCTGTTTTGATCGTAGCCAACAAGGTGGATTTGGTGGGTATCTCTCAAGCCGAAGCATTGTTTTCCCATTATGAAGCTCTTGGATATTCTCTTATTTATTCCTCCGCGAAAACTAGAGCTGGTGTACCGGAGTTGGCTGAAATGCTCCACGGGAAAATTTCGGTTTTTGCGGGCCCCTCTGGTGTGGGCAAATCTAGCCTACTAAATGCCATCCAGCCGGGGCTTGGGCTGGCTGTCCGCTCAGTAAGCGATCTGACAGAGAAAGGTCGACATACAACTGTTGTCCGGCAATTATTTCCCTTGTCCGGTGGTGGGTATGTAGCCGATACACCGGGTCTTAAAGCCATGGCGCTGTGGGATATCCGCCCGGAAGAGCTCGATGGTTATTTTCCAGAATTGCGTCGATTAGTGGATGACTGCCAATTTAGCGATTGTACCCATACGCATGAACCTGGTTGTGCTGTGCTCGCAGCACTAAAGAGAGGAGAAATCCATCCCGAACGCTACGCTTCCTATGTGAGGATGCGGTTGAGCCAGGACGAATACGATTGATGAACAATGCGATGAGTAGATATTTTATGGAATAATTTGTTCAGAAAGATGTATAATTTATCTTAAGTTATGTTTTTCAAAGAAAATATTTTTGAGCTTAAGTTACCCACAGGATGAGTTTCTCTCTTATGGGGTGTTTTCGTCTCAATAATGTATTGCCTTTGAACCATTTCAATTCCGAAGGAGTATTAATAAAAGGGAACTAGGCATGTCGAGTTGTTCGGAGAAGAAGGAAGCGATTTTAGATTCTGAATTGATCATTAGCTTGCAGACTGGTAGTCTCGACTCGTTGGGCGTTCTCTATGATCGCCATCGAGGATTGGTCTTTCGCACAGCGATAGCCGTCACCGGGGACGCAGAAGCAGCAGCTGATCTGTTGCATGATGTCTTTCTACGGCTGCATCGTTTTGCCAGTCATGTTGACCCTGAAAGGCCACTTGAACCCTGGTTGTGCCGCATGACTACCAATCTGTCTTACACCTGGGTCAAACGCCGGCAGCGTTGGTTGCGTCCTTTGGAGGATGTGGCAGATTGGCTGGCTGGCACACGCAAGGATACGCCTGCCTATCAGGCTGAGATGGATGACTCGTGGCGACAGGTGCAGCAAGCAGTATCGTCATTACCTCTTTCTCACCGAGGCGTGGTTGTGCTGTATTATGTCAACGACCTCTCGCTGCAAGAGATATCTGAGATCCTCGACATCCCTGTGGGAACGGTAAAATCACGCTTGCACTATGGCCGTCAGGCATTAAAACAAAAGCTGGGACTAATGGCTGGTGAGATCTTGCCTGAGTTGCAATATGAGTTTACCTAGTTCAGGTTACTACTCCGTGGATAGTGGTTGATGGATGGAAGGCTTGGTTCAAATCATGCTTTCCCATGGGTTCAAAGGTGGTGAGTTATGGATAAAAAGTCAGATGCGCTCCTCAGAAAAATACTGAAAAATTGGGTGAACAAGCAATGCCCACCTGAAAACGGACGCGCCCGTTTATTATGGGAAGCAGCACAGGTTTCTCACAGTAAATTTGATTTATCTGTGTTTCGCGTGCTTCCTCAATACAGATCATTTCCTTCATCCTCTTCAAACGATTGGCCACAGACGCTCTTCACCTGGATAAGTCAAAACTCTTTCCAGTTTGGAATCCAGGCACGCCTTAGTTAGCATGCGTTATAAAAACCTGATGATGGTTTTGATGCTAATTGGGTTAGTGGCGTGCAACCAGGGGAATGCGTACACAGGAAACCTGCCCCAAAAACCGACTGGTGAGGTGATGGTGGTTTCTCCTTCTTCGACAACCTCTTCTTCCCCGATAATAACGAGTACACCTACCTTAACACCGGCTCGTTTGCTAACGGTTTGTTTAGTACATGAGCCACGTTCGCTATTCTTGTATAACGCTGTATCTAAATCTGAGCAAAGTGTCTTGGCTGCTATTTATGATGGCCCGATTGACGTAAAGGATTTCACTGCCAAACCGGTCATACTACAGAACATGCCCTCCTTGGCAAATGGAACTGCTGTGCTTCAAAGTGTTCAAGTCAATGCGGGAGATTTAATCGTGGACGCCCAGGGGAACGTGGCCAACCTGGAGCAGGGTACGTCTTATCGACCAAGTGGCTGTAGTGAGCTTGCCTGCACGCAAGTTTATTCGGGCACCGTCCCAATCCAGATGGATCAGCTCGTCTTGGATTTCAAACTGCTACCTGACTTACAATGGTCAGATGGCACGCCCCTCACCGCTGCCGATTCAGTCTATTCTTATGAAATCGCCCATAGTTTATACCCATCTGCTTTGCCAGATCTAGTGAGTCGCACTACCTCATACAAGTCACTGGATGATCTCACCGTGGAATGGGTGGGCTTACCAGGCTATATGGATGGCCTTTATCAGACCAAGTTTTTTTCACCGCTACCGCAACATGCCTGGGCAAGCATTCCCGTCAGTGACCTATCCAGTGATGAAATTTCCTCCAGAAAACCGATTGGCTGGGGCGCCTACGTGATTGATGAATGGGTAACGGGTGACCACATCTCTTTACACGAAAACCCCCTTTACTTTCGAGCAGCTGAAGGTTTACCACACTTTAATAACTTGGTATACCGATTTGTTGCTGATGATAGCGAAGGCTTATCCGCGGTCCTGGCCGGTGAATGTGATCTGGTGGAGCAATCTGCTGGGTTTGAGATCCAGACTGATTCACTATTTCAGCTAGAAAACGAGGGTAGGATCTCCCTCGAATTTCAGCCTGCTTTTGCCTGGGATTTGATTGAGTTCAATATCACCCCTTTGAGTGCAGATCGTCCATCATTTTTTGCTTCCAAAGAAGTTCGCCAGGCTGTGGCAATGTGTATTGATCGTCAGTCCTTGGTGAATCACCTCTCCGCAGGGCACATGCAAGTAGCTGATCTGTATGTACCTTCTGAACACCCATACTATAACCCTGAGGCAGTGCACTATTCCTTCGATCCACAGGCGGCCTCAGATTTGCTGAGTGCTTCAGGTTGGCTGGATGTGGATAATGATTCATCCACCCCACGTGTATCACAAGGTGTCGAGGCTATTGCCGATGGCACAGCCTTTTCTGTGCAGTTTTTGACCTCAGATGACGCAGAACATCAAATGGCTGCGCAGATGATCCAATCAGATCTGTCTCAATGCGGTATTCAGTTGAATATTGAGGCACTACCTGCACAACAATTCCTGGCTTCTGGACCTGATGGTCCTGTGTTTGGGCGCCAGTTTGATCTGGCCCAGTATGCCTGGATGACTTCTATAGAGCCTCCCTGTTCCTTGTTCCTTAACAATGAAATTCCAGGCCCGTACCCCGACTACCCGAAAGGGTGGGGAGGCGTTAATGCCAGTGGGTATCGTAATCCACAATATGACCAATCCTGCCTGGATGCGCTATACTCCCTGCCCGATATGCCACAACACGTGCAAGAACACGCCGAGGCACAAGCCATTTTCGCTGAGGATCTGCCTGCGCTACCACTTTACTGGCATTACCGGGTGACCGTGGGACGCCCGGATTTGTGTGGTATCCCTCAACAAACTGTGACCGAAAGTATCTTTTCAGATTTAGAGTTGTTTAATTACGGAGAGGGTTGCCCGTAAACTTGTAATCGCTAGTGCTTTTTGCTAGTGTTAATTGTCATCGCGGAATCCATCGGCTTGTTGATGGAAGGAGAACGCTCTTTGCTCGATGAAGCTATCTTGTAATTGTATTATTCATAACAAGTGTGTCTGCATAACGCAAAGATCATTCCTCGCTATGACCACAATGAGTCATAAAGATGACCATTGACCAATTGGAGGATTTTGAGTATATTTTAGAGGTTAACGAAAGGTTAGGAATACGTTATAATAATCCTCCATAAATTAACCTAACCCACTGAAAGGAGGTGGTTTTTCGGGAATAACGTGATGTTATGAACGCAAGACCCAAAATTAATTGAGCAACAAAATCCAAACCAAACTAAATTCTCTTTGGAGGAGAAAATAATGTCCCGTAAATCAATTTTATTAGCCCTGAGCTTTTTGGCTCTCGTAGCCCTGGCGCTCGCGGCATGCACACCGACGGAAGTTGTCAAGACCGTCATTGTGACTCAAGAAGTCATGGTAGAAGGGACCCCGGTGGTGCAAGAGGTTGTTGTGACAGCCACCCCCGCTCCCGTTCTACCCACCGAAGCCGCCCCTCGCACCCTGGTCATCTGCATGGGTCAGGAGCCTGACACCCTGTATATTAATGGTGGTAGCATGCTGGCCGCTTCACAGGTTCAGGAAGCCATTTACGATGGCCCGATCGATAACCGAACCTTCGACTATCAGCCAATCATCCTGGAGAAGCTGCCCAGCCTGGCTGATGGCGATGCAGTGATCAATCAGGTCGCTGTTGCCGAGGGTGATACCGTGGCGGATAACGATGGCAACCCGGCTACCCTGACCGCTAAGACCACCGATACCCCCGGTACCCTGGTGCGCCCGGCTGGCTGCCGCTCGGCAGACTGCGCTGTGGAGTATGATGGCAGCAACGTCACCCAGATGGACCAGATGGAAGTCACCTTCAAGTTGCTGCCTGGTCTGATGTGGTCGGATGGCACCCCGCTGACTGCCGCTGACTCGGTTTATGACTTCGGTTTGTATATGGATCCTGATACCCCCACCCCGAGCCGCTACACTGGTGAACGGACTGCTTCTTATGTAGCCACAGATGATGTGACCAATGTCTGGACCGGCTTACCGGGCTACATGGACTCCGTGTACTTTGCCAACTTCTGGCATCCACTCCCGCAGCATGTCATGGGTCAATATGCCGCTGCCGATCTGGTTACAGCGTTTGATGCCGATCAGTTGTGGATAGGTTGGGGACCGTATGTCATCGACGAGTGGGTCAAGGGTGAGCAAATCACCCTGCACAAGAACCCCAATTACTTCCGCGCCAGCGAAGGCCTGCCCAAGTTCGATAACCTGGTCTATCGCCTGACTGCTGGCGATGCCAATGCCGCTATCGCCGCCGTGCTGGCTGGCGAGTGCGACATCGTCGACCAAACCACTTCTCTGGACGCCCAGTCACAATTGTTGCTCCAGTTGCAGGCCAAGGGTCAGGTCAACGCCACCTTCGTCACCGGCACCACCTGGGAGCATGCAGATTTTGGAATCCGGCCTGCTGTCGACTATCTCAATACTGGTGACTTTTCCGGTATGGACACAGATGGTGATGGTGTAGGTCCCTTCGGGGATGCCCGCCTGCGCCAGGCTGTGGCCATGTGCATGGACCGCCAGTCCGTGGTTGACACCGTGCTGTATGGTCAGTCGATCGTGATCGATACCTACCTGCCACCCAACCACCCGCTGTATAACGCTGATTCTAAGCATTACGATTATGACCCAGATGCCGCCGCGGCTCTCTTGGATGAGGTCGGCTGGCTGGATGCAGATGGCGACCCGGCAACCCCACGCGTTGCTTCGGGTGTAACCGGTGTTCCGGATGGTACGGAACTGATCTTCAAGTTCGAGACTACCAATGCCGCCATGCGCCAGCAATATACCCAGATTCTGGCTCAGAGCATGGCAGGTTGCGGCATTGGAGTCACCCTGAATTACTGGAACTCCACCCAGTGGTTCGCCGATGGTCCAGAAGGACCGCTCTTCGGTTGCCACTTCGACCTAGGTGCTTTCGCCTGGCTGACCGGCGTCCAACCACCTTGCGACCTGTACCTGACCTCCCAAATCCCCACAGCCGACACGGGTTGGGCTGGACAGAACGATCCTGGCTACAGCAACCCTGATTACGATACGGCTTGCAACATGCAGCTCCAATCGCTACCTGGTGAGGATGCTTATGTAAAAGGCGCCAAGGATGCCCAATACATCTTCTCGGAAGACTTACCGGTAGTGCCTCTGTTCCTGCGCCTCAAGCTGGCGGTAACTCGTCCGGATATGTGCAACTTCGTCATGGATCCGACTGCCAATAGTGAGATGTGGAACATCGAGGAATTTGACTACGGTCCTAGCTGCGGTCAGTAATCCACGCAGTGCACGTACATAGTCAAGTTTTATAGTAATGTTAGTAATGGTGGCAGTCAGATGACTGCCACCATTCTTCATATTATGTTTGTAGATGAAACCGGGCATTTATTATTGGAATAATTCTATCCTAACAATTTGAGCAATAGATTTTATTTTGCTGTATATTCAAAATAAATCCTTTTGTGCTAAGTATTAAATATACGCATTGAACCAAAACCTTGATAAATAGTATTACTTATGAATTTGAAACTTTTCTGATCGATCGGTAAGGCAACTTTCCATAGCCGCTTGAGGTTGGCAGCTATGGAAGTTTGCCTTGCATCAATTGATGTGGAGGTTGTTATGACCAATTATCTGATCCGCCGCTTCTTCCAGATGATCATTGTGGTGCTGCTCTCTACCGTGGCGATCTATGTCTTGCTTAACATCGCCCCGGGGGGACCCTTATCTGGGATTAAGCTCGGTAGCTTACGCAATCGCCCCTCTGAGGCGGATATGGCTCGTCTGGAGGCGTATCTGGGAATCAACAAACCGATCTTCCTGCGCTACCTGACCTGGCTGATTGGTGATGATTGGCTGGGTTCTGATTGGGTCTACGTGGGGTTGGGCAATTATCGTTATCCGAAGTTGGGCACCGATGGGCAGCAGCTGGTGACCACCGATCGCAATACGGGTGAAATGACCCCCCAGTGGGATTACGCTCGCTTCTGGACAGATCCCGGTCCTGCCTTGCTGCCCACCGGCTACACCCTGTGGGTGTGGGGAGAGAAGACTGCCACGCGGGAGTTTACCGCCGATCACATCCAGGTGAAACCACCCATGGGAGAAGCTCGCCCTAAGGACCTGGTTGCTTTCGGCAATGTGATCAGTGTGGTAGCCAATACGGTTACCATTGAAGATGCCGGTGGGGTCAAATCCACGGTCACAGTGTCCAAGGATACTACCTATACGTTCCCAACCGGTGAAGGTTTGCCCCGGCCAGAAAATGGAGTCTGGTTGAAAATCTCCGGTTTAACAGGCTCATATGGGCTGCTGAAACAGTATTCAGGTTTTCACGGCAGCAACCGCGGCATCCTGCGCCTGGACTTTGGCTGGTCGTGGAAACTGGCCATTGGTCAGCCGGTGGTGGACTTGATAAAGAGCCGCCTGGGTAACACCCTGATCCTGATGATCACTGCCACCGTGGTTTCACTGATCATTGCCATCCCCATAGGCATCTATTCTGGGGTTCACCAGTACAGCGGGACGGATTACGCCGTGACCACCTTCGCCTTCTTCGGTTCAGCCATGCCGGTGTTCTGGTTTGGCTTGATGTTGATTCTGCTGTTCTCTTATGGTTTCAAGCAATGGGGATTGCCTTACATGCCCTCGGGGGGCACGGTGCTGGTGCGTGAAGCGCAGCCCGGCACCGTGGAAGCACTCCTGAATATATCCAAGGGCAGTTTTGTGGATCGTTTTGTTCACATCATCCTGCCATCGATCATGCTCAGCCTGTTGTATCTGGCGGGCTGGTCGCGTTACATGCGCTCTTCCATGCTGGAAGTACTGCGCCAGGATTACGTGCGTACCGCCCGTGCCAAGGGTTTGATCGAGCGTGTGGTGATCATTAAACACGCTTTGCGTAACGCCCTCATCCCCATCATCACTATCGTGGTCTTTCAGCTTCCCGGCATCTTTGGCGGGGCCATCCTCACCGAGACCGTCTTCTCTTACCCGGGTGTAGGTCGACTGTACTTTGAAGCCCTGGGCGCAAGCGACTGGCCGGTAGCCATGGCTTACTTGTTCATCCAGGCTGTTCTGGTCGTCATCGCCACCTTGTTGGGTGATGTGTTGTACACCGTGGTAGACCCACGTATTCGCTTCAAGTAGGAGTGAAAGACAATGGCAGTTGCAGAGCTCGATCGTGAAACCTTAGCCTCCATAAAAGAAGAAAGTTACCTATCCATTGTTTGGACCCGCTTCAGAAGGCACAAACTGGCGGTGATCAGTGCAGTCGTCTTGATATTTATCATCCTGGCCTGTGCCCTGGCTCCTGTCATCGCACCGTATAATCCCACCCAGAGTCTGAAAGATGCCTCCGGGATGATTCTCAAAAATGCTCCTCCTTCGTTACAAAATATTATGGGTACGGATGCCATCGGGCGGGATGTATTCAGCCGCCTGTTGTATGCCGGGCGTATTTCCCTGATGGTTGCCTTCGTGGTCACCCTTTGTGCAGAGACCTTCGGTGCATTCATTGGAGCAATTTCAGGTTTTTTTGGCGGCTGGGTGGATGAAGTCATCCAGCGTATCATCGAATTTTTGTTGACCCTGCCTTTATTACCCCTGCTGCTGGCTTTATCAGCATTGTTGCGTGGCATTCAGATACCGTTCCTTCCGCCTGAATGGAGCAGCGCGGTTATTATTGCTGTGATTCTAATCGTTTTTGGCTGGATGGGCCCGGCGCGTTTAATGCGCGGCATGGTACTCTCCCTGCGCAACCAGGACTTTACCGAAGCCGCCCGGGCGATGGGATTGAGTAATTTGGGTATCATCCTGCGACATATGATTCCTAATGCCATGGCCCCCATTATCGTTTCCGCTACGCTTGACCTGGGTGGCGTGATCATTCTTGAATCTGCGCTCTCATTCCTGGGCTTCGGCATCCAGCCACCCGTTCCCACCTGGGGCAACATGTTGTCTGAGTATCAATCGGATATGTGGACTCAGCCCGCCAAGGTGTTCTACCCTGGTCTGGCCATCTTTGTGGTCAACCTGGCTTTCAACTATATGGGCGATGCCTTGCGTGATGCTCTTGATCCACGCTTGAAGAGATAAAAATGCCCGAGGCCAAGCCACATTCACCATCTTTACTCAAAGCCGCTATATCCGGTGTGGTGATATTTGGCGCCATTATTTTCGCCGTCATCGCCATGAACACGGGTGATCTTTTATGGTTTTGGCCGGTATTCAAAGAGGTTCCGGTTGGTATCACCGTGAATTGCTATGGTACGAACATAGATATCCAGCCAGGCACAACCGCATTTGAAGCAGTCAACAATGCGGTTAATACTGCTCTCACCGGGGTTAAGCGCTGGGATCAGCTCAGTATGTCAGATGTCACTTACCAGGAATATCAGGCCAGTTCCTCGGTGATGGTGCTCCAATTACACTATGATCCCCCGGTAACTATCCATTCACAGTATGCTTTTATGAAAGCGGTGAATTGGCTGATTATCCCCCTGGATGGGCGCCATGCTCCCACCAATCCCGTATTTGGGCTGGAAGGTGGCTACACCGATCCAGGATCATACCATGTCAAAACTACTGCACCGATTGTTACTGCCTTGCAAGAACAGGATGTATGTACGAAAAGATGATGCTAAACATAGATATCCATTATGGATGTAGAATTTATAATATTAATAGAAGAGGACGCTCATGATAGATAAAAAGGATACTTTACTTGAGGTTCACAACCTGAAGACATATTTTTACACCGAGGATGGTGTGGTTAAAGCCGTGGACGGTGTAGATCTCACCGTCGGACGAGGCGAGGTGTTGGGATTAGTGGGGGAATCGGGCTGCGGAAAGAGTGTTACATCTCTATCCATCATGCGCCTGATTGGTATTCCCGGAAAGGTTGTAGAAGGCACCATCATCTTTGAAGGCCGCAACCTGCTGGAATTATCCGAATCGGAGATGGTGCACATGCGCGGTAACCGCATGTCGATGATCTTCCAGCAGCCACAGTCCAGCCTTAACCCCGTGTTCAAGATTGGTGACCAGGTGGCAGAAGTGATGCAAATCCACCAGAACATGGGCAAGGAAGAATCCTGGAACAAAGCCGTGGAGCTGTTGACCCTGGTGGGCATGCCCGACCCCGAAAGCAAGGCGCATTCCTTTCCCCATGAGGTATCGGGTGGGCAGGCACAGCGCGTGATGATCGCCATGGCCCTGGCTTTGAACCCACAGTTGCTGATCGCTGACGAACCCACCACCGCCCTGGATGTGACTATCCAGGCGCAGATCCTCGACCTGTTGCGCGACCTGCGCACTCGCATGGACACTGCCGTCATCCTGATTACCCACGATCTGGGTGTGATCTCTGAAATGGCCGATCGTGTAGCCGTCATGTACGCCGGGCGTATTGTGGAACAGGCGGATATCAGGACCTTGTTCAAAAGACCCGTCCACCCGTACACGCAAGGTTTGATGGCATCTATCCCGGTTCTGGGTACTGTCAAGGAAGTACTGGATGTCATCCCCGGTTCGGTTCCCAACCTGGTCAATCTGCCCCCAGGCTGCCAGTTTGCACCTCGCTGCCGCGCCCGTATTGAACACCAATTAACCATCTGTACCCAGGTGGAACCCCAACTGATCCCCTACGAGCCCGATCATTTTTGCCGCTGCTGGCTCTACCAGGATTATGAGGGCTTTAAAGCCCCACTAAAACCTTCCTGATCTTAATGACTTGGAGAAATTAATCATGACTGATCAAGCTGTACATACCAATGGTAAGAAAAATCTACTTGAGATCAAGGAGTTGGTTAAATATTTCCCGGTACGCGGTGGTTTTTTGCAACGCGTCGTGGCCTGGGTGCAGGCAGTGGACGACATCAGTTTTAACATCCGCCAGGGCGAGACGCTCGGTCTCGTAGGCGAATCGGGTTGCGGTAAGACTACGGTCGGGCGTACCCTGTTGAGGCTGATCGAACCCACCAGCGGGCAGGTCATTTTCAATGGAGTGGATGTTGCCGCATTGAGGGGCAAAAATCTAAAAGCCATGCGGCGCAATATGCAGATCATCTTCCAGGACCCATATGCCTCACTGGACCCACGTATGCCCATCGGTGAATCGATTTCCGAAGGATTAAAGATCCATAACATTGGCACACCACGCGAGCGGTTTGAGACCACCATCGAGATGTTACGCAAAGTGGGTATGGAAGATTACCATGCCCGCCGTTACCCGCATGAGTTCTCGGGTGGGCAGCGCCAGCGGATTGGCATTGCCCGCGCCCTGGCCTTGCGCCCGAAATTCATCGTTGCCGATGAGCCTGTATCCGCGTTGGATGTTTCCATCCAGTCGCAGGTGCTCAACATCCTGAAAGACCTGCAGCGTGAGTTTGGCCTCACTTATCTGTTTATCGCCCACAACCTGAGTGTGGTTGAGCACATCTCTGACCGGGTGGCAGTCATGTACCTGGGCAAGATGGTCGAAATGACCACCCGTGAACACCTGTTCCGCAACCCACTACACCCTTATACCCAGGCTTTATTATCCGCCATCCCCATCCCCGACCCCACCTTGAAGCGCGACCGCATCATCCTGGAAGGGGATGTACCCAGCCCGTTGAATCCACCTGGTGGCTGTCGCTTCCATCCACGTTGCCCGGTGGCGCTGGATGTATGTGGCATTGAACAGCCACCTTTCCGCGAGGTCAGCGATGACCACCTGGTGGCTTGCTGGCGGGTCGAGTAATACCTTTTATCTTTGATAGATGGTCATTTCTTTGTAGGGGCACGATATATCGTGCCCCTACTTTTGAACTAAGGGATGTGCATAATATCTGTAAGGACGATCATTTCCCTCATTGTGACCGTCTTCTTCATTATTAAATCCATGATAGAATGATTCCAGCATGGCTGCATACCGTGTGTTAGTAGTCGAAGATAATCCCCAAGTCCGGCGTATGGTAACTGCCAGCATCAAGACGCTTGGAGCAGAGATCGATGTGCTGGATGTCCCATCTGCAGAAGAAGCATTGTTCATTAGTTCCTCATTGCCGCTCGACCTGGTAGTACTGGATTACCGTCTTCCAGGCATGACAGGCCTGGAGATGGTCACCCGTCTGCAGAAGCGTCGACCTGAGGCAAAGATCATCCTGGTTACCGGGGTTGAAGATGCCACCACTCGCCAGCAGGTGGCTGAAGCAGACGTGGAAGCCTTTTTCTATAAGCCGATTCATATTGACACATTCCTGGAAGTAGTGAAGCGCAGCCTTTGGTCAGACCGTGGTGAGCAAAACCAGCCATTGAATAACCAGGAGCCAGCCATCACCTCACCCGTGGGCATCACCTTACCCACGCCTGAAGTCAAGCCTAGCAGCCCTCAGAGTTTCAGGCTTTCTCTGGGTGAGCGCCTGACTGCCTTAAAGCAACAATTGAAAGCTGTGTCAGCCTTGTTGGTGAATAATGAGGGTCAGGTCCTCGAGGTGGCTGGCAATCCTTCACAAATTACCACCGGCTCGGTACTACTCTCAGCGTTGATCACTGCTTACAAGGCCAGCCAGCAGGTCTCAGAGGCGATGAGCAGGGGCACAAGTTCCAGCTTGCAGTATTTCACTGCTCATCGGCAGGTCTTGTATGTGGTGACAGTCGGTCAGAACCATGCCCTTTTTGTGCTCACTTCCGGCTATTTTGAACCCGATAAACTCTCTGCAATCAACCATACCCTCCAGGTTGCGGCGCGTGACCTGCAAACTATCTTGGCAAACCAGCTTGCCGAAGAGCAGGCCAAGCAGGATAAATCATCACAGCTGGTGACCGAATTACCCAAAGATGTTACTGTCGATCAAGAGACCCTGGCTGGGGTGGAGAAGTTATTTGCCGGGGCTGCGGAAACCACCACTAAGGAAAGAGCGGACGGTTTTTGGGAGGCTTTAGAGGCCAGCGATGCTTTGGAAGGGGTGCATGGAAAAGACGTGATCTCCTACGACCAGGCGCGTGATTTAGGCCTAGCACCGGATAAAGAAGAGGAACCTTGAGCATTATGCTCGGGGTCATCCCCACTCCAGGGGAATGGCTGAAAATATGATAAAATACCAGACGCTCTGAAAATAGGGCGTCATGATTGGGGCATGGTGCAATGGCAGCACAGCAGACTTTGGATCTGTTTATTCTGGTTCGAGTCCGGATGCCCCAGCTAGTTACTACAGATGACATCAGATACGTCTAACGCAAGGTCCCCGAGGTATAGAGGCACAGGCTGCCGCTGCCCGGTATGGCTTTGCGTTTTTGCTTTCAGGGAGGCATAATGAAGCTGTCCACAATGATCCTGGCAGCAGGGCAGGGTACACGCATGAAATCCGGCCTGCCCAAGGTGTTGCACCAGCTCGTGGGTAAACCCATGGCCTGGTACCCGCTGCAGGCTGCCAGGCAAGTCAGCCCGGAAAAGCCCGTGATGGTGGTCGGGTATGCTGCCGACCAGGTGCGCAAGGTCTTGGGAGACGCAGCAGATTACGTGCTGCAGGAACCACTGCTTGGCACTGGTCACGCTGTGATGCAAGCTGAACCACAGCTTCTTGGGAAGAGCGACCTGTTGCTGGTGACCTATGCTGACATGCCCTTGCTCACCGGCTCGACTTTGGGCAAGCTGGTGGAATTGGCCCAAACCCATCGCGGTCCGCTCAGCATGCTCACCGTGATTAGCAATGAAACGCGAGGTTTTGGTCGTATCCTGCGAGACGCCTCCGGGCATGTGATTGGGGTTGTGGAAGAAGCCGAGGCCACGCCCGAGCAGCTGCTCATCCATGAGCTCAACCCTGGGGTATACTGCTTCCGTGCAGCCTGGTTATGGCCAGCCTTGAAACGCATCAGGCTTTCGCCCAAAGGTGAATACTACCTGACCGACCTGGTGAGCATGGCGGTAGCGGAAGGTCATACCATCTATAGCCTGGCCGTAGAAGACCCGAATGAGGTGATTGGCATCAACACCCGCATCCACCTGGCACAGGCAGATGCCCTGCTCAGGCAGCGCATCAACCAGCAATGGATGCTGGCGGGAGTGAGCATGATCGACCCGGGCTCTACCTATATTGAGCCGGAAGTCACCCTGGGGCAGGATACCATCCTGTGGCCTGGCACCTACCTGCATGGCAGCACCCAGATCGGCAAGAATTGTGTCATCGGTCCCAATACCATCATCAAGGATACGCGGGTGGGCGATCACTGCACCTTGCTTGCTTCAGTGCTGGAAGGAGCCTTGCTGGAAGACCACGTGGAGATGGGCCCGTACTGCCACCTGCGTAAGGGAGCCCACCTGTGCACGGGTGTGCATATGGGTAACTTTGGCGAGGTGAAGGACTCCACCCTGGGTGCGCGTGCCAAGATGGGGCACTTTTCGTACCTGGGCGATGCCCAGGTGGGTGCGGAGGTGAACATCGGCGCCGGCACCATCACCTGCAACTATGATGGCACGCAGAAGTTCGCCACCGAGATTGGTGAGGGCGCTTTCATTGGCTCAGATACCATGCTGGTGGCGCCGGTGAAGGTGGGGGCGGGGGCACGCACCGGGGCCGGGTCGGTCGTTACCAAGGACATACCACCCAACTCGTTGGCATTAGGCGTGCCTGCCAGGGTGATCAAAGAGCTGAAAAAGTGACCCATTTCATCATCCTCGGGTTATTGGTACTATTCCTCCTCGATCTGTTCATCATCGCCTACCGGGCGGCATTGCTGAAAGCCAGCCTGGCGCGCTTGTTATCCATGAAGGATGAACTTGGGCTAAAGGTCAACCGGGTGACCAATCTATTGCATACCCCGCAGAATTGGCTGGCAGCCAGTAACCTGGTCCAGCTTTTCACCCGTTTTTTAGGGGCTGGCTTGCTGCTGGCATTGTTCATTCCACAAGCCTGGACGGTTACTGCGGTCTTATTGGATCTGGGCATCCTGCTCCTAACCATGGCGCTGGTGTTCTGGCTGGAGTGGGTGGTGGAATTGGTGGTCACCCACCAGCCCGAGACCTGGGCAATGCGCCTGGCGCCTTATGTGCACACCCTCATAGTAATCCTCTCGCCGTTGTTGGTGCTGCCACTGGCATTGGGCAGGCGCAAGGGTGAAGCCCAGGAACCGATGATCACCGTCACCGAAGAGGAGCTGAAGAGCATGGTGGATGCCGGGCACGAGGGTGGCGTGCTGGAGGGGGATGAGCGCCAGATGATCTACTCCATCTTCGAGCTCGGTGATACCCTGGTGCGCGAGATCATGCTACCCCGCATCTACATCACTGCTCTGGAGGCCTCCACCCCACTCTCGGCGGCGGTAGATGCCCTGATCAAATCTGGCCATTCGCGCATGCCGGTGTACGAGGAGTCGGTGGATAACATCCTGGGCCTGCTGTACGCCAAAGACCTGTTGCGGGTGTGGCGCATGGGCGAGCAGATCGATTCGCTCAAGAGCCTGCTGCGCCCGGCGACCTTTGTGCCGGAAGCCAAGAAGGTGGACGAGCTGCTGGAGGAGATGCAGGCTGGGCATGTTCACATGGCGATGGTGGTGGATGAGTATGGAGGCATTGCCGGGCTGGTGACGCTGGAGGACATCTTCGAGGAAATTGTAGGGGAGATCCAGGATGAGTATGACCAGAGCGAGGAAGCCCCATACACGCAGGTGGGGGAGGGCGAATATGTCTTCCAGGGGCGGGTAGACTTGCGGGATTTTAATGAAGTAATGGGCAGCCAATTGCCCACCGAAGAGGCCGAATCACTGGGCGGATTCATCTACGAGCAGGTGGGGCGGGTGCCCTCCACCGGTGAAAGCCTGCAGGTGGGGGACATCAGCCTGACCATAGAACAGGTCACCGGACGGCGCATCCGCAAGGTGAGGGCCAAGAAGCAACCTGCAGAATCACAGGAAGAGAGGCAGGATGGAGAAAGAACTGACCAATGAGCTGCGCCAAAGATTGATCGAGCTGGCGCGGCAAGCACGAAAGAACGCCTATGCACCTTATTCCAGCTACCGGGTGGGGGCAGCCCTGCTGACGCCCTCGGGGAAGTTCTTCACTGGCTGCAACGTGGAGAGTGCGGCTTACCCCACCAGCATGTGTGCCGAACGGGTGGCGGTGTTCAAGGCCGTCTCGGAGGGGGAGCGCGAGTTCCTGGCCATTGCCGTAGTCACCAGCAATGGGGGTATGCCTTGTGGCGCTTGCCGGCAGGTGCTGGCGGAGTTCGGGCTGGAGACGCTGGTGGTGATTGCCGATGATCAGGGTCAGATAAAGCAGGAGGCCACCCTGGCGGAGCTGCTGCCGGGTGCTTTTGGGCCAGGGGACCTGAGGAAATAACAAGCCACAGGTAAACGCAGATACACACAGATGATTTCTGGCAGAGAAATATCTTGACAATCTATTTTAGTTGTATTATCCTATACAATTATGTATAGGATAAGCGAATTAATCCAACTCGATAAGAAATTAGTTCACACGAACGATCTGGCCATTCTTTGGGGCATAAAGAACAGGCAGACTTTATACCAAACCATCACGCGCTACATCGATAAAGGCATCCTGTTTCAAGTTTATAAAGGACTGTATGCCACTGTTCCGCCTGAATCACTTAACCCGCTCGAGCTCGGCCGAGCCATCATCCATCGCTATGCCTATCTCACCACTGAAACCGTTCTTGCCCAGGCCGGGGTAATCTCACAGAGGGTTTTTGCTTACACCTTCGCCACCGACCAGTCGAAGCACCTCTCGGTTGGCCAGTGGACTTTTCGCTTTCGCAAGCTCAAAGAAATCTACCTTTACAATACTGCCGGTATCGATGAGCAAAATGGAAGTTTTGTGGCCACGCTCGAGCGTGCTGTGGCCGACATGCTTTACTTTAACCCCAGATATCATTTTGACCTTCGCGAAGCAATCGATTTTGAAAAAGTCCATGCATTACAAAGGGAAATCGGTTATCCATGTTAAGCCTGCGTCCTGAAGATCTCATCCACAAATCACAGCTCAATCGGCTGCTGATGGATATCGTTGATCAGCCTTTATTGGCTCATGCTTTGGCCTTCAAAGGGGGCTCTTGCGCGGCTATGTTGGGCTACCTGGACCGTTTCTCAGTAGACCTTGACTTCGATGTTTTGTTGGAGATTGACAAATCTAAATTTCGGCAGGTATTCCATCAAGTTTTTGACCATTTGGGGCTGGATATAACCCTTGAATATAAGACTGCACTCGTTTTTCAGCTTCGTTATTTGAATACCCCGGGCAAGCGCAGCACCATAAAAATCAGCGCTAGTGATACGAAAGTCTTAGCCAACCAATACCGCGTGCAGTACTTTCCCGAGATTGACCGTCTGATTAACAGCCAGAGCATAGAAACCATGTTTGCCAATAAGCTGGTGGCTTTGACTGATCGTTATACACGTCACAAAAGCATCGCTGGACGTGACCTTTATGATATCCATCATTTTTTCGTTCAGGGTTACGCATATTTGGGTGGGGTGATCTTGGAGAGAACGGGTCTTGTTCCTCGAGAATATTTCAGCAGATTGATTCAATTTATCCAGGAGCACTTCAATCAGACAGTCATCAATGAAGACTTGAATTCTCTCCTTCCGATGAAGCAATTCCAACAGGTCCGGAAAATCTTGATCCCAGAAACCATTGCCCTGCTTGAGCGGGAGGTTAGCAGACTGGGATCAGATTAAATTTGCGAAGCAAACAAACGCTGGCATGTGTTGGTTTAATTATTATAGTAGGGGCGCAGCAGCCTATCCGGTCTAGTTTTCTGACCGGAACGCTGCGTCCATTCTGTCTCTCTAATCTTTGCCTATGCGGTTTCGTATGGGCGGTCATAGTGCAAGCGTTTTTAGCTTGCGCGTGAACCGCCCTTCTTCTCCGTTCCTCATGGGTAATACCGTATTTCAGCAATCTTCCCACCAATGCTGTTGGTGGTTATGGCAGTACTACCCAGGTGATCCTCAAAGATATAATTTGCTGCGCTGGATCCAGTACGCATCGCTATCAGGGTACTTCCGGCATAATAATACCGGTCTCTTACGTTCATCGTACTGGTCGAGCCGGTCCATTCGAAGTAGCATTGTCCGGAGGGTACCGATGGATTTCCAATATAAGTTGTAGTGACTATGCTGGATATGTCCCTGTCAAATGCGCTCATTACCCGATTACCATCACCATCATAAGTGAATGTAGCGATCGTTTTGCTCGGGCTATCTACTTGAACCAGCCGGGTCACCTGCACGGTCACCTGCACGATCTTTATGCGGTTTTCTGTGCGGTTTTCGGCATCATAACTCATGGTGTATAGATTTCTCCCCACATATCTGGTGATCTGGTTGCCATTTTATCGTAGGTGAAGCTATCGGAACCTATCGCCATCATTGCAAGACCGTGATTACCTTAATCATGGATTGCATTCAGAATAGCAAAATTATCCTCACCTGTCAATCATTTAAAGCCGAGATCATCTCCGCTTCACATTTTTTCGACAATTGCTAAATGCTAACAGCCAAAAGCTACTCTTTTATTAGAAATCTTAAAATATTCCGAATTTTTCAAAATCCTCTTGTGGACTAGAACAATTGTGCTATAATTAGAATGCCTTCAATAAATATGGTTTTTCAAATAAAGGCATTCGTATACCGGTTGTTCTTTACCGGTAAAAGTTGTAATTACTCAACTGTTTGCTAATATACCGTCTTTCTTATAATGATAGGTGGAATGAGTTCAAAAAAAGGGGTTCGCAGGGGCTACGCACCCCGTGTACCCCATTTTTTGATAAATTTCCCCTCCCCCGCATGTGTAATTGCTGGTTATTTAGGTAGATATATCCAGCTGGGGAGGGGTCAGGGGTGGGGGCGTGAGTAATTACATAGAGCTGCAATAACCGGCACATTAACAATCCACGTTGCCCCTCATTGCCCTCCCCGCCAACCATGAATTGAATGCATTTGAATATTTTGAGGTTCAATTCCCCTTGTTATCATGCTCCATCCGCTAATCCGCTATGCAATCCGCTGACCAGCCATTCTTCCGCGTGTTCGCTAATTTTCGTGCCCTTCGTGTTATTTTTTCCCCCGCACCTTACCAACTTCATCCCACCTCAGGCCATATTCGTTCCTCTTCGTATTTTTCGCGGAACGAATACCGCACTGGATTAATGGTTCATCAAGGAATTGAATGCATTTTATTTTTTCTGAGATTCAAATACCTTCACCATCCTGTATACCAACACTGCCCTTATCATATTTCTTTCATGATAAGGCTCCATCCGCTAATCCGCTATGCAATCCTCTGACCTGCTTCCCTTTCGTGTATTTACAAACCTTCGTGATCTTCGTGACATTCGTATCCATTGTGTTATTTTTTCGTTTCCCCCCGCACCTTACCAACCTCATCCCTCACCTGGAAAATAAATTGAAGGCTTTTATCAAGGGCGCTTTTTGCCCGATGTCGGGAGCGTATTTTGCGATCGATTTCGAGAAACAATTCATCTTTGTCGCCTAGCCTAACATTTCTCTCGATATTTCCACGCCTCACCCTTTATCGTTTGCTGTATTAGGAAGAAAAAGACCCCTCGCGCTTCTCAAGGGGTTTGGAGTATCCTTTGCAACAGATCATTAACCAGGGGCTGGGGTGGGAACTTCACTCTGCTCTTCAGGGGTGGCTCCGGCCATGAGCAAGCCAAGCTCCGAGCGGGTGGCGGTGTTCAAGGCCGTCTCGGAGGGGGAGCGCGAGTTCCTGGCCATTGCCGTGGTCACCAGCAACGGGGGCACACCCTGTGGCGCTTGCCGGCAGGTGCTGGCGGAGTTCGGGCTGGAGACGCTTGTGGTGATTGCCGATGATCAGGGTCAGATAAAGCAGGAGGCCACCCTGGCGGAGCTGCTGCCGGGTGCTTTTGGGCCAGGGGACCTGAGGAAATAATCGTGAGAGAGCGAGGCGATTTATTTATAAATAGAGGATGAATGTGCAAAAAGACCTTTCGTGTTAATCTAAAGGGCCTTGAATATTAGCTGCACTTGACGGTACACTTCCGTGTGTTCTTGGCTATGCACTTCGCTGGTTGAACAGATCAAGCCTTACTTTAAATATGTGGAATTTTGTGCGCGTCGAAAGAATAATAATTATAAGTGTAGAAAAACACATTGCCAACTTTTTATGAGTGTGCTAAACTTATAAAGGCAATTGGCCATCCTATACCCAAATCTAATTAAAAAAGAGGAGAATCGTATGAAGAAACTTTCATTATTACTGGCCGTTCTGATGATTGTCTCTGTGCTGCTATCGGCTTGCGGTGGTGGTGCAAGCACCAAGCTGATGATTGGCCTGGTAACTGACACGGGTGGAGTGAACGACAAGTCCTTCAACCAGTCAGCATGGGCAGGTGTACAAAAGGCAGCTACCGAATTTGGTTGGACTGCAAACTACATCGAATCCAAGGTAGCCTCCGACTATAGCAAGAATATAGACCAGTTCGCTACCGAAAAGTATGATGTAATCGTCAC
Source organism: Anaerolineales bacterium (assembly GCA_049287485.1). Classification (GTDB taxonomy): domain Bacteria; phylum Chloroflexota; class Anaerolineae; order Anaerolineales; family UBA4823; genus FEB-25. The sequence continues at coordinate 34,538 of JBAQFX010000005.1, forward strand.
AGTTGGTTTTTTGATGGGTGATGACACTGCTGTAAAAGCCAAACAATATCCAGACATCAATTTCGCCATCATTGATAACTCATACTTCCCCACAGCTGGCTCTGTAGCTTGCGATGATACTGTCACGGACTGCTATGCTGACGGTGGCTTAACGAATGTCACCAGCCTGATGTTCCAGGAAGACCAGGTTGGCTATCTAGCAGGTGTCTTGGCGGCTGGGATGACCGGAACTGGCACTGTATGCACTGTATCTGGTATGGAAATCCCTCCAGTTGTACGCTTCGTCGTTGGCTTCCAGTCCGGCGCCAAGTGGATGGAACCATCAACAGAGACGCTCAACGTCTACATTCCATCCTTCACTGACCCCGCCAAGGGCAAGGAAACTGCCATCAGCATGATCGGTCAGGGTTGCGATGTAATCTTCGGCGTGGGCGGCAATACAGGCAATGGCGGTCTGCTGGCTGCCAAAGAGCAGGGCTTGATGGCTATCGGAGTAGATGTGGATCAATACAACACCTATCCTGAGGTGCAGAGTGCCTTACTTTCAAGTGCAGCCAAGAACGTTGACGTTGCTGTCTATGAGTATCTAAAGACAGTCAACGCTGGCACGGTAAAGGCTGGCGTTGTAACCGCTACTCTCGCCAACGGCGGTGTAGGTCTGGCTCCCTACCATGATTGGGACAGCAAGATTCCCCAGAGTGTAAAGGACAAAATTGACGAAGCAAAAGCAGCCTTGATCGCTGGAACCATCACTACCGGTTATACACCCTAGACTTTAGTAAGATTGATTTAAGAGGGTGCTGTATCTAAGGTACAGCACCCTCTATAAATATAATCAAATACAGTAATAATCTTGGAATTGGAGAAAGCTATGGCTTATGCCTTACAAGCCACAGACATTACCAAGCGTTTCCCCGGTGTACTTGCCAATGATCACGTCAACTTTACCTTAGAAAAAGGTGAAATTCATGCCCTGCTAGGGGAGAATGGTGCAGGGAAATCGACTTTAATGAATATCCTTTATGGGCTATACCAGCCTGATGAAGGAGAGATACGGATCAACGGACAGCTGAAGCGCATCAATACGCCCCACGATGCGATTGCTCAAGGCATTGGCATGGTACACCAGCACTTTATGCTTGTTCCCCCGCTCACCGTGACTGAAAATATCATGCTGGGTCAAGAGTCGGTTATCAGCTCTACCAAAGCATTTGGTCAGCTAGCGAAGCTCGACCGGCGCGTGGTAGCTAAGAGTATCACAGAATTAAGCCAGAAGTATGAATTGGCGGTTGACCCCAATGCCCTGGTGCAAGACTTGGCGGTAGGGGCGCAACAGCGTATTGAGATCATTAAGGCACTGTACCGCAACGCCGACATATTGATCCTGGACGAGCCCACTGCGGTACTGACGCCTCAAGAGGCGGATGAGCTATTCATTATCATGCGTAACCTTATTGAGCAAGAAAAGTCCATTGTTTTCATCACCCACAAATTGCGTGAAGTTTTCGAAGTTGCAGACCGCATTAGTGTAATGCGCACAGGGCAAATGGTGGGTACGGTTAAGCCAAATGAAGCCACCCGTGAGAAGTTAGCGGAAATGATGGTTGGCCGTGAAGTGATCTTACAGATCGATAAACTAAAAGCTCAACCTGGTGAAACGGTCTTGACCGTTGACGACCTGCACGTGATGGATGAGCGTAAGCACATGGCAGTGGATGGTGTAACCTTTGCTGTACAAGCCGGTGAAATCCTGGGAGTGGCCGGGGTGCAGGGTAATGGTCAAACTGAGCTTGTGGAAGCATTGACCGGTTTACGCCGAAGTTATTCTGGCAAAATACAAATCATGGGTCAAAATGTCACGAATTTCTCACCTCGCCAGATTACCGAGACGGGTTCCGCGCATGTGCCAGAGGATCGGCATAAGCATGGGTTGGTATTATCTTTCTCGGTACGAGACAACCTGGTGCTGTGTACTTATTATAACCCACCATTCGCCAATGGGGTGGAAATGGACTTCCCCGTTATCGATCAGTACGCCCAGGAGCTGGTGACTACATTTGACATACGCACCCCCAGCATCGAAACACAGGTTAGCTCATTATCGGGAGGCAACCAGCAAAAAGTGATCGTGGCAAGAGAGCTGGCGCGCCCGGTAAAGCTGCTAATTGTTAACCAACCTACACGTGGATTGGATGTTGGCAGCATTGAGTTCATTCATCACCGCATAGTGGAGGCACGTGATAAGGGTGCGGCAGTTCTGTTGGTTAGCGCAGAGCTCGATGAGATCATGAGCCTCTCTGACCGTATCGCAGTCATGTACAAAGGTTGTATCCTAGAAACGTTGGAGGCGCGAGCTGCCACGCGAGAGCAGCTGGGTCTATTAATGGCTGGGGTTGAAAAGGAAGGTGCCTATGTCTGAAGCACCACTCATCATGCCAAAGCCCACTAGCACATGGCGTAAAAGGCTTTCACAATTCTGGGAAGCGATTCGAATTCCAACACTGGCAATCCTTGCTGCTTTCTTCCTGGGCGGTATTATTATTTGGATTACGTATGGCAGCCCGCTTACCGTCGTTGAAGCCTATTGGGGAATGATCCGCGGGGCATTTATAAAGCAGCGAGGGTTCACAGAGACATTGGTCGCAACCACACCGTATATTTTGCTCAGTCTGGGTGTGGCATTGGGTTTCAAGACTGGGTTATTCAATATAGGTATTGAAGGGCAGTTTTATATAGGTGCCATCAGCGCCGCCTTTGTTGGTCAGGCGTTCCATAACTTGCCTGCCATCATCCACCTGCCCCTGACCTTATTAGCCGGAATAATTGGGGGAGGTATTTGGGCGGCTATACCGGGGTATCTCAAGGCGCGCACTGGAGCGCACGAGGTCATCAGTACGATGATGATGAACTATATCGCCTTCCGGCTGCAAGAGTATATTGTGACTTTTAAACTTAAAGATCCAGGTGCAGGTCTGGTGCAAACGCCTCCTGTCTCAATGCAAGCCGAGATTTGGCTCATGAGTGAAATTCCAGTGCGATTGACAGAGCCGCTTAACGCCCTGATGGTGGCACTAGTGATTGGCTTCATCTTTCTGCTGATTGGGCGCTGGGTGATTAGGTTACCTAGCCTGCAGAAGCGCTTCACAACCACCCTACAGCGACGCCTTATCATGTGGGGGATTGGTCTGTTTGTAACAGTAATCACCTACTTTGGATTGCCGGCCTTGACGAATTTATGGTGGCCTTTTAAAGATCCATATGATCGCCTGCACACTGGCCTGTTCATCGCCCTGTTCGCGGCTGTCGGAGTGTGGTGGTTACTGTCGAAGACAACCATTGGCTTTGAGCTGCGTAGCGTGGGCGCAAACCTGAATGCAGCCCAGTATGCTGGCATGAGCATCACGCGCAATATCATGATCGCCATGGCGCTCTCTGGTGCCCTGGGTGGATTGGCAGGGACAATCGAGGTGCTGGGTGTCTCCACCTGCCGCTGTGTACAGGTAGCTTTCGTCAGTGGCTATGGTTGGGACAGTATTGGTATTGCGCTGCTGGCGAAAAACAGTCCTTTTGGCATCATCGCAGCTTCATTCCTGTGGGCTGCCATGCGCAATGGTGCAGACCTGATGGAACTGAGCTCTGGGGTCTCAAAATACATTATTTCTCTGATTCAGGGGCTGGTGCTCTTGTTTATTGCCGCACCTGCTATTGTGCGTTGGGTATTCCGGATTAAGGGGGGAAAACAGGAGGTTCAAGGACCATTGACGCACGGCTGGGGAGGAGGCTAGAGCATGACTGCAACAACTGAAGTAACTGTTAAAAGCCGACTATCCAACCTGCGCTCTGCCTGGTGGGTGACCGCCCTCATGATTGCATTCGGGGCATTTGCCCTCTGGGTGCTGTTGAACTTTGTGATTGGGGGTCAATGCAAAGAAAAGTGTGTGATTGATACGCTGAACCAGATGTTCCGCACAGCGACACCCATCGTATTTGCGGCTTTAACTGGACTCCTTTGCGAGCGTTCCGGCATTATTAATATAGGCATCGAGGGTCAGATGCTGATGGCTGCCATGACAGCCTATGCGATTAACCTGTTTTCCTACCAATGGTTAAAAACCATCATGGATCCGACTGCCGCAGGCGACATCAGCCGTTGGCTGGCACTGGTGATTGCAGTGCTTTCGGCAGTCTTGTTGGGTGCGCTGCACGCGGTCGTGTCTATCAAGTTCAAAGCAGACCAGATCATCAGCGGTACAGTGATTAACATCCTCGCTATTGGCATCACCGGTTTTATATACCATAAATACCTGGCCGAAAATCTACCCCCTGGCCCGGGGACTTTCCCGATATTTAATTTTCCCTTATTATCGAAGATACCGATTATAGGTCAGATCTTATTTGAACAAAAACCACTCACCTACATCATGCTGATCACGGTCTTCGTACTGAACTATGTGCTGTTCAGCACACCCTGGGGATTACGCACGCGGGCAGTGGGTGAGCATCCGCGGGCTGCGGACACCCTGGGTGTGAATGTGATCAAGAATCGTTACATCAACACTTTGATAGGCAGTGCGTTTGCGGGATTAGGGGGCGCCTGGTTCACCCTGGAGGCAGTGGATGTATTCAACCCACTGATGACCAATGGATTGGGCTTCATCGGATTGGCAGCCATGATCTTCGGCAAGTGGATGCCCTTCGGAGCAATGCTGGGGGCGTTAATCTTCGGCCTGGGCAACAGCGTCACCTCTGTGTTGAGCATCTTCCGCCCGGATATACCCTCGCATATTCCACAAATGCTGCCATATATCCTAACCATCATCGTCCTGACGGGGGTAGTAGGCCGTGCGATTCCTCCAGCTGCAGAAGGAAAGCCGTACGAGAAACAGTGATGTGTGTCACAATCAGTCTATGCAGAAAATATTACTTACCTGAATTGTAGCCGGTGGTGATGGAACCACCATTCAAACCAGAAATTACCTGGTTAATTTTATCTTTGACTCCCTGCGGGATGGTACTGTCAAAGTCGTGGTAGGGAGCCAGTCCCGAGGCGCCATAGAAGTTGCCAGCTGGCATAGAACCATCTTTAGCCAGTTTGAGGAGGTCGAACACACCTGAGCTGACCAACTTAATCGTGCTGGAGATCAGGCAAGGGTGAGCCTCAGGGACAAGTCCCCATTGATCAGCATCAACACCGATGCAGTACAAACCGGGATGGCTGGCCACTTCGATCAGAACCCCATTTCCAGTCCTGCCACCAGCCCCTAAGATGACATCTGCCCCGTTCTGGATTGCCTGGGCAGCGGTGCCAGCACCCCATCTTGGGTCAGTGGATGCAGTCTCTAAACTATTGGGATAATAGGTGGAGATAATATTAACACTGGGGTTGATATATTTAGCCCCGGCTTCATAGCCTTCTTTGAAAGCCACCATCGACTTTGTAGCATCAGAACCGAGAACAGCAGCAATTGTATTGGTCTTGGTAAGTTGAGCGGCCAAAGCGCCAGCCAGAAAACCGGCCTGGTCCTCCTGGAAGACAAGACCCACCAGGTTAGGTAATACCTCATCTTGATTCTGATCCACGCCAATGAAAAGAATGCCAGGGAATGTTTTTGCAGCGGAAGTAGTAGCTTCGCCCAGGATAGTGCCGACAGTCACTATAACATCGTAACCAGCGTCTACAAAAGTTGCGATATTCTGGCTATAATCCTTCGAGTCAACGGTCTCGATGGCTCGTACCCAATCTACAAGCTTCTCATGCTGCGCCTTAAGCAAGCCCTCCCATGCAGATTGGTTGAACGACATATCATTGACTCCGCCGAGTCCGGTGACTAGACCTACGCACATAACATCGGGTTTAGTACAGTCAGCCTCAGTGGGTGGGGCAATCTGACAAGCTCCCAGCAAGATAGCCGCAATTATTAGAAATACAATCGTTAATGAGAACTTCTTTTGCATATAATTATCAAATAATTGAGTTTGGAATAAACCGGTATTTCCAGCGAAGGACACGCATAATACATTGATATTCAGGCAGATTGTCAATCGATCAGCTTATCGCATATTATGGACGATTTTCGCCGGTTGTCAAATCCACACTGGTATCAATAAACCCGGACTGAAGATCGGACAAAACTTGCTCAGCCATGCGCTGCTTTCCGGGTGTTAAAAGAAGTGGATTGAGGTGGGTGAATTGGATCGGAACTGCCAGCGTTTGACCCATGGACAGGTTACCATATAAAATACCCTCCACCTGGCTTTGAATAAGGGGGAGAGGATCGGTGGTGAGTGAAACGACCCAGCTCGAGCTGGCTGAGGGGGGAGGATCACCACTGCTGATGAGGTTCACTTTGGCAGTTGCCAGAATGGAGAGCATAGCTTCATCTGTCACGCCCGGGTAAATATATACCGTTTGAACATAATGGTCAACCATGTAATTGGCAGCCTCCTGCCATTCAATGCCAGAGGCGGTGGATGGCAATTCAAAGGGGAGCGGATACTCGTAGAAGGGAGGCTGGGCCGGGCGGCAGAGACCGCAGAAATAAATTACGCCGTTCAGAAAACCGGTGCGAGCGGCACGCCCCTCAACGGTATCAGACAAGCTGATCACCCCTACGCGCCAATCGTCAGAAAGCATGGCGGCAATAACGCCGGCGATGAATCCCTGCTGGTCGAAACGACCACCACTTGCACCGATTGAGGTCAGGTTAGGGAAGGATGGTAACCCTTGAATACCGAGAGCTAGAAATTGGGTATCGGGAGCAGCGGCGACCAGATCTGCCAGACCAGGATCAGGGAGGACCACCACCACCAATCGCAGCGCAGGCACCAGATCGGTTGTGGTGAGCTGTTGCCTGACCTGCCAACGTAATCCAGCCTGGGTGACGATATCGTTAAGGGCAGTCTGCAGGAGGCCCACCTGTGCCTGGTCGGCTCCCGCAGCTGCTAAAAGGACTGCCATGGGAGGTTGGGGTGTGGGTGTGGGAGTGAGGGTGGGAGTGGGAGTGATGGAGGCGGTTGGGCTGGGGAAGGGGGTGAGGGTGGGTTTAGAGGTCGGGATGACCGTGCCACAGGCGGATAGCCACAAGATCAGGCAAGATATTAACGTAATGTAGATTGTGTAGCGAGTGTGTTGCCTCAAGACATAGCGCTCCAACAATTGGGTCGGCGCGTATTGTACTACAAGGCAGGAAATTGAGGGGAACTGGATCGGCATATGAGAAAAACCGATGGGGTATAATACATTTATGATCGAGCTGAACATCCCAGGGTGTGGTTTGCTCCAGCTGCAACATCTGGTGTGTGACGTCAACGGTACCCTGGCAGTAGATGGGCAGCTCCTGGATGGTGTGAAGCAAAGGTTATCTGGCCTGTGCGACCGCCTGAGCCTGCACCTGTTGACTGCAGACACCCATGGAAAACAAGACAGCATTGACCAGCAGCTCGGAATCAGAGCTGTACGCATTCAACCAGGGGATGAAGCAGGACACAAAGCGAATTACGTTCTGCAACTGGGTGCGGGAACGGTGGTGGCGATAGGGCAGGGTGCAAACGATGCGGCGATGCTGCGGGCTGCTGGAATGGGGATATGTGTGCTTTCTCCCGAAGGAACGGCAGTGGAAACACTGATGAGTGCTGACCTGGTGGTCAGCAGTATTTTTGAGGCATTGGAATTGCTTGAAAAACCACTCAGGATTGTAGCCAGTTTACGTAAATGAGCCTACCCAAGACTGACAATATCCCGGACGACCCAGACCTGATGCCACCGGCACGACGTCGACGAGCGCGTCGCTTGCTTGCACCTCTGGAGATTAATGAGCGGGCAGTGGTCCTTGACCAGATGAGGCAGCGCACCTCACCCAGTTTTGATTTTTTCCTGTTCTCGGTGATTTCAGGGATCATTTTCTGTATTGGGCTGATGCTGGATTCACCAGCCATACTGGTCTTGGGAGCTATATTTGCCCCGTTGATGGCGCCGGTGATTGGCCTTTCATTGGCAACGGTAGTGGGATCGTATAAATTCTTCTTTCGCAACCTAGTGGGTCTGGTGATTGGTTGCTGGATGGTGTTCGTGGTGGGGATCGCAGCTGGCTTACTGGGACGGGTATGGGACCCAGAAGCTTTGACACAGGCGTATTTAAACGCCAGGCTTTCATTGATCAGCTTTATAGTGCTGACTGTAGGGGCTGTTTTCACTGCAGCGACCATGGTACATCACGAGAAGAACCCAGCTGCTCCGAGCGTGGCACTGGCTTACACACTCTACCTGCCACTGGTAGTGGCAGGTTATGGTTTGGGTAGCGGAGCGCCTCATTTATTTCCAGATGGACTGGTTGTATTCGCGATTTATCTTGCCTGGGGGGCACTCCTGGGGGCAATCATCCTGGCGATCCTGGGTTTTCGACCGATGACTGTATTAGGCTATACCCTTGGAGGCGTGGTCACCTTGCTAGGATTGGCAATGATATTTGGGGTGGGGGTGTATAGTATTACATTGGGGTGGTTTGGACCGCCATTGGCAGTGCCAACTTATACAGCCACACCGACTACTACATTAACACCAATTCCTCCAACGGCGACCCGCACGGCCACCCCGGTGCCTCCCACATTTACGCCCACCATTACAATTACTCCAACGCGAACCCCAACCCCCACAGAAACGTTCACGCCAACTCCAGTACCGGTGTACGCACGCATTGGTCCGGATGAAGGTGCGATATTGCGAGCAAGACCGGGATTCACGGAACAGGTGTTGTCTCCGGGCGTGATCCAGGGGACGCTGGTCCAGCTCCTGGGAGATGCACAGGAGGTGGATGGATACCGGTGGGTGGAAGTGCGGGTAATTGAGGACGGCAGGCAAGGGTGGATGCTGCAATCCCTGTTGGATATCGCTACACCCGAGCCAAATTGGTAGTGGGGCGTTAAATCCAATTCAGGACACCTACAAACAAAACCAGGCAAATGAGGTCGAAGCCAAGGATCCCGGTGACAGTGATGGCTTTCTGCCGGACGGTAGGCATATCGAAGACCCAGAACGAGACCAGGAAGAAGGGTAGGTAGCCGATGAGGAAGATTAACCATGGGGCACCCACGTTCCACCAGGTGTAGTCCCAAGTGAGCGCACCGGCGGCGTTCAAGAGCAGCTCGACGATCACGCAAAATATCGAACCCGCAATAGCAAAGACCAGGCGGTTGGGCAAGCCGAAGAGCTTAAGGCTTTTATCGACGGGCAGCATTTTGGAGAAGGCCACCCCGGCGATGGCAAACATGAAGCATATCTCGATGTTTAAGCCGATCAGGAGCAGGTAAGCCGTCCTACCGGGCGCTCCCCAAACAGGGGCGTAATTGGTGAAGTGAAAGACCAGCCCATTCCAGATTTCATTGAACCAATCCATGCCCCAAAATGCCAGACCGGCAAAGACCAGGCTCCAATTGCGACGTTCGACTTCGACGGTGTAGACGTACACGATGAGAGCAAACAGCGGAATGACATACCATTGGAATGTGATGGGGTTACGCAAGATGGCGATGGCTTGAGAAGCAGATTCAGTAGGCACGATCATCCTCCTCAGGAATTTGGTATACCCATTGATTTAATAAACCATGTTCGAGAGGTCGGTGTAAGGCTGGAAACAGGGAGGCAAGACCTCAGGCAAACAAATGTCCCATTTTACGGATTGTATTGACGACTTCCGGTGGTATCACCGGCGGTGTGATACCCATTGCCCTGCAGGTGAGGAGCTTGAGTGCGGTCACCTCAATGATATCCGTGAAATTGGCGGCACGGCGCAGGTTGTCGGCGGCTACGACCAGCCCATGATTTTGCATTAATACCGCAAAACCAATGCCTATAGCCTTAGCGACAGCTTCACCCAGCTCATCGGTGCCTGGCATGATGAAGGGCACAACGGGGATATCGCCAAGAAATGCTGATTCAAGCGAGATAGGAAGAAAACGTGTTCCTGTAAGGGCCATCAGGGTGGCTTGGGGGGCATGGGTGTGGATCACGGCGGTGATTTCAGGCCTTAATCGATATATGGCACAGTGGACACGGAGCTCACTGGAGGCGGTGTAAGAAGTGGCCTCTTTTATATTACCCTGCAAATCGATACGCACCATCATCTCAGGTTGCAAATCTCCTTTGAAAATGGCACTGGGAGTGATCCAAATTTCATCAGGATCATCTTCACAGCGGGCACTGATGTTACCTCCGGTGGGGGTTAGCAGACTTTTTTGGTACAACTCGGAGGCGATTTGTACGATTTGTTGGCGTAGGTCATTGTTCATGATGGTTTCCTGTCCTTTGATGATGAAATTATAGCCTGAAAGCTGTTCGCGGGTGCAAGGCTAAAACCAAGGGTGAGGTGTATATCGTTTTTTATAGCATTGGGAAGCTGGAATATGAGATGCGGACGAAATTTCCGGCAGGGGTAAAAGTTAGCCCGATTCTGAAGAAACCTATCGGAGCAAAGGTGTTATAAGAATTGCATGACCATACCAACAAGCGCCAACATCAAGAGATCGGTAGGATTCCTGTTTGGGTTAAACAGCCTGATGATAGGGGCGAACCTGGTCTGGGTGTCGTACAACACCATCCTATTACCCACACTGGTTGAACATGTCATCACTGCCAGCCGGGGATTGGTGGTGGGATTGATTGGTTTCTTCGGCACGCTGCTTTCTATACTGGTGAGCCTGTTATGGGGGATTATCAGCGATCATTCTTCCAACCGGTGGGGAAAGCGCACTCCGTCAATCCTGATGGGGGCGGTGATGGCATTCCCGTTGATTGGGCTACCAGCCTTGTTCCTATCCCCTGAATGGAAAGCCGTCTTTTTCCCGGTGGCATTGCCCATGGTTATCCTCAGTTACTTTGGGATGCAATTTTTCACCAACGTGAGCAACGGTGCCTGGTGGCCCCTGCTGGTGGATATGGTACCTGAAAACCAACGTGGCATGGCGGCGGGCATGGGAGGATTTTTAACCTTAATGGGATCTGCCGCTGGCATCCTGGTGGTTACCAGGATGAACCAAAACGGGCAAACTGGAAGTGCATTACTGATGATTGGAGGCATCTTTACCCTGACAGGGATCATCAATGTGCTGGTGATCAAAGGCAAGGATAAACCAGCGCAGAAATCCCAACGTATCAACCTATGGGAAGCCATGAGCGACATGTTCAAGGTGCGCAGGCGCGTGGAGGTGTTTTTCTGGCTGGTGTTAGCCATGCTGCTGGCAAATATGGGCTTTAACAGCCTGCAGTTTTTTGCACGTTATTTCTTTGAAGTGTATTTCCCGATGATCAGTCCTGACGCAGGCTACAGGATAATGGGTGGCATAAGCCTGGTGGTGATGATGCTCTCTGCAGTAGGGTCGGGCATCCTGTCGGATAAGATTGGGCGTCGTACGATGATCTTGTGGGCAATGGTAGCTTGCGGAGTGAGTACCTTGTTAATGGGGTTCACCAGCAACTTCATGGTCTTCCTGGTTTTCACCGGGTTACGCTCTATTGCCATGGGACCTATCCTGGCAACTGCCCCGGCGCTGGCAAGCGACCTGGCTCCCAAGGATGAAGCAGGACATTATATGGCGTATAACAATATCTCAACCAGTTTATCCGGTGCACTTTCATCACTGATCTTTGGGGTATTGTTAGCCCAGTTAACGCAGACCACTTTTGAGTATCTGTTCATCATATCGGCTATCCTTTTCCTGGTAGGCGCGATCGTTTTCTCCAGGAGAGTGACCCAAAGCGCGCTTGATATGCGTTTTGAAGCCGTCATGGATGAAGTAGGTGAAATGGTTTGATTTAACTATCCCACTTTCACATTTCTAGGAAGGGGATCTTTCATCTGTGTAATTACCCCAACTAGCACGACCAGCAGGCCGATTGAAAGGATCAACGAGGGTGTAAATGCACCATTTGCACTCTGCATGGCTTCCATGATGTATACGAAGACTACAGACAGCTGCCCAAATAGCTGAATCACACCATTCGAGGTGCCCTCTGGGGCGGGGTAGGTGACCTCTGCGACGTATTGCATGCCTATGGGGGCGACACTGATCAGGAAAAAACCCATCCAGAAAGCTGACACAAGCAGCAACCAGAATGCTGTTGCAAAAGTCACCCCTGCCAGACCAGGGATAGACAGTGCAACACCGAGCAGCATGTAACGCTGGCGTTTGTGTTGTTTATCGGAGAAAGCCGGGATAACAACAGCTCCGATAATTCCGCCAAGGATCATCAAGGCTCCCAGGGTGCCAGCGTCGGTGGGGGTGAAACCGCGCGGACGAATGATATTCTCCACCCAGGTGCTGATGCCATTGAATATGCCCAGCCCGACGAAATAAACAATTACGAACAACCAAAAGGGGGCGGATTTTATGATTTGCTTAAGCCCATCGAGCATCAGGGAGCGCACTTCCATGCCCGGAGGGCAGGGAGGCGTGGGTGGATGCTCACGGGAGAGGGCAATGAAGAGCACTGCAGCGAAGGCCGCCACACCACCATAGATGAGCTGGACAGTGGGAATGGGCAGCTGTTCGGTGAGGATGGGCGTGAGCACCATACCCAGGGCGGTCCCGACCAGGTTGGCCAAGGTCACCAGCCCTACTGCTGTGGCACGTTCATCGATGGAGAACCAATTCGCCGGCACTTTTGTCCAGGCGTTCATCAGGAAGGGTTGGCCGATAGCTATCCCGATACTGCCTGCCAGGACAAGGGCATAATTGGTGCCAGCCAAGCCACGGAGGATACTGAACACAGCCATGAAGATCACCCCGAGGCTGACTGCCTTGCGAAAACCGTAGGTATCAATCACCCACGAGGCTGGGAAGGAGAGAGGAATAAACGTGATCATGAAGGACATGGCTAACAGGCCAATCTGGAGGTCGGATACCCCGTAAAACTCAGCCGCGGGACCGGTGATGGGGGCATAGGTGATCCAGAGCATTTGCATGGTAAGGTTGATCAGCATGAAAACAGCCAGCACCACCCAGCGATAACCGTACACCCGGAATGATTGATTCTTCATGAGGTTCCTCCAAATACGGGATTAATGTTTTGTATTCGCCTGTTACGAGATTGTGATCACCATGAACAGGGTATTGTATCCCAAAGGTTGAGGATTTCCAACTCTATCTCAGCATGGATAGTGTCGTAAAAAGAAATTTTGTTATTTCAAAAGATAATCTTCTTGCGCCTTTCTTAAATCTTTCATGTGATCGTTGAAATATTCGTCGTTGAGAAAATCGATGCCCCAATCCGGGGAATTTTGGGTATGCACACCCATGTGCCAAAGGTAACGGGCGCAGACGAATAAGGGGACTGCCTGCACGTCACGATCGTGAATGGTCCGGTTTGCACGGTAGCTATCCAAGAAAGGTTCCCAGCGCGAGCCTACTGCATCTTCCAGCCGGCAACACCACAGGAAAACGGCCAGGTCGTAAGCCCGGTAGCCAAAACCGCCGCAGTCGAAATCGAAGAAAGTCAGCGTGCCATCTGGAGTGAGTTTGGCATGGTACCCTTGCAAATCACCATGGCAAAAGCCCTGCTCGAGCATTTCTACAGGCATTGCCAGAATCCGCTGGCGCAGGGTGGCAGCGAACTGTTGGATGAAATCCCAATCATCTGGTCGATGGGACAGGAAAGGTTGAATATTGCGTAACGGCTGGTCAATAAAGTGAGCCAAATCCAGGTGAAAACGAAAGTGAGGGCTATGAAAATCATCCAGGGCGTTGTGCATGCGGGCTACAGCCTGCCCGTAACGTTGGGCGTTACTCTCAGGCTCATGATCGTAAGAAATTTCAACACCAGGCGCTTCGGTGAAGAGTGCCAGGAGGCGAGTGCCCTCCGGGGCAGGAACGGCACAGTAGTGTTGCCCATCGTGGTAGGGGATCGGCTGGATGGCAGGGATACCTTTACGCTTCAGATGGTTGAGCACATCCAGCTCAACTTGGATATCGTCCAGCGTGCGCCATTGAAGGCGGTAGGCTCGCAAATAATAGGTCTTGCCATCAGCGGTTTTAATGCGGTATGTATGGTTGAACCCGCCAGAATAAAATTTACAATCCGTCACCACACCAATGCCAAAACCTGGCAGGACATCGGTGATGAGTGCCTCGGGTGATAGGATGGAGGCAATCACAGGAAATGAGGTTTTCATCTTGTGGTTTTTCGTGGGTTAATTTGACTTCAGGATAGATTCAAACACCCAGCCGGAGGGGGTCTTTGAAAGTGTAATATACAGGTAATGTGTGTGCGAGTCATGACCTCCCAGATGGAGGACAGTCTCTTGCTCTGGGAAGGAAGTGATGCGCTTGTGCTCCAGGAAGACATGCTTGAGGGTTTCGGCATTTTGGATCTCGCGCAAGTCTTGAAAGAAGATATCTTTCCAGAACTCGTGGGTCTCCACGGTGAAAGCTGCGTATAGCTTAGCAGGATCGTTCTGCTGGAGGCAAAGGCGAATGAATTCGATTGCCTGGATGGGGGTAGTGAAAGTGGGTTGTTGGGGCATGATATTTACTCACCTGGGTTTCGCTGTTAGTCATAACCAGTATATCGGAATTCTTCACTAAATTCAATAGAAAATCTCTTCCCCGTATGTGTATCTAATCCTGATACTTCATAAATTCTGTTCCGCTCAGATTGAAAAAGTGCAAAAATCGGCTTGCCCACTTAACCTGGCTTGATCAACTCAAGATAAAACACGTGGTCAAACCTTTTTGTGGTCAGGTGATAGAAACCGATTTCCCTGTTTCGCTCAGTTGGGATAACCTTTGACTTACTTCTTCCCGCCCCAGCGAGGTCAATGCATATCGCTCCCCCTCATAAATAATCCAACCGCGCTTGATTAAATCTTCGAGCCTGTTTTTAACAGACACGGCCTGGTTACACACCTGCCGTTCGGTCAGCTTGAATAAACCAAGGGGTGCGAGGTAGACGTAAGAACGATGTGCGATTTCCTCAAACGTCCTTGAGCCATCCAGCATGGTTACAGCCACCCGGATATCACCTATATATTGTCTGTGTTTTTGGTTCCTCGAATTTAGTTTACGCATAGAATTTCCTGACATGGATCAGTCAGCGAAAGGTTTCAAAGTGTGTTCCCGACAAAAATAATTAAACTTATATACTTTCAACAGGGTTGTGGGCTTTATGTCAATAATCATTTTGTATGGATCCTTCATACAACCATGCCACAAAACATAGAATAAGTAAAAAAGGCATAATAATCCGGATGATTTAGGATGAAATCGGGTGACTTTGACAGACACAGGCGCTGGTATTCTGTTCGATCCTCAGGTTTTAGCTCTGCCTCCACACCTGGCCAGCGCATCTCAAAGAGAGCGATTAAGGCACGGCGAAGATTATCCGTCAGTGGGGCATAAGCCTGGCCAGAGAAGGTAAAGGATACGGGTTTTCCCAAACCTGCCTCACGGAACCAACCCAGGGCGCGCAGGAAGTGCATCTCCGGTGGTTTGCCCTCAAAAAATGGTGCAATCCCGGCAGAGGTTGCATTAAGGTGAGCTTCCAGGATGGGATAGCCTGGCAGCAACATTTGTGAGGACCAGGCCAGGATAGCTACCATGCCACCCGGTTTTACCACACGGACCAGCTCCTTCACCAGTGGTAATGGCTCCAGAGGGGCATATCCAACACAATCAGCGCTCCATGCCCAATCGAAGCTATGATTGTCGAATGGCAGCTGCCTAACATCTCCTCCTTGAAAGGAGATACTCCTTGACAAACCGGCTTGCTCCACTATATCTCTGGCGTAAGCTAAAAACTCAGGAGATATGTCGAGTCCGGTGATGTGCCCGACTGGACCGACTGCTTCTGCCATCTGCAAGGATTGGAGACCAATACCACAACCTGCATCGAGTCCCTGGCTTGCTAAAGGGAGCCGCAATGCTTTTATTGCTTTAGAGATGAGAGGCTCTACTAAAGGATTGATTACTAAAAGGTTTTGTATGTATGCATCTGCATCGGTCATTTTATGTTCAGCCTGTTTTTATTTAGGTCCCTTAGGTCATACTTTTCTTTCCGACAAACAATCCATAGCCAAAATATTCGTCAAGGTGATCTGGGATAATCCCACCCTGGCGGACTTCCCGCACAAACTTCCTATAAGCGGGGCTGTGGGTGTAGAGTAGAAGCGTTCTCCGCATCACGCGCAACATCCCCCAGAAACCATAGCGCTGCAGAATGCCTTTGGCTTCAGCCTGAGTGTTGACGGAGTATGTTTTTACTACGATCTCCTTCAGGCCAGCGGATAAGAGCAATCCAGTCCACTCGTCCGGAGTAAGTGGTTTTACGCTAGCGCCAACATCCTGTTGTGCCCAGGCAACGACTTCAGGTGGGGGTGGAACTTTTAACCAGGCGGTCTCGTTAAGCCCAACGTACCCTCCCGGCTTTATCACGCGTGTATATTCGTTTACAGCTTTTTGTTTATCTTCTGGGAAGGCTGTTACCGATTCGGTGATGACAGCATCAAAAAGGTCATGCTCGAAGGGAAGTTCCTGTGCATCAGCTACGCGGAACTCAACCCGGTCGGTCACCTTCTGGCGATTTACCCTTTCCCAAGACCT
The DNA here is from genome assembly GCA_049287485.1 of Anaerolineales bacterium. Lineage (GTDB taxonomy): Bacteria > Chloroflexota > Anaerolineae > Anaerolineales > UBA4823 > FEB-25. The sequence continues at coordinate 51,125 of JBAQFX010000005.1, forward strand.
CTCGACCATCTTCTCCATGATGTCGACACCCATGACTCGACAGTCAACTTTCTCAGCAATAAAGCACGGTGTTACCCCAACACCACAACCAACATCGAGGACATAGCTATCTTGACTAATGTGACATAGCTTAATGAGGGCTTCAGTGGCTTCAAGCCCTCCTATATGCTTTGTCAGGCCCACCTCAGCGGCAAAATCGAAGAGATGCGGCTGGTTGTTCATTGTTTCCCCTCCCTCATAAGTTCATATTGGGTGATTAATCATCCTACACTTATATTATGCAAAGTCTGCCGCCAAAGTTCACAGAAAATCTGTGGAAAATTCAGGTTAATTCACGATACATGGCCGGGTGAGTTGGGGGGAGTTTCTTCCACATATGGTCGATCAGGATAAGCATCAATACGACAATCACTTTGAGCAAGAGATACCCATTCCAATCTGAGATGAGAAGAATCCTTGCGGTAGTATTTTCGGCTGCATGGACGATCCCGGCTACCAGGATACTGCCTTGGCTGCGGTTATAGAACCAACCCGTGACAATGGATCCAAGGATAATCAGATAACTATTCGTATTAATCCAGAAATTCCGGGTCAGGACGGGTTGTCCTTGGGATTGCCACAAGAAAAAATGCCAGGGTATCCAGAAGCAAGCGATGATCAGGGCAGCAATTAATGGGCTGGTGGAAGCTTGCAGTCTGGGAAGCGCAAACCCTCGCCAGCCGACTTCTTCACCAACGGCATTGTAAAAGAAGAACTGATAGAGGAATTTAACCACGATCAAACTGACCAGTGACAGACTTATTTCTGGGAACAGGTAGGTTGCCTGGTAGGTGGCGATAGGTTGCCTGCCAAGGAGTTTACTGATGGGGATCGAAAGCAGGAGTAAAGCCGGGTAAAACACTAAAGCCAGGAGAGACCAACCCCATACACCGCGCAGCCGAATCAATGAAGACAGATAGTTCTTTACTTCCGGGAGGCGAGAATAAGCCATGCTTACCACATAGGCGACTGGTATGGTGATGAGGAGGCTTAGAATTGCCACGGCTATGGAAAACGGAGCAAGTTTATTTAATAGAAGATAAGCCAACCAAACAAGTGTAACCACAACCCAGGCAACCAGAAAAGCGAGCCAGGCGGTCCTTCGTGAACCTTGCCGGGGTAATTTGCTGATCACAACCGTAATAATGATGCCTGCCAATGCAGGTCCGCAGGTGGCAAGGGAAGCCACTGGATAAAGCAAGAATATGCCTTTGACCTGGGAAGCGCTGTAGGAAAACCCCAATCCCCATGTGATGGCAAATGTGAGGATGAAAAAGGCTATGATTTGATGGCGTTTAATCATTTCAGTCAGCTTGCCCATCTTACAATCTCCTTCTATATTGTTCTTAATAAAACGAGGGATTAAATAAATTTTGTCTCGTCATTATCATCAAGAGATTGATTCAGCCTAAGTGCCTAATATAACCGCACCCAATAGGACGATGATGCTTAACAAGACCCACCACCATAACTTGCGCCATGGAGGAGTGCTGACTTTGCCAGTGCCCAAAGCCAAGACGCTCCAAGCACGGAAACCGTGATGCACTGCCCAGAGTTCGTAGAGCAGGACTAGTAATATCCCCAGGCAAGCACCAGCGAACACCGCTACTAAGAGACTGACTATTGTCCACGGTGTCGGCTCCATCATCGAACAGGTGCTGGTAATCCAATTTACCAAGCGTAAAGCCAGCACGAAGGTACCAGCCATGCCCAGGTTGCTCGCTACCCAGGCTGCTGGAAAGCGTTGGGCAAGTGTGCGCAGATAGCCACGGCGTGCCGTCAACGCCAGCCACGGGCCCTGATAGAACAACCATCCTAGCACCAAAGGCAGGATGAAAATAAAGGCGATCTGCCATAGCTGGTTGGATTGGACCTCAGGAAACAGCAGAGTCATGAACAGCAGCAGCATGAAGGTTACAGCAACAGGGGGTAGATGCCCGGCAGCTTCAAGCAAGGCAGTTTGCCAGGGATGCGCATCCTGTTTGCGCCCGGCAATCAGCAAAATCAGCAGCGCCAAAGGTCCAAGGATGATCGTGACGGGCAGCCAATATAGCAACGCTTTGGGTTTTCGAATGGATAGAATGGTCATCAATACCAGGCTGGCAAGCACCAAACCTACCCAGGCTTTACCGATGGGTGAACAGAGACCCTGGCTGGATAAGGCGCGCTGGTAGCGAAGGGCTGCCTCCTGGCGTACTTCTTCAGGGAAAAGCTTGCTCAGCGGGCCAGAGGGGCGATCATTTATGAGCTCTTCGGTGATATTCAAGACCACTGGCTTGTCGAACTGATAGAAATAATAAAGGTACACCACCCCGTTAGGTAAATCGGCCAGCAGGGTTTCAAGGGTCCAACTACTGCCACCTTCGGTATGGACAGCATCCATAACACCAGTAACATCCTGAAAGGTCAAGTCGCCTTCCTGGTTGAGCAACTGGCTCAATCTCGTGGTAGCAATCGCGTAATTGTCATTAGGGTAACCATTACTGGGATTTGCTGCATTAACGTTCGTTGATACCAGGAAGCTATCCCCAGGTGGCTTGCGGGTGAAAACCAGCTCGCCATCGGCACCGGCGCTGATAATCACGGCATCTCCACTGGCATCGGCGAAGTGCATCTGGTCGTGCATGTAGGAATGCCAGCGGTGGGTGCTGGCCCACTCAATCACCTCTTGTACTGTTGCGCATTCGTGCAGGATTTGGATTGGATAATACGTGTAACCTCCCAAGGCTGGTTGCCGCTCCAGATGGGGATTGGTATCCACACGGGGTAAACCATTGGCGTCATAGGCCAGGCCTTTCTCGTTAATACCTTGCTGAACATTATCCGACGTGCCAATCCAGATGGCGCCATATCTATTATCATTGCCGGGATCGACCCAATAATAGCTATCAGGGTTGATATAGTCGTCGTTGCCGCCGAAGAAGACCTGCTCTCCTTTGGAAATGGTAACCACAGTACAGCCAGGAGTGAGCTCTTCAACGCATGTTTCTCCGGTCGGTAGTTTGGAAGTGCAGGGCTGCGGGGCTGAGCTGGCGATATCCTGGGACATACGGGCTTGAACTTCTTCGAGTGGGAGAAATGGAGAAGATAGCGAAGTTGTGGTGGAGTAAATGGCACCACCGAGGAGGCATAGAGCTAAAAATGGAAGAAGTATTTGAATATGCTTGTTCATGATTTTCTCCTCTTAAATTTCGATGGCTGCTTCTCTGCTAAGGGTACGGTCATTACCACGCTTACAGGAAAATTGTGCGATTCCTGGTTTACCATGCGGTTAACCACAACCCCTGCCGACTGGAAGGTTGGTTCATGAACGGCAATCTCCAATGCTTTTAGATCACGGTAGGCCAGGGTCCAGATGGATGACTTGTAGATCTCCACAAACCCACTGAAGAATAGGATGGGCGAGATCATCACCAGGATGAAGATTGGGATCCCTGCCAGCGCACCCATGATCCATGGAGTCGCGCCGCCCATAAACAGGGCGGTGGTAGTGGCCACCAGGACAGCTGGCAAGCTACCCGCGGCAGCGCCGAGAATGATCGCCAGTAAAAAGATTGGAAAAAGCAGGATCATAATGGGTACGAGGAAAGGCACCCATAACAAGCGAAGCCCCATCCAGATTAGCCATACAGGGGCAATCTTGTTGAGATGGTGTTTTGTAAGCTGGATTCCCTGGTGAATAGAAGTCAACAAGTTTTGCTTTTCTAAAACGCAGGCACGCCTGATGGTCTGCAGCACCAACGACAACACAGCACTGACTGCAAGCCACAAGTAATAGGTGATAATAAGTAGGCTAAAAGTGCCTGCCCCTGTGGTAATGAGAACGATATCTTGGCTACCAATCGCTAATAAGATGGGTGTGATTGCCAGCCTAATGACAATGGTAAATACAATGACGGTAAGTATACCGGCCGTAAAATCGAGTAAAAAAAGACGCCAAGCCCCGAAGGAGATTCCTCTCCGTAAACCTTGCCACACGGTAAGATATTTACCTGTCACCTCAGCATCATTTACCATGCGAATTACAGCGGTCTCTACGATGTACCGGGAAATTGTTCCGAGGATAAGCAAGATAAGCAGGATTACAGCGAATTCGATCAGAATTGGCCAGAGATTGAGTGACAATTCGCGATCGAGTTCTTCGACGATGCCGCGAAACTCACGCCATGAGGTGCTATCTGGGGTGATGAGGCGGAATCCTCCAGGCGCAGTCAGGTCGATAGTCATATCGACCCCAGGCATTTGTATTGTTGTGGTGTCAGATAGCTTGATTTTAGTCCACTGGTCATTATTCTCCCAATCACGCCTGGAAATGGGATGAATGGTGTTGGCACCCACCAGTGCCAGAATTGCACCGAACAGCCACAATGCACGGTACCCCCAGATTATTCGCAAGGATTTGTGTAGAATTGTATTGAGGTTCATGGTTTTCTCCTAATTTTCTTACACTGAACCAGGATGCTACAAACGCCCGATAACAGGGTGACAGACTCGATAACAACATCGTTAATCCTAGAATAATGTAGATTGACAGAAAACACACGAGCCTAGAGGGAGGTTTGCGGTTTACCGATGATGTGTTAAAGAATGGGTCTAGAGATTGGCCTCCCTCCCTCTATAGTAGCTTGTAAAATCCTCTGCAGATATGCCCAGGGAATAAACAAGGAGGTTGCCAGCTATCCCATAGTGCTGGCAACCCCCCGATTATAAAGTGGGCTTTGCACCTACCTATTCACCTGGGCTGCAGCTTAATGTTCCAGGTAGTTGAGCGCTGCTTCGAGCTGGGTATCCCTGCCCTGTAGAAGCTGTTGGCGATCCAGGGTAACCTCGATATCTGGGACGACGCCATTGTTCTCCAGCACTCGTCCGTCTGAGGTCTGCGGCTGGCCGAAGGGATAACCCAGGATCGTGCCATACGGTAGCGACTCAATGTTCATCACGAGACAGCTACCTGGCGTCTGTCCGCCTATAATCGTAGCGCGTCCCAAAGCTTGCAGGCTGCCAGCGAACTCCTCGCTGGATGAGGTACTATACTCATCGACCAGGATTACCACTTTGCCCTGATACGCCTCGGCAACCGGATCGAGATAAGCCTCTTCCAGGCTGTCGCGGTATTGATAGCGGATGAATAGTTCCGGTGTGCCCACGAGCTGACTGGCGATGGCCTTACGCACGAAGAACAGGCCGCCCGGGTTGCCGCGCAGGTCGATGATTAAGGCAGGTGTGTCGTGAAAGTTGTCGATGGCCTGGAGCACACGGTCCAAAACTGCATTGAGGAACCCCGAGAAACGAAGGTAACCGATATTATTGGCTAGGCGTCTCACCTCGATTTCAGCACAGCCCGAAGGTAAGGATGGGTCGAACGAGGCACAAGCACTATCATTGCGTGAGGTAAACCGTAAGGTAGCAAGCTGTGGGTGGTCGTTTTCATCCAGGTATTCAACAATAACTTCCGTGCCCGTTTCCCCATACAACCGGCCACGCATGCTCTGGACGGCAATACCCTGCTGGTGGCGATCGTTATAGGGTGGTGTATGCAGTCCTTGAGCCGAAAGGTCCTCTAATGTCCAGCCATCTACCGAAGTGATCATGAAGCCTGTCCGCAATCCGGCCTTGTCAGCCGCAGAGCCAACTGCAACCTGGGTAACAACAGCCATTCCGTCCAGCAGGCGAATGTCCATGCCCAGCGATCCGGTGGCAAAGGTCATGCGGTCGAGCTCATTGGCCAAGTCGGGCGGTAGGGCTATAACGTGTGACACGCCAAGTTCGAACAACATTGGGTTCAGCACCTGACGCCAGAAGGTGTCGTCGTCCTGGACCGAGGCGAGTTTTTGACGATACTCTGTCCCTATAGCCTGCCAGTCCTTACCACCGAAGGTGGGATCGAAGTACTTATCGTTGATCGTCTGCCAGACCGCATTGAAGATGGTGAGGCGCTCGGCAGAGATCAGCCTGGTCTTGATCAAGGCTATCGGATGAGCGGTGCGTGTCGGTGTAGGTATGGATTGTGGCTTACACGCCACAACTACCAGCACGATTAAGCATAGCGTCAGGAGGAGGTTAATCCGCTTCATAGTTATTTTCCTTTCTTGTGGGAAAACGATTTGCATTACAGGTTGATCGCTTCGTATGCACCTAGCATAGCGCATTAGGAAACGAATCACACGAGTCTGAAAGGGAGTTCTTAATTTGCTGTGGATACATTTATGAACATATCTTGAGAGTCGCTTATTCCCATCTAAAGTACCCTGTAAGCATTACCAGAAGATATGTTTCAGAATTAAAAAGCAGCAAGGTTGTCAGCAAGCTTACGAAGCTGGCAACCTCGCAACTACAATAATATGGATAGATGCATTTATTCGCGGCGGACGATCCCTTTCTGCCAGGCATAGGCAGCGGCCTGGGTGCGATCGACCAGGTGCAATTTGCTAAGAATGTTGCTGACATGACCCTTGACAGTACCCACGCTGATGACCAGTTGCTCAGCGATTTTGTCATTGGAGTAACCTTTGGCGATCAGCTTTAGCACTTCCAGCTCGCGTTCGGTTAGCATCATGAAGGGGGTTGCCTCTTCAGGGTCCAGGCTGCGGAAGGTTTTGATCACGCGCGCGGCGATTTTTGGGTGAAGGGTGGCTTCTCCCCGCGCCGCGCGTCGGATCGCTTCAACAAGTTCGGAAGCTTTAACGTCCTTAAGCAAGTATGAGATAGCACCTGCCTGAAGGGCAGGAAAGATAAACTCATCTTGATGGAAGGAGGTGAGGATAATAATTTGAGTACGTGGGCTGATATCCTTTACTTTGCGGGTAGCCTCAACGCCGTTCAAGCCGGGCATCACCACGTCCATCAAGACTACATCGGGAACGAATTCCCAAGCCAGCCTGACAGCCTCTTCACCCGAGCTGGCCTGGGCAACAACAGCAATATCTGCTTGAGCTTCCAAATAGCTACAGGCACCGCGACGAACCATTTCATGGTCATCTACAATCATTACACGAATTGCTTCCGTTGGATCCGCCATATTAACTCCTTCCTAAGTCATCGGCAATTTCACCACGACCTGGGTGCCCTGTTCTGGCTCACTTTCAATTACAAAGCTACCTCCCAACGCTTCTGTGCGCTCCCGCATCGAGGTTAGACCTAAGCCGGGAGATTGTGTGTTAATGTCAAATCCATGGCCATTATCCTTGATCATCATTGTAACAGTGTGGTCCTCAAATTCAAGAGATATATCGACAGAACTGGCAGAACTGTGGCGATCCACATTTGCCAGGGCTTCCTGGGCGATGCGGAACAATGCTTCCCGGGTCTCTAGCGACGATTCATCGTTTGCTTCAATATTAATATTTAACTCAATCCCGCTTCTCTGAGACCATTCTAGTATGTACTCTCTCAGGATTTCAGAAAAATCCTGCCCATCTAATGATTGAGGGCGCAACTCGTGGACCAGGTCGGTAAGCTCATTGCGTACAGAATCAACCAGGGCATCGGCTTCTACCAGGTGTTTTTTTGCCATTTGTGGATCGCGTTCATATAAAGTGAGAGCAGTCCCCAATTGAAAGGAAGCTGCCAGCGCTTGCTGCTTGGCGCTGTCGTGAAGGTCACGCGCCAGGCGGTTACGCTCTTCAGAAACAGCCATATCTTGTCGCCTGTGCAGCAGGTCTTGTAATTGTTTAGCCATATTGTTCAGGCGCTGGGCCAGTTGTGAAATCTCATCCCCGGTGGTGTCATCAATAAACTTTGTGAAATCACCCTGGCTCCATGCATCAATGGTGGTGGATAAACGCTTGAAGCGATTAGCTATCCCATTAGCAAAAAAGATCCCAAATAACGCTCCCATGATCCCTGCGACAAGCAGGAGGATTAACAGGCTCCTCCCGGCAATATTCAGGATGTGCATGGGAACATCCCCTTGGGTGGGAAGTGAATCGATCATTAGCACAACCACCCCGACAAGATGGTGATCATTTCTGCTGGTGGGACTAGAGATCGGAATTGCTGCCACCCAGCGATTATTCAGCTCATAGATGGTGTATAGATTTCCTGGATCTGTCTCCCCCGTCATGGCGGCGTTGTAGGGTGCCTCTAAACCTTGAATCAGGGTAGGATCGAATGGATCACCAATGTTTAAATCCGTAACCAAACCAGGCACAGTCCTTCCTAATAAAGTTCCGTCAGCGCCAATCACCAAGGCGCGCATCGAAGCTATGGTCCTCACCGAGAATTGTATAGAACCAATGCGAAGGAAATCAGCCCCGGTGATGGTTCCGTTTGACTCCCTGAGGAGCAAACGCACCAGTTCAGTGTCAACGGGAGATTGGGAGAGAACGTGACTCCATAAGGGACTTGAATTACTTTGTACTATCTCAATTAATCCCTCAGGACTCAAAATATTATTAGGCACAAATATACGGGGCAACATGATTGCGCCCAGGGCCAGTATCACCACCAAGAAAGCACCTACCGTTACAACGGTGTAGCTCAGGGTCATTTTCCAACGAAGTTTACGAAAGATGTTCATAGTACTGCCTGCTTGTGTTATCTCTTCATAAGTTTTAAGCTTTTTTTATAGTTGTTTTTGCGATATCGATCTTTTCTTAATTCGGATCTAAAATTCCATCAGTATTTCTAGACTGTGTTATTAGAATAACATAGATTCAAGCCTAAGAAACCTATCCCGAGTATGGTTTTTTTACTACCTTTGGGCAGGTATTCAGTTGGTGTGGTTATATTATAAAATTCCTGGATAAAGATGCAAATATGGATCGCACATCTGCAAGAAGTGAAAAAAGAGCACTTTCACTACAGCAAAAATCTCGAGCCCCAGCTTAAAACAAAAAGGCGGCGAAAAAGCCGCCTTTTTTCTGTTTTACGGGTTTATTCTTCACGAGTGCGCAAAGGGGGAAATAGGATGACTTCGCGTATGTTGGGGTGATCGGTGAGCAGCATGACCAGCCGGTCAACACCCATGCCAAAACCTCCACTGGGTGGCATGCCATAGCGCATGGCTCTCAAGTAATCTTCGTCCATGGGGTGGCGCTCCTCGTCCTCAGCGGCGTAATCGCGTCCCATTTCCAGGAAGCGTTGCTCCTGGTCGAGCGGATCGTTCAGCTCAGTAAAGGCGTTGCAAAGCTCCAAGCCAGCCACATAGCCTTCAAAGCGCTCCACGGTCAATGGATCACCAGGTTTACTCTTGGCCAGGGGGGATACATCGCGTGGATAATCATATAAAAATGTGGGCTGGATCAGGGTGGGTTCGAGGAAGTCGGATAACAGCTGGTCGATCAGCTTGCCGCGCGTTTCACCGGGTTTGGTCTCAATACCGCGCTGTCTCATCTCCGCTTCCAGGCTTTTAGTTGTGGGATAGGCAGCGATATCAATTCCGCAGGTATTCAAGATTCCCTGGCGTAATTCCAGACGCGGCCACGGGATCTCAAAATTCAATACAACACCGTTATAAGTAACCTTACGCTGACCCAGCACCCGGTCACACACGAAAGCCAGCATCTGTTCGGTCAGCTGCATGACCTGCAGATAATCGGCATAGGCCCAATAGAATTCTAGCTGGGTGAACTCGGGACTATGCTTGAAGGATACGCCTTCATTGCGAAAATCACGGCCAATTTCATAAACGCGTTCGAGCCCACCAACCAGCAAACGCTTGAGGTACAGCTCAAAGGAGATGCGCAGGTATAAATCCTGATGAAGCTGGTTATGGTGTGTTATGAAAGGCTTAGCAGCAGCCCCACCATAGATGGGTTGGAGAATGGGAGTTTCCACTTCAAGGAAACCCTGCCCATCCAGGAAGCCACGTAAGGCAGTAATGATGGCTGTGCGAGTCTTAAAGAGCTGGCGTACTTCCGGGTTCACCGCCAGGTCGGCATAGCGCTGGCGGTAGCGCACCTCGGGGTCGGCCAAGAGGGCATGGCGGACAACCTCGCCATCCACCACTTCATCCTTGGAGGCAGGTAAGGGGCTGAGAGCTTTGGCCAGCATTTGAAAAGATTCGACCCGCAGGGTAATCTCTCCCGAGCGTGTGCGGAACATCTCACCGCTGGCCTGGATGAAGTCACCCAGGTCAAATTCACGGTTAAACAGGTCAAGTTGCTCCTGGCCAATGTCATTTTCCCGGAAGAACAGCTGAATCTGGCCTTCGCCATCCTCAATATGGGCGAAGGTAATCTTTCCCATGGGACGCATCGAGCGTAGCCGACCCGCCAGTGAGGCTTTGATCGGAGGGATTTGCTCACCCTGAGTGGCAGCGCTTTCAGCAGCTTCAAAAATGCGGCTGATTGATTGGCTGGTATGGGTACGCACGGACCGCGTGGGATAGGGTTCAATCCCTCTTGCCCGTAAACGTTCCAATTTTTCCAAACGGTTCCTTTCCAAGCTGGTTAGTTCATTCATCATGGCATCACTCCACATTATTTTACTGTCAATCTTATCGTCGCATATTTAAGAAAAAGCCCCGCGCAAGGAGTCCATGCGCGGGGCTGAATATGAGCCCCTTTCTTACTCCACCTTTAAAAGGCTGACGGTGAAGGACCCACCGGGTGCATCAACTCGGACCACATCACCAGGATGATGGTCCATCAATGCCCGGCCTAAAGGTGATTCGTTTGATATGCGACCATCGCGAGGTGAAGCCTCTGCGGGGCCCACGATGGTGTAAACTTCTTCTGGGTTGTCACCTTCCTTGATGGTAACAGTGGAACCAACCTGAACATGATCTTCTTTGGCTGTGTCTTCGATCACGCGAGCATTTGCCAGGAGCACTTCCAGCTCCATGATGCGACCTTCAACGAAAGCCTGCTCGTTCTTGGCTGCTTCGTATTCGGCATCTTCAATTAACTCACCACCTTCCATTGCCTCGTGCAAGCGTTCGGCAACTTCGTGGCGTTTTACGGTTCGCAAGTATTCCAGCTCATCCTGCAATTTCTGGTAACCTTGCTTGGTCAAGAATGAGGGAGGCATCTTCCTGTCCTATCAATAAAGATGAAAGAACCACTCTTGAGGAGCGATTCTTCATATTTTAAATTGGGAAGCTGGTGGTTAACCTGGGCTGCCCCTTATGAAAAGTATGCGGTATGAGGGGAAACATACTTTCCCGACTACCGCGGCGTGATTTTAGCACACATCCCATGGAAACGCAAGGATTATTCAGGCTGCAGGCTTTCTCCATAAGCGAATCCCGTTATACCAACTCAGATATTCTGTGATTGCCCGCCGCATGGCAAGCTCATCCAGCCAATATGTGCTTATTTGAGAGCGATGAGCGTTAATCGAATCCTGCCAGGCAGCCAGTCCGTCCTGTGAGATCGGAAAGACCTGGCTGGCCCAGCCTTCCTGCTCTAATTGTTCGAGCTGAGCTTTATCGCGAATCACATAGGGAAAATCAGCATAGTACCAGCGAATAAGCCCTGCTTCCTCCGCTGCCTGGCGAGTAAGCTGATGATCCACATGAGTTCCTAACGCAAGTGGGCAAACCACAACCGTGTCTGATTTCAGAGACATGCGTAATTGCTCAGACAAATCTTGCATGAGCTGATCATCTCCTGGATGAAGAGGACCGTTTAAAGCCGACTCTGAAGCATACATAAACTCAGCTGTTTGCGGGTGACAGCGATAAATACAATCGAGGATAGGGATATGACGGTAGCTCGCTCCGAGGTATTGGCAGGAAAGGATGTCCTCCTTACTACGCTGCTGCGCAGGTGCATTTTGACCTATCTGCCAGCGCGCATGCAATTCTTGAGCGAAGGGAGATAAATCTCCTGAAGGAGGTTCCGCGGCACATATCGTCCAAATGTCGACCTGTTCATTGTGGCGTGACTGTTCCCATACCAGTCCTCCACATGAAAGAGCAGCATCATCAAAATGGGGTGACAGATATACCCAGGACATGCCACTATTTTACCCTAAGACAATCAGTCGAGAATTGGGATGACAAGGCCTTGATTGCCATTTTATAGACTTGGTGTTATCATCTACCCGCATTAGGTCACATTCATGACATCTGATCCATTTGCACGTTCCCGTTTGCGCAAGGTATTAGTTGCCGTGATTCTCGCAACCATCCCTTGTTATTGTGCCGGGTTGGTGGCAGTGCTGCTGGCACCGGGGGGTCCAGCACAAAAATCCAGTACAGCAACAGCTGTTGCTTCCTGGACCCCTGTGGTTTTTTTTACGCGTACACCCACAACCAGCTTCACACCACCATTGTCCACCAGCTCAACCACTCCCAGCCAGACACCAACGATTACTATGACTGCTACGACGACCCATACACCAACGATTACCCCAACCCCGACCATTAGCACCACGCCGACCCCCAGCAATACACCCTTCATACCACCACCCAGCCCAACCCAAACTATCATTCCTTCTTCAACCTCTACGCCTCTGCCGACATACACCAGCAACCCCACACTTACCAGTAGTCCAACCCTCACCAGTAGCCCCGCATTGACCGAGGCTCCGCCAACCTCTCCAACAACATCTGCCACGGTACCTTCCCAGCCATAACAACCACATCCTAAACCTAATGAGTGCAATATTAAAAAAAATATGTCTGAAATCATCCCATTATTAAAAGATTTACTCTCCGCTCCAGGAATTAGCGGTTGCGAAGCAAGCGTCCGGCCTATCATTGAGAAAGCCTGGAAACCTTTCACTGATAGCCTGAGTGTCAGTCGATTGGGTAGCCTGCACGGATTACAAAAAGGGATGGGAGCAGAGCCAAGACCCAGCCTCATCCTGGCGGCTCATATGGATGCAATTGGTTTGATGGTGAACGCATCCATCGATGGATTCTTACGAGTCACCTCGATTGGTGGCATTGACCCTCGAATTCTGCCTGGTCAGATGGTAACAGTGCATGGTCGGCAAGACTTACCCGGCATGATCGTTCAACCACCTGCGCGACTGCTACCTGCGAATGTACAGGGTGGGGCTGTACCCATGGAATATCTCCTGGTGGATGTAGGCTTGCTGCCAGACGAAGTTGCAACCCTGGTGCGGGTTGGAGACCCGGTTTCATTCGCACAAGCGCCATTTGAAGCAGGAGGTGAGACCATCGTTGGTCACAGCCTGGACGACCGGGCAGCAGTGGTAGCCCTGACCAGTTGCCTGGAAATGCTGCACACGCGGCCGCATGTGTGGGATGTATGGGCAGTGGCTACCGTCCAGGAAGAAATTACCTATGCAGGGGCGATGACCTCAGCGTTTCAGCTCCATCCTAGCTTGTGTATAACCATTGATGTGACCTTCGGCAGCGAACCGAAGAGTCCGAGTCATCTGACTTTCCCCATGGGCGAAGGGCCTACGCTGATGTGGGGCTCGATCGTTCACCCATTCTTGTATATGAAAATGAAAGAACTGGCTGAACAACTAGAAATCCCATTTTCGGTTGAGCCAGCGCCACGTTATTCAGCAACCGATTCTGACGTAATGCAGGTGGTGGCTGAAGGCATTCCCAACCTGGTGTTAGGTATTCCCTTAAGGTACATGCACACCCCTGTTGAGATGATCGTGCTAAAAGACATTACCAGAGTGGGAAGGTTGGCGGCTGAATTTATTGCTCAACTGGATGAAAACTTCATCAAAAGAATGACCTGGGATGATTGATTATGACCATTAAAGTAGAAGAGTATCATCCGCCCCTGATCGGGGAAGCCCAAATTAAGCTTCTGGAACGCCTTTCGAATGCCTGTGCAGTTTCTGGTGAGGAAGGTGAGGTGCGCAAAATTGTATTGGATGAGATTAAACCTCACGTGGACGAAGTGAAGATAGATGCCCTGGGGAATGTGCTGGCAACCAAACGAGGCACGCAAGAACAGCCTATGCAAGTGATGTTGGCAGCGCACATGGACGAGGTGGGATTGATGCTCACGTATGATAACGGGGAAGGAATCTATCGTTTTGAGGTCGTGGGAGGCATAGCTGTCTCTGACCTGGCTGGCAAAGCGGTATGGATCGGCAAAGAGCACATCCCAGGTGTGATCGGTCTCAAACCCCTGCATCTGGGTCATGGAGATAACCCCAAAAAGCCGCTTGATCTGGAAGACTTACATATTGATGTGGGTCCTGCCAAAGGTAAGGAAAAGGTTGGGGATCGGGCTGTTTTTGCCATGTCATTTATGCAACTCGGGCCCAGCCTGCTAGGCAAAGCCATGGATAATCGTCTGGGGGTGGCAACACTGATTGAGCTGGTTAAACATGCGCCAGCGAACATCGATCTACAGGCAGCGTTTACTGTACAGGAAGAGATCGGGTTGCGCGGGGCCAGGGTGGCGGCATACGCTTTTAACCCAGACCTGGCCATCATTCTTGATTCCACTCCCGCATACGACTTACCTGCCTGGGACATTGAAGAAAATGTTCGCTATAATACGCGTTTAGGAGCTGGGCCTGCAATCTACGTGGCTGATTCGAGCACAATATCAGATCCGCGTTTGGTTCGCTTCATGATCAAGACAGCCGAAGAACACAAAATCCCTTACCAGCTAAGACAGCCGGGCGGGGGTGGGACGGACGCCGGGACAATCCATAAGCAACGTGCAGGGATACCGAGTGTTTCGGTTTCAGTGCCCGGGCGATATCACCACAGCCCGGCATCCATCATACGTGTATCCGATTGGCAGATGACTGTGAATCTAGTAGGTCTGGTTTTGTCAAGCCTGACACCAGAATTGCTGGCAATCGAGAGATGAATTGGATGATTAATCCAACCGAGATTATCAATGAGACAAGAATCGCGTGATAAACCATTTAGGAGCTAGCATGAAACATTTGATCCAAAAACTCGTCGAAACACAGGGTCCTTCAGGATATGAGGCCCAAATCCGTTCAGTGGTGCGTGAGGAAGTGACGCCATATGCCGACGAATTGCAGGTGGACGCTCTTGGGAACCTGATCGCTCAAAAAGGCAAAGGCAGTGCCGAGGGCAGTAAAATCATGCTGGCAGCCCATATGGATGAAATAGGGGTCATGGTTACACAGGTGGACGAGAATGGCTTTGTGCGCTTTACCACTCTGGGAGGGGTGCGACCATATACCTGCATTGGGGGACGAGTGAAATTCTTAAACGGTGTCTCAGGGGTCATCTCTATGGAACCGTTGGATGATATGACCAAACAACCCACCTTCGAGCAACTTTATATTGACCTGGGGCTATCCACCAAGCAGGATGCTCCAGTACGAATCGGGGACGTGGGAACCTTTGACCGGCCCTTCCTGGATTTGGGGAAACGCCTGGTGGCTAAGTCGATGGATGACCGGATTGGAGTCGCGGTGTTGCTTGAAACTTTGCGCCAGGTCAAGGACACACCCCACAAGCTGTACTTCGTGTTCAGCACTCAGGAAGAGGTAGGTCTGCGCGGTGCGACCACAGCGGCCTTTGGGATCGACCCCGACCTCGGACTATCGGTGGATGTGACTGGCACGGGAGATACCCCTCGTCGGACAAAAGTGCGCATGGAAGTGAGCCTGGGGAAAGGCCCGGCGATCAAGGTGCGAGATGGGGGCATGCTGGCGGACCGGCGAGTGGTGGATTGGATGGTAGGTGGGGCAGAGAAGCGTAGGCTGCCATACCAGATGGAAATTCTGGAGGGGGGTACCACAGACGCACGAGCCATGCAGATTAGCCGGGCAGGCGTCCCAGCCGGGTGCCTCTCCATCCCCTGCCGTTACATTCACTCCCCGTCTGAGATGGTCGATTTTGATGATGTGCAGAATGCGGTACAACTTTTAGTTGAGCTGGTTAGCCATCCGGTGATATTGTAAACTGAATCATTCATTCCGATGATTGCAAAGCAGATAAAGTTCTTATCAAGTCTGATCCTCATAGTCATGGTGGGGTGTAGCAGTTTTCCTTTCAAGCCTGGTGCAAGTTCACCGGCTGGCACCCTCACGGCTGAGCAGACACAAATTTCCACCATTGCCATCACCCCGGAAGTCACGGAAACCATTGTTCCAACTGCAACAGTAGCGACGGGTACTGCCACACAAATAAGTGGTGGGTCAGTCGTTCGCATCTGGCTTCCACCCGAATTTGATCCAAAGGGGAGTGGAATCGCCAATGGATTGCTTAAAGCTCGATTGGATGAATACATAGCTGAAAACCCAGGAGTGAAACTGGAGCTACGCGTGAAGACACTTGAAGGCACAGGTGGAATGCTTGAATCGCTGGTAGCGGCTAATGCTGCAGCCCCACAGGTACTCCCTGACTTGGTGTTGCTGCCAAGAGCATTGCTTGAATCGGCCGCGTTGAAAGGTCTACTTTATCCTTATGATGGCCTGACAGACCTCCTGGATGGGCAGAGCTGGTTTGAGTATACCCGCCAGCTGGCACACTTGAAAAACAGTACTTATGGAATACCCTTTGCAGGGGATGCCTTGGTCTTGGCTCACCGTCCATCCATGCTAGGCGTCAGCCCCTACAACCTGGAGACTGCCATCAGTTTAGGTGAAGTGCTGCTATACCCGGCAGGCGATCCTCAAGCCCTCTTCACCCTTTGCATGTACCTGGCGACCGGGGGAAGCTTACAAGATAGACAAGGGCGCCCGATGCTGGATGAAGCGGAATTAACCCGTATCCTCGAATATGACCAGCGCGCCAGCCAGGCAGGAGTGATGCCAGTAACTCTAACTGAGTATGCGGATGACACTCAGGTTTGGGAGGCTTTCCTGGGAGACTCGTACCCGATGGCAATCACCTGGGCATCGGATTATATTCGTGACCAACTCTCCTCCCAAGATGATGTAGTCTTGGCACCCCTTCCAACGCCAGATGGCATCCCATTCACCCTGGCAACAGGCTGGAGCTGGGCACTGGCTGGTCAGAATCAGACAATGCGTACCCAGAGCGTAGACCTGGCTGAGTTCCTGGTGGAGAAGGAATTCCTGGCGGAGTGGACTTATGCAGCGGGGTACCTGCCGCCCAGGGTAGATGCTTTGCAGAGCTGGCAGGATATAGAAAATCGCCAGGTAATCGAGCAAATATCATACTCCGCCGGGCTGATGCCCTCAGAGGATCTGGTAGCCAGCATTGGCCCAGCCCTGGAACAGGCAGTCGTCAGTGTACTAAAGGCCCAAAGTGAGCCTCAAACTGCAGCCCAAGCGGTGATCGACCAAATTAACCAACCTTAGGGTGGGTCATCAGGTCTGCTATGGGTGGCTTGACGCATACCCCGTGGGGTGTTATGATGCAAATCCATCGAGAGGTTTACGGCCTTGAGCAATAGCCTCCAATGGTGTAAGCGGAGATACGCTTGGAACAAAAACCATGTCAAATGATCCATATCTAGATGAAATCCCGGCTACAGAGGATGAGGTGAAAGTGAGTCAAGCAGCACCTCCTGGGGATATAGGAGCTGAGGAAAGCCGGAGACAGTCAGTCTGGGAAAGACTATCCCAACAAGGCCTAGGTGAGAAGGTATATCGCCTGGGAACTGCTTTTTTAACTGTGGCACTGATTTTGCTGGCAGCTGTGGGAATGCGCCTGTTCTACTTACATTTTCAACAACCTGAAATCAACCCACCACGTGAAGCAGCGCTGGCGGCGGAGGCCCCCACGGCGACGCCCACAGCAGTGCCAGCCGTTATGCCGGCATTTGCAACTGGTGGATCAGTGTACCAGTATGGCATCATACGCCTGGCGTTAATCCACACCACGATCCCCTCGCGTCCGCGCACTGAGATTATCACATACACGATCAAAGAAGGTGACACCATTTTTGGGATCGCCGAGATGTTTGGATTGAAACCTGAGACAATTTTATGGGGGAATTATTATACATTGTCGGATGATCCACATTATATCCATCCGGGATTGGTGCTGAATATCATGCCGATGGATGGAACCTACCACCGCTGGTCGGAAGGGGAGGGATTGAACGGGGTGGCGCATGGTTATGGCGTCACACCGGATGTGATTGTCAACTGGCCGGGTAACCACCTTGATCCGGCCACATTAGGAGATTATTCCCATCCCAATATTGAACCGGGGACAATGCTGTTTGTTCCGGGAGGGCAACGGGATTATGTCACGTGGAGTGCTCCGCGCATCTCGCGAAGTAACCCTGGGGTGGCGAAAATCCTGGGGCCGGGCTTTTGCGGCACGATCGTGGATGGGGCGGTCGGCACGGGCTCATTCATCTGGCCGGCAAACAACCACTGGCTATCGGGATATGATTATACGCCTTCCATCAACCACTTTGGGATCGATATTGCCGGAGGGTTGGGGGATGCGATATATGCTGCAGATAATGGCGTGGTGGTATATGCTGGGTGGAATGATTGGGGTTACGGTAATGTGATTGTGATTGACCATGGGAATGGATGGCAGACCTTGTATGCCCATCTAAGTGCCCTGAATGTGGGCTGCGGATACAGCATGTATCAGGGGGATGTGATTGGTTACTTCGGCAGCACGGGAAACTCTTCGGGGCCGCACCTGCACTTCGAGATGCTAAACGAGAGCTATGGTAAGGTGAACCCGTGGAACTTCTTGCCCCCACCTTAGGGAAAAAAAAATTAACCACTAATGGAAAAAAGGACACGAAGTTTTTATAAA
Source organism: Anaerolineales bacterium (assembly GCA_049287485.1). Taxonomy (GTDB): domain Bacteria; phylum Chloroflexota; class Anaerolineae; order Anaerolineales; family UBA4823; genus FEB-25. The sequence continues at coordinate 69,735 of JBAQFX010000005.1, forward strand.
TACGAATCCGGGAAGGTTATTCCCGGATTTTTGTTTATACCGATAATTGGTTATGTCACATGCCGTGCTCGCGGGCATGCTGGCGGTACTGGCAATAAGTGCATTTCTCGCTTGCAACAGGGGGTTCTGGTAGCTCAAGGAGTGTCAGGACCTGGTCAAGGAAGTGGATGAAACCGTCTCGCAGGAGAGGTACTTCCATCCAGGTGGAAATGAAATTAAAGGAAATTTCATGGGTGGTGGCTAACAGGGTGGCATGTGGGGCCTCCACCAGCAAACCCAGGCAGGAGATGGGGCTGAGAGCGAGCTTACCAGGGGCGGGGTGTTCCAGGGCGTAAGCGTAAGCATGCAATTGGCGACTGTAGAAGGGGATTTGAGCGGGCTTCGGCTCAGAGGTCTTGAAGTCGACCACGCCGTGAGAGCCGTCTTCAAAGTGGATCAGGGCATCGAACTTGCCCCTCAGAAAACAGCTCAGGGTATGACCGGGCAGGTTGATGGGGAGGGACTCGATCCACTTCTCAGAAACACTCAGGGTCCCTGGGAGCAGGGAGGGACTGAGATCAGAAGTGGGGCGGCCGGCATAGTGGGCTTTCATCAAGCGGTCGATAGCATTGAAGATAGACGGAAAAGGGGCGGCCGGCCGGTTGATGCCATGGATGTGTTTGAGATAGAAGCAGCGTGGACATTCGTCCCACAGAAAGGTCAGATTAGCGGGGGAAAGTTTGATGAGTGAGGAGGGCATGGGTCACCTATTTTCTAATTGAGGGTTTTATCCCGATTGAATTGATGATTTTTTCTATTCACGAATTGGTTACAACCCGATCATTTATTTTCAATTCTAATAGCAGTAGGGGCGCAGGGGTGGAACTATATATTTAGATTTTGAAACCTAGCCCCCTGCGCCCCTAACAAATGGCAGTAGGATGGGTTTTGTATAGCACAATCTGGAATGAGCATAAACCGGATAGATGTAATCTACGATTGGCAAATGTCCATGATTTCACCGCGCTTGATGATGGTGTGAACCAAATTGGCACTGAAACGGTAACCCAGGTGGCGATAATTGGGGACATTGAGGATGAGTAGGTCAGCCTGTTTGCCGGGTTCGAGGGAGCCAACCAGGTCTTCACGATGGATAGCAGCGGCCGCGTTGAGGGTGGCAGCGACGATAGCCTGGGCAGGGGTCAGGCGCATGTAGCGACAGGCCAGGGCGATGGCGAACTGCATATTACCACCCCAGGCGGTGCCTGGGTTGAGGTCGGTGGCCAGAGCCAGCAAGCCGCCTGCTTCGAGGATGGCTTGAGCAGGGGTATAACTACTTTCCGCCAGACCAAAGGGCGTGCAGGGCAAAGCCACAGCCACAGTAGCGGAGTGAGCCAGGGAGGTAATATCATCTGGTGAAGATTTCACCAGATGATCGGCAGAAACGGCGCCCAGCTCAGCTGCCAGGCTGGCTCCACCCAGGTTGTCGAACTCATCGGCGTGAATCTTGAGCGGGAACCCCAGAAGTTTGGCTGTTTCTAGGATGCGGCGAGACTGCGCCAGGCTGAAGGCACCTGTCTCACAGAAAACATCCACGAAGGGCAATGGACGGGCGGGAAGGTGTTCATGCCACCACTGCTGCACAGCCGGGAGCATCTCTAAGCACAGCAGAGAAGTGTAACCATCGGGATTATCTTTGAATTCGGGAGGGATGGCATGCGCACCAAGGAAGGTAGGGGCAATCTCTAGCGGTCCTTCAGCGTCCAGGAGTAGCAGGGCTTGCAGCATGCGCAATTCGGTTTCAGTCTGCAGTCCATAACCGGTCTTGGCTTCGGCGGTGGTAGTACCATAAGTGAGCATGTCACGCAGGCGGGGACGGGTTTCATCAAGCATGGTTTGAATGGAAGCCTGACGAGTAAGGCTCACGGTGGAGAGGATGCCACCGCCAGCCGCCAGGATCTCCAGATAGGTCTTACCTTGCAAGCGCTGCTCGAACTCAGCAGCACGGTCACCCACCCACAGCAGGTGGGTATGCGGGTCGACAAAACCGGGCATGACCAGCAGACCCGTGGCATCGAGGGTCTCTTCCTGCGGGTAAGCCTGGCGCAACTCGGAGGTGGTACCGACGGCGACGATTTTTTCACTGCGGATAAGAGCGGCACCATCGGGGATGATACCCAGACGGCCGAGCTCACGCCCGCGTTGGGGTGAGCCAGCAATGGTAAGCAATTGGGAGGCAGAATGGAGCAGCATGAATGTCTCCTGATAAAAAAATAACGAACAGGGAAAATAATCCTGCTCGTTATTATAATTGCCTTCGTGTGGGCGGAATAGGACTCGAACCTACGGCCTTCGCGATGTCAACGCGATGCTCTAACCAACTGAGCTATCCGCCCGCGAGGTTGCCATTATACCATAGCAGGAAAATATCGCAAGCAAAGGTCATCACGGGTGATAAACAGGCAGTGGGTTGTATGACAAAGTTGTCTAGTCAGAATGGATGTGATAAAATCGACCAATTAATATTACCGTGAAGGTTCGTAATGCCCTTAATCGATCATTACCCAAATGAATCCAGGAGAGATTCCTTATGAATGAAGAATTGTTTAACAAGTTTGAGGCACTCACCTTTGATGATGTCTTGATCGTCCCGGGTTATGCGGAGGTGCTGCCTGACCAGACCAAGGTGAGTGGTCAGCTCACCACCAACATTCGCTTGAATATCCCGATTGTCTCAGCGGCGATGGACACCGTGACCGAGGCACGACTGGCAATTGCCCTAGCACGCGAGGGAGGTATTGGCATCCTCCACCGCAACCAGTCACCTCAAGCTCAAGCAGCAGAGGTAGATAAAGTAAAACGCTCGCAATCAGGAATGATTGTTGAGCCGATCATGTTACCTCCCAATGCTACATTGCGTGAAGCTGACCAAATCATGTCTACCTACCATATCAGCGGTGTGCCGATTGTAGTCTCCAATGGAAAGTTGGTTGGCATCTTAACCAACCGGGATATCCGATTTATTGAGAAGTCAGATTATGACCTGCCAGTCCAACAGTTCATGACACCGCAACCGCTGGTGACAGCCAGGGTGGGCATCAACCTGGAAGAAGCTAAACTCTTGCTGCAGAAGCATAAGATTGAGAAGCTGCCACTGGTCAATGAAGAGGGTTTGGTGAAGGGTCTCATCACTGTTAAAGACATTCAGAAAGCCCGAGATTTTCCCAATGCAGCCAAAGATTCAAAGGGACGGTTGCTGGTTGGGGCTGCGGTGGGGGTGGGAGCTGACCTGGAAGAACGCGTCCAACTTTTAGTCAAGGAAGAGGTGGATGTAGTGGTGATTGATACCGCTCACGGGCATTCGGCAGGGGTTATCAGGGCGATCAAACGTATCCACAAGAACTGGCCGGATTTACCAGTGGTTGCTGGAAATGTGGTCACAGCAGAAGGGGCTGAGGCATTAGTTAAAGCGGGAGCGAATGGGATCAAGGTTGGGATCGGTGCGGGTTCCATTTGCACTACTCGGGTGATCTCTGGGGCAGGCATGCCACAAGTTTCAGCAATCTATGAATGCACCCGGGTGTCACGTAAATATGGCGTCCCATCAATTGCAGACGGTGGGATAAAGTACAGTGGGGATATCGTCAAAGCCATTGTGGCAGGGGCGGATGTGGTCATGTTGGGCAGTTTGTTGGCTGGGTTAGATGAATCACCCGGAGAAGTAGTGTTATTCGAAGGACGACGGTTCAAGGAATACCGAGGGATGGGTAGTCTGGGGGCATTGCAAGGCTATGGTAAGGATCGTTATGGCAGCGTCATGGATGGCAGTGGCAAGTTGGTGCCAGAAGGGATCGAAGGACGTGTGCCCTACAAGGGTAACGTGCATGATTATATTTACCAAATGATGGGAGGGTTACGCTCTGGGATGGGTTATGCAGGGGCTGCCACACTGGAGGATTTGCGCACACAGGTCAAGCTAATACGCATAACCAACGCTGGATTGATTGAAAGCCATCCACATGATGTGATCATTACCAAGGAAGCGCCGAATTACCAATTAAACCAGTAACAAACCTGAATTCGCACGGTACTCCAGCAAGCAAAAGGTCGTAAAACATAGCTTTGCAGCTTGGGAGGTTTGTGGTTAAATTGCTGGATGACCTCCGCAAAAAGGATAGAGCGTCCATTTTTTAATCATCCCACCCTGCAAGTGGCGCGTGAGCTACTGGGGATGCGATTGGTGCGGATGGAGGGGGGAGTGCGCACAGCAGGGATCATCGTGGAGACAGAAGCCTATATTGGTGAAGAGGACCTGGGTTGCCATGCCAGCGCTGGATTAACCCCACGTACACGGGTATTATATGGCCCACCAGGGCGGACCTACGTGTACTTTACCTATGGGAATTATTGGATGCTCAATTTCGTGACAGAGCGTGAAGGTTTCCCGGCAGCAGTGCTCATACGGGGGATCAAGCCCACTGAAGGCATTGAGCGTATTGCTGCCCGGAGAGCTGGAAGACCACAAAAACAATGGACGGATGGGCCTGGGAAAATCTGTATGGCGCTGGCGATCGGACGGGAACAAAATGATGCTGACCTATGTGTTCCTGATGCAGAAATTTTCTTAGAATTCGGGGAAAATATCCCCGATTCATGCGTGACTACCGGCCCGCGTGTGGGTTTAAATGGTGTACCAGAACCTTGGAAAAGTATCCCCTGGCGTTTCCTCGCCAGATATGAGAGTTAAGAATTCCCTTCTTTCTCACTTTTTCCGAATTTTTAATTTCAAGGAGCTGTGAATGCCTTTCAATCGAACCTTTCATTCTGTAGTGCTCATTAAACAGGTGCCTGACACGCGCAACGTGACAGGCGAGGTGATGACCGCAGACGGAACCATGAACCGTAATGCGCTACCCGCCATTTTCAACCCTGAAGACCTGAACGCACTGGAGATGGCGCTGAGCTTGAAAGAACAGCATGGAGGGAGTGTCACCGTGCTAACGATGGGACCGATGCAGGCTGCGGAGGTGTTACGTGAAGCGCTCTACCGAGGGGCAGATCGGGTAGTGCTGCTGTCTGATCGTAAATTCGCTGGGGCGGATACCCAGGCTACCTCATACACACTGAAATGCGCGATTGATAAGCTGGGTGAATATGACCTGGTATTTTGCGGGCGGCAAGCCATCGATGGGGATACTGCCCAGGTGGGACCACAAGTGGCGGAAAAGCTGGGTATCCCGCAGATCACTTACTCGGAAGCGATCATTGACATGCAGGAGCACGAAATCGTGGTGAGACGGGCATTTGAGCTGGGGACGGAATTGGTCAGCTGCCACCTGCCGTGCCTGCTGACGGTGGTAGGGTCTGCCAACCGACCACGCCCGGCATCAGCTCGCAGGCGCATCGAATATAAAATGGCAGCTACACCCAATGAATACACAAAATTGCTAAAAAAATGGCCTGAGTTTGAGAACGAGCAACAATTGGGGAAATATTTGAATGAACGCAAGCTCAATATCGAAGTGTGGACGGCAGGTGATTTGAAGGTGGATGAAAAAGGGCTGGGATTAGCCGGCTCACCCACCCAGGTGTATAAGGTCAACTACGTGGTGCTCGAAACCACGGATAGCAAGGAAATCCAGCCAACACCGGAGGGGATAAAAGCCCTGATTGCCGAGCTGGTACAGGAATATATTGTTGGATAGAGGTTTAGCGATGACCGAAGAGCGTAACGTATGGGTTTTTATTGAACAGGAAGAACAACAGGTGTCAGAAGTCAGCCTGGAATTGCTGGCAAAAGGTGGGGAAATTGCCAGGCAGCTGGGTAGTGAGGTGTGGGCGGTTTTATGCGGTGACCAGATGGGGGAGCTGCCAGTACGGGTCATTCAATATGGTGCAGACCAGGTGCTGCTGGCGGAGGACCCTGAGCTGGAAATGTATCGCACGCTGCCATACTGCCGGGTGATCACCAGCCTGGTGCGGCAAAGGAAACCGTACATTTTCCTGATTGGTGCCACACCCATCGGGCGTGACCTGGCTCCACGGCTGGCCAGTGCCCTTAAAGTGGGACTAACAGCAGACTGCACCGACCTGCAGATTGGGGATTACACCTCTAAGAAGGATAAGACCACTTATAAGAACTTGCTTTTTCAGGTGCGACCGGCTTTCGGAGGTAACATCATTGCTACCATCGTCAATCCCAAAACGCGACCACAGATGGCGACAGTGCGGGAAGGGGTAATGCGACGAGGCGAGCCAGACCCCAACCGGAAGGGACAGATTGAAAAAGTGAAGGTGGCTTTTAAACCAAGGGATTTTGCCCTGAAAGTTTTAAGCCAGGAAAAACGTGAGCCTACGGTGAGGCTGAAAGACGCGCCGGTGATCGTGGCAGCTGGGGCGGGAGTGGATAGCCCGGAAGAGTTTGAGCTGGTGCGTGAGTTGGCGAACGCACTGGGGGGAGAGGTGGGCGCATCACGTGCAGCGGTGGATGCCGGCTTTATTTCCCGGGAGCACCAGATCGGGCAGACAGGTAACACAGTGAGGCCACGCCTGTACATCGCAGCCGGCATATCAGGTGCAATCCAGCACCGGGCAGGGATGGATCAATCCAGTAAGATTATTGCTATCAATACTGACCCCAATGCGCCTATCTTCCAGATTGCACATTACAAGATCGTGGGAGATGTAGCGGAAGTGTTACCGTTGCTGATCAAGTCTTTGCGAGAAAAAACCAAATAGATACGGGAGTCCTGATGAGCGAAAACTTTTTCCTGGATAATGCTGACCTGCAATTCCGCCTGGAACGGCTTGAACTGCAGGATGTGATGGAAATCAAAGAGAAGGGGTACCAATATCACCAGGAGTACCCGGCAGCACCACGCCATTATGCTGATGCCAAGGATAACTACCGGCTGCTATTAGAGGTCCTCGGCGAGATCTGTGCGAAAGTGATTGCCCCGCGGGCCGCTGAAGCTGACCAGGAGGGGGCACATTTCGAGGATGGGCAGGTCAGTTACACGGCTGCCACCCAGGAAGGCTTGCTGGCGCTTAAGCAGGCTGACCTGATGGGAGCCATGCTACCGTGGGAGTATGGAGGTTTGAATCTGCCAGAATCTATCTTCCAGATGATGGTCGAGATCACCTCGCGGGCAGATGCTGGATTGATGACCCTGTTTGGGCTGCAGGAAATCTCGGCGGCGATCAACGAGTATGGAACGCCCGAGATGAAAGAGCGGCTGCTGCCCAAATTCAGCCAGGAAGGGGCTTCGGGGGCGATGATCCTGACCGAGCCGGATGCAGGCTCCGACCTGGGGGCAGTGCAGACCAGGGCGAGTTATGATGCGGCGAGTGGGAAATGGTTCATTGAGGGGGTCAAGCGCTTCGCCACCAACGGTTGTGCGGATATTTCACTGGTGCTGGCACGCAGCGAGCCTGGTTCCAGCGATGCACGTGGATTATCGCTGTTCGTGGTCGAGCGGGATGAGACGGTGCGCATCCGGCGCATCGAGAACAAAATGGGCATCCATGCCTCACCCACCTGTGAAGTGCAGTACAATCATACCCCGGCGGAGCTGCTGGGCAAACGCCGGTATGGACTGATGCGCTATGCCATGGCGCTAATGAATGGTGCCAGGCTGGCGGTGGGGGCGCAAGCCATTGGGATTGCCGAGGCAGCATACCGGGAGGCCTACACTTATGCCACCGAGCGCCACCAATTCAACCGGCCGATTTGCAATATACCACCGGTTGCACGGATGCTGGCATCCATGCGGGGGGAGATCGAGGCAGCCCGGGTGTTAACCTGCGAGACTGCCAAATGGGTGGACCGGGTAAAGGTCTATGAGCAACTTTCAGAAGCAAATACCACTCCTGACCCAGAGCTACGGCAGAAGCTCAAGCAGGTTTCCAGCCTGGCGGAAACGCTGACACCCCTAACCAAGTATTATGGCTCGGAGATGGGCAACCGGGTGTGTTACCACGCCATGCAAATCCACGGCGGGGTGGGCTACATGTGTGAGTTCAACGTGGAACGGCACTTCCGCGACGTGCGAGTGACCAATATTTATGAGGGCACCAGTCAATTGCAAATCGTGGCGGCCACGGGTAAACTGCTGGGTCATGCCCTGGATGGATTGCTGGATGAATGGGCGGGTTTGGACTATGGGGAGGAGCTTGCAGACCTCAAAACCAGGTTAATTGAAGCGGTTGAGCAATTTAGACAGGCGACCGACACCTTAAAAGAGAAGGAACGCGAGGTGATCGATTACCACGCTTCAGACCTGGCAGATATGGCGGTGTACCTGGTCAACTCCTGGCTGATGCTGCAGGATGGGAGCGTTTCAGAGCGGAAACGGGAGCTGGCAAGGCTGTACATCAACGAGCACCTGCCCCAGGTGGAGAGCGCCAGGCAAGCCATCCTGAAAGCCGGATATGTGCCTTTGCCCAAGCAGAGCACGATATTTACCATAACCTAAAACACGGCTGGAATAAAGCCAGGTGTAATAGAGCAGAAAACATTCTGGAAATAAAAGGCTGGGCCAATCTGGGTTTACGCAATTTAAGCCTTGGTTGTGGTTTGTATAAAAAGCATGATAACAGACTGGACGGGGGGAGAGTTACTGGGAGTGGATTCAGGGTACAATATTATAGATGTCCGATCGATTGGATGGTAAGAAACAGGAGGAAGAATGTTTCGCAAGAGAAGCGCCCCAAACCCTAACGTACCCGCTCCCCAGCCTTCAGCAACCGCACTTGACCGCATTACTTCCGTTCTGAGTGCGGGGATCAACTGGAAAGGCAACATCGGGGGCAGCGGAGGCGTGCGGATCGAAGGCACATTCGAGGGCGACGTTGCCATGCGAGGTTTACTGGTGGTGGGCGAAACAGGTCGGGTGACCTGTCAGACATTACGCGCCAACACGGTCGTCATCGCCGGGGCAGTCAAGGGTGATATCACCTCCGAACGGCTGGAAATACGCTCCACCGGCAAGGTGTGGGGGAATGTGGTGACGGTTTCGTTTTCCACGGAAGAGGGAGCTTTCCTGCGGGGGCAGATCACCATGGAAGATAAGGTGGAAATCGAGGCCGGACCCGCACCAGAGGGCGTTCCAGAAAGTACGCCTCCAGAGACATCCTGACCAGATTCTGGAAATTACACGGGGAGATGAAAAGGAAAATATCGAAAAGATATGATCCCCATCAAAGACACCATCCACTCAAGATCCTTCCCACTGGTTAACTGGTTATTAGTGATAGCCAACGTGCTGGTGTTTGTGCTGATCGAGTTACCACTGGGTCAGTTCCAATTGAACCAGCTGATCAGCACCTATGGCATGACCCCCAGCCAGTGCGCGGCCCCCCTGTTGAAGGACATCTCCACGGCATCGATCCCAGGGATAGGCGTACTGGTCAATGGGTGTGCCATCCCGCTCATCACATCCATGTTCCTGCACGGCGGCTGGCTGCATATTATTGGCAACATGTGGGTGCTGATCATCTTTGGGGATAACGTTGAAGACCGCCTGGGATCATTTGTTTATCTGCTGTTCTACCTGGTTTGTGGCGTGGTCAGTGGGCTGACCCAGGCATTTATTGCTCCGAGCTCGCAAGTGCCGGCCATCGGCGCCAGCGGGGCGATTGCTGGGGTGTTGGCAGCTTACATGATATTTTTCCCCAGGGCACGCGTGGTTACCTTCATCCCATTATTCATCCTGCCCTGGTTTGTGAACATCCCTTCGGTGATATTTATTGTCATCTGGTTCTTGCTACAGTTCTATAGCGGCGTGGCTGCTCTGGGTGGTGCGGCCTCCGGAGGCTTAGCCTATTGGGCACACGTGGGAGGTTTTATGTGTGGCTTACTGTTGGGATGGCTTTTTGCGTTGAACTCGAGGAATCGATCCCGACCATACCCGGATGAATATCACCCGTGGTAAAGGTACCCTGACCTGGATCGTTTTAGGGGAGGGTGAGGAATTATAGGAGTTCGGTAATGTCAGCCATATTTGATATCTTCATCATCATTTTTATCATCATCCTGTTCCAGCCTGTCGTGCGGCAGAAAATGCTCGAAGCTGCCAGGATGCGCCTGCTGAAATCCATCGAGACCAAGCGGGGTACGCGGGTGATCGCCATGATTCATCGGGAGGAGATGCTGGCATTGTTAGGTTTCCCCCTGGCGCGCTATATTGACATTCACGATTCTGAAGAGGTACTACGGGCGATCAAGCTGACTGACCCCAATATGCCGATCGATTTGATCCTGCACACCCCGGGAGGATTGGTGCTGGCTACCGAGCTCATTGCCATGGCATTGTGCCGCCATCCGGGGAAGGTGACCGTGTTCGTACCGCATTACGCCATGTCTGGTGGAACGTTACTGGCTCTGGCAGCGGATGAAATCGTGATGGATGAAAATGGAGTGCTGGGTCCGGTTGACCCACAACTCGGTCAATGGCCGGCAAATTCCATCCTGAAGGCGGTGGAACAGAAACAAGCCAATGAGGTGGATGACGAGACCTTGATCATGGCGGATGTGGCGCGCAAGGCGGTCGGGCAAATCCGCAGCCTGATCATCAATATCCTCAGCCACGGGCAGATGCCGCGAGAGAAAGCGGAAGCCTTAGCAGAAATGCTATCCAGCGGGATCTGGACGCATGATTATCCAATTAATGTCGGTGATGCGAAAGAAATGGGGCTCGCAGTGAACATGGATGTTCCCCAAGAGGTGTACCAGCTGATGAACCTGTTTCCACAGGCGGGTCGAGGGCGACCGAGCGTGTTATATATACCCATGCAATACCCAATCCGGTCGGGTGAACGGGGACAAAACCCGGTGGAGGTAAGGGGGAAATCAAGATAGATTAAGTCTATAAGCTCATGGCACAGCCATCGGCGCGCGGGTCGCTGCCACCGCACAACACGCCGGTTTGAGCATCACTCCGGATAACTTGCCCGCGCCCGAAAATGGCACGGTCATGTCCACTTAGTGCATACACGCTATGTCCCATCTTGCTCAGTTCTGATTGAATTTCTGGCAAAATTCCTTTTTCTAATGCCACCTGACCTCTGGACATGCCATCATCAATGCAGAAACGAGGCCGGTCGAGGGCTGCTTGCGGGTCCAGACCATCATCTATCAGACCCACGACCACCTGCATGTGCCCTTGGGGCTGCATGAAGCCACCCATCACGCCAAAACTGGCGTAGAGCAGGTTGGGGAGGCCGGAAGATTGCTCGTTGTCTATGGTGAGCATACCCGGGATAATGGTATGGTAAGGTCGCTTGCCGGGCTCAAGGGCATTGGGATGAGAGGGGTCCAACGAAAAACCCAGGCCGCGATTCTGCAAGGTGAAGCCCCAGCCGGGGGGAACGATGCAAGTGCCAAAGCCCATATAATTGCTGTTAATGAAAGAACAGGCATTGCCATCAGCATCCACCACGCTGAGATAAACCGTGTCGGAGGAAGAAGTGGGGGTGCCGCGGGTTTGGTCGAGGGTGGCATGGTGGGGGTGGATCAGCTTGCGGCGTTCAGCGGCATAATCCTTGGATAACAGCCATTCCAGCGGGGCAGGGTTGAATGCGGGGTCAGCCACAAACCAGCGGGTATCGGCAAAAGCCAGGCGCATGGCTTCAATCATCAGATGCAAGCGCATGGCCGAGAGGGGAGGCATGGAAGCGAGGTCGAAACCTTCCAGCAGGTTGAGCGCTATGAGAGCAGCCAATCCCTGCCCGTTGGGTGGGCACTCCCACACCCGCAGGCCGCGGTAGGTGGTGCTGATAGGCTGCTCCCAGGTGCTGGTGTGGGCGGCCAGGTCATCCATTGATAGGCAGCCGCCTGCTTGCTGGACCACGCTGGCAATGGCCTCGGAAATCTCACCCTGGTAGAAAGCTGCTTTACCGCCTTCAGCAATTTTGTGGAAAGTACGCGCCAGGCCGGGATTATGGAAGATTTCACCGGCATGCGGGGCGTGCCCCTCGATGGTCAGCGCGGCTCCACCAGGGGCATGCCTCAGGCGTTCAGCACTGCGCTCCCAAAAGTAAGCGGTGATCGGTGCAACCGGAAAACCTCGTTCAGCCAGACGAATGGCGGGAGTTAGCACCTGACTGAGAGACAGGCGCCCATGTCGCGCTAACAGGTCACACCAGCCGGCACAGGCACCCGGGACGGTGATGGTGTAGGGATGGAGGGGTGGCAGGCTATTCCTTAACCCTTCTTGCCTCATGCGGTCAATGCTCAAACCAACTGGGGCGCGACCGGAGCCGTTCAATGCGGTTACCTGCCCACTGGAAGCATCATAATACAAAGCGAAACAATCTCCACCCAGCCCGGTGGAAGTGGGCTCAGTGACGTTCAGGGCGGCAGCGGTGGCAATAGCAGCATCGGCGGCATTGCCGCCTTGAGCAAGGATTTCTAACCCGGCTGCCACAGCCAAAGGCTGGGAGGTGGCAACCATGCCGCTTAGCCCTAAGACAGCCGAACGATGGGAGGTGAATGACAATTCTTTATGAGCAGGCATTTAGCACCTATGTGAATAAAAAGCACACAGTGGCTCAAGCGAACTGAAAGTCCTGTGTGCTGATAAGAGAAAACTGACTCATTGAGTGACTTGGATCCCTTTCCCCTGGATGACCTCGCCGATCACCCATACAGGCTGTTCCTTTTGAGCGGCACGGGATAAGAACTGGTTTAATTTTGCGGGGGGAACGGCGAGCAGCAAGCCTCCGCTGGTCTGGGCGTCGAAGAGCAGCATCTGGGAAGGCTCATCGAGGGATGGAGCGAAGTGCACGCTGGAGCCGAAATACAGTCGGTTATCGTAAGACCCACCTGGGAAGATGAACTGATCAGCATAGCCACGGGCGCCTGCAAGAAAGGGGATTTTATCAAAGCTAAAGCGAAGACCCACACCTGAAGCATCAGCCATTTCGCAGGCATGCCCGAGCAGGCTAAAGCCGGTGACGTCGGTGCCAGCATGCAATTCAAGATCCACCGCCAATTCAGCGGCAGTCTTATTCAACTTTTTCATCCAGCCCACTACTTCAGCCGCATCGGAAGGTTTGGCTTGCTCGCGTTTGAGGGCAGTGGTAGTGGTGCCAAAACCAAGCGGCTTGGTTAACACCAGCATATCTCCCGCTTGCAATCCCTGCTTGGTGAGCATGCGTTGTGGGTTGACGAAACCCACAACAACCAACCCAAATTTCGGCTCTTTATCCTGGATGGTATGACCACCAGCGATCACTACCCCGGCTTCCCGGGCAACCTCTGCCCCACCGCGCAGGATATTGCTAATCACCTCAATGGGCAGATCAGGAGGCAGGGCGGCGATGTTTAGAGCCAGGAAAGGCTGACCGCCCATAGCATACACGTCCGAGAGGGCATTAGCAGCTGCGATGGCGCCATAATCATAGGCATCATCCACCACCGGGGTGAAGAAATCGGTGGTTACCACCAGGGCATGCTCTTCATCCAGCTTCCAGACGGCAGCATCATCTGGCTCACCCAACCCAATCAGCAGATCAGGGAAATCTGAAGGGGTGAAAATGCCTTGTAAGGGGCGCAGCACCTGCGCCAGCGTTTCCGCACTCAGCTTGGACGCTCAACCTGCACAGCTGGAGAGGGTGGTCAGGCGGATCTGCCGCCCGGAGGGGGCATTTGGAGATGGATTGATCTTATCGGGTTCAGTCGTCATGATGCACTAATTTGCTGAGGTTTTGTGATAGGTCAGGGTGTCGGGATGGCAGTCGCTTCAGGAAGGGTGGGCAAAGTCAGCAGATAAGGATTGTCGTTGGGAACCAGCATCACCTGGATGCCCGGGGCAAGCTGATTGATGTATTGATAGAGTAATAGTTTATCGTTATTTTTAAGGGCATCAGCAATGAGCTGCAAAGCTTGAGCCTCAGCCTGAGCCTGGAGGATGCGTGCGTCTGCCGCACCTTGAGCATTGATCACCACTGCATCAGCCTGACCCTCGGCGACTTGCCGGGCTTGCTCAGCTTCCTGTTTTCTCTGGTCGACCACAAAGGCAGCCTGTTGAGCCTGCTGCTCGGCAATCTGTTTCTGCTCGACTGAAGCGGCATATTCGGGCGAGAAGGTAATGTTGCGCAGGATAAAATCGATCAAAATTAAACCGTTATTGCTCAATTTTTGGCTCATGTCATTGTTTATTTGTGAGATCATCGCTACTCGCTGAGAGGTGACCACCTGTTCGACCTGGTATTGTGAGACCACATCACGGATAATCCCACGTGCTAAGGGGCGCACCAACTCATTATCATAGCGATCCTGCCAATCGATATGCACCCGCACCACCTTATCAGGGTCAATAGCATAGATCACCGAAGCATCCACGAAGATTTCCTGCCCGTCGGAAGTACGCGCAGTGATCGAATCGTCACCCTGGATTTCACCTTCACTGGGAGCAATGGACATGGTATAGGTTTGGCGGGAGATGGGGTAGGTGACCACACTCTCGAAGTAGGGGATGATCCAGCGCAGGCCTGGCTGCAAGGGATCGGGACGGTAGCCACCTGCTTGCAAGGCTGAGATGACCACCCCGCGCTCTTCCGGTTGGATGAAAACCAAACCGGCACTGACAGTGGATAATAGTAATGCAGCCACAAGGACTACCAGCAGGATGGTCACAAGACCTTTCATATTTTTATTTCGTGAAGCACGCAGCACAACAAGGACGATCATGCCGATGAATGCCAGCCAGGCAACCGCGGCCAAAACTTTGAGCAAACTTGCAACATTCATATGGAACCTCCCAGGTAGATTGCCGATTAAATTTCTGATAGATTATACCCGCATTTTCAGGCGGGTTTACATGATGGGGTTTCCCGGCATATAGAAAATATTTTAATTCATGGAAAAGGTGAAGGACTACGAAAATCTGAGGATATTCATGAGGAGTAAAAAAATGTGATACCATGCAGGCATGGGGCATTACACGGGTCGGGTGAGTGAAATCCGTCTTGAGGTGGGTGGGCAATTGGAGGTATGTATCAATTGCCCGACTGAGGCTGTTCCCGCGACTGGCCAATATTTGCTGGCATCAGACACTGCTGACCCAATGGCAATTCTTGGAACCCCGCTGTTTATCAGCGAAAAAACACAGCGGGGTTTTTGGGCAAACCCAACATATCCAATTTCATGGGGACCGGGCACGGAGCTGGACCTGATGGGTCCACTGGGGTATGGGTTTAACCTGCCACGCAACCTGCAACGCCTGGGATTGATCGCTATGGGCGAGACAGTATCGAGGTTGAAGCCTCTGATTCACTCCGTGGCACAGGTGCACACAAGCATTACCTTGTTCACAGATCTTTCTCTGCCAAGACTACCGGCGGCGCTGGAGGTTTCCCCGCTAGCTTTATTAAAGGAAGCCCTGGATTGGCCAGATTTTATGGCCTTAGATGTACCATCGACGCAAATAAGTGAGTTACGATCCGTGTTTGGCATCACTGATAGCGCCAGCTTGCCCTGCCCGGCGCAGGTGCTGATAACAACGCCAATGCCGTGTGCAGGCCTGGCAAAGTGTGGAGCATGTGCGGTGCATGCCCGAAGGGGTTGGAAGTTTGCCTGTGAGGATGGGCCTGTGTTTGACCTGAGTATTCTTCAATGGTGAGATATGAACGAATTTATCATTCGAATTACGGAAAATATGCAAGGTGGGCCGATAAATGTTGGAGCAAGTGGAAGGTAATATGGCAAAACATGACCTGAGCTTTGACCCACCCTTGATGAATGCGGCAGGTAGCCTGGGATTTTCACCTGACCGCTATAGCCCGATCGACTGGAGTAAGCTGGGGGCGTTCATCACCAACCCAATCAGCCTGACACCTCGCACCCCTGCACATGGGAAGCGTTTTGTGGCCTACCCAGGTGGTTTCTTGCTGCACACTGGCTATCCAAACCCCGGCTTTTCGCGAGTGTTACGCCATTATGCCGAGCAGTGGAGCCGTTCCTCCATACCCGTGATCGTGCACCTGCTGGGGCAAAATGCGGAAACGTTGGAAGAGATGGCAAGACGCTTGGAGAACGTGGAGGGGGTGAGGGGTGTGGAAGTGGGAGTGAGCAGTGAGGCAAGTGTTGAAACGGTGGTTGCTCTCACCCGGGCAGCTTCTGGTGAGCTGCCAGTGATCATGCGCCTGCCTATGGAACGTGCCAGCGAGGTGGCTCCAGCAGCGATTCAGGCCGGGGCAATGGCGATCAGCCTGGCACCACCTCGCGGGACAGTACCGGTATCCGACGATGAAATAGTACACGGCAGGTTGTTCGGTCCGGCAATATTACCCCTGGCGATCAGGACAGTAAGTGTACTAGTCCAGCTGGGAATCCCAACGCTTGGTGCGGGAGGGATCTATACTCAGAAGCATATAAAAGCCATGCTGTCTGTTGGAGCAATGGCAGTGCAATTGGATAGCTGGCTATGGAGAGAGGCCGGGAACAAGATTTCATTGATAAGGAGTTGATATGGAAATCCTCAGAATTGACTCACAATTCGTTGCTTTTATCCGTCCCGAGCAAGGTGCCAATGTAGGCTTGATCCACACCACTGAAGGGATGATATTGATTGATACCACATCTTATCCAAGTGAGATGGAGGCGTTATTTGAAGCTTCGGGCATGCATAAACAAGAAGTGCGGATGGTGATTAACACGCATTCTCATAGCGACCATACCTGGGGCAACCAGCTTTTCAGTTGCCCGATACTGGCACAACGCTTATGCCGCGAACGCATGCAGTCCAGCATGGAAAATGAATGGCGCCAGGAGGAAATCCAGGCATATATCACCGATCTTGAAAAAACTGACCTCATAAAGGCTGAGGAAGTCCGACAGAACGTAAAGGGTTTACAAATCAAGCTCCCTGACCAGGTCTTTGAAGATTGTTTCAAAGGAGAGCTGGGTGGCGTGAAATATGAAGTAATCCATATGGGTGGGCATACACCTGACTCATCCATCGTGTGGTTACCAGAGAAAAGGGTGCTTTATGCTTCAGACCTGATCTTTCAGGGACGCTACCCGTATATCTTCGATGCGGATATCACCGCCTGGATTAAAGCATTAAACCAGCTGCTGGAATTCGATGCGGAGACGATCATCCCTGGACATGGAGTGAGGTGTGGGAAAGCTGAGATCAATGTCTTGAAGAATTACCTGGAGCGTAGCTGGCAGCTAGTTATGGAGCATATCCAATCAGGTCACAGTGTCGATGAGACAGCTGATGATCTTGCATTCCCGGTATTCCCGGGAGAGAAATACGAGCGTCTACACAAAGCCAATATCCGTGCTATGTATCAAAAATTAGCTGGTGGGTGAGATGATTTAGGAATTTAATCAGCCTATATAAGCGGTTATAAAATCATCACAGGTCGGTGATAAAATGGAATACTTTGAATAGAGTCCCATTGCTTAGCAGATTCAACGCTTGAATATCATGAATTGTTTTGAGGTGAAATCTAATTGTAGGTATACAAACATTTAGGCCGGTCTAAGGGACGAATCGATGAAAGTATGGCATAAATAAATGTACAACCATGATACGATACAGCCTTTATATGGAGGTAGCATGGTCTCTGATATGGCACAGAACTGGCAAGAATGTGGGATTAATTCCGGGGACATCGTTCTCATCCACAGCAGTCTTAAGCGTAGTCTACAACAATATAGCACTACTCCACAAGCGATGATGGAATCTTTTCTAGAAGCCGTGGGTCCGCGTGGCACGGTTCTGTTCCCGTTGTTCAATTTTGACTTCACAAAAGGTGTCCCTTTTGATATCCGCGCCACACCCTCACAAATGGGTGCACTTACCGAGGTAGCCAGAAAACACCCCGATGCGGTGCGCAGTGGTCATCCGATCTATTCCTTTGCGGTCATTGGTGCCCAGGCAGGACAGTTCTCGGTGGATAATTTCAGCGGTTATGGCTCTGATTCGCCTTTTGCCATCCTGCGCCGGTTAGACGGGAAGATTGCTGTGCTCGATTTGGACGACCAGCACAGCATGACCTTCTATCACCATATCGAAGAAATGCATGAAGTTCCCTACCGCTGGCATAAGCAGTTCACCGGCATGTACACAGATATCAAAGGCGAGACGAGTGAGCGCAATTATGGCCTGTTTGTACGTGACTTAGATAGAGGTGTGTTGACAGATGTCAACCCAATGAGTGACATTCTGTGGGAGAAGGGATACTATCACGGAGAACAACCCAGGCAGGGAATTGGCCTGCGTACTATTTCAGCTAATGCGATCTATGAGGCTGTATCGGAAGTAATAAAAGCGGGACGAGCATTGGGGTTACTGTATTCGATCAAACCAGTAGCTTGATGAAAGGCTGATCCATGGAAGCCATTGGTGAACAGATGTACGCTCAGGTTAGCCGGCTTTTCCCCATTTGTCGTAGTATTACCGGCGATGGGGTGCGACAAACACTTGACATCATTGCAGAAAAGCTACCTGATTTGCGCATACACGAAGTACCATCTGGCACCCAGGTTTTTGATTGGACAGTGCCGCGTGAGTGGAATGTATGGGATGCCTATGTGCTCGATCCTGATGGTAACAAGATCATCGACTTTGCTCAGTCAAACCTGCACCTGGTTGGTTACTCCATTCCAATCAATACGCAAGTCTCCCTGAGTGAACTGCAGGAACACCTCTATTCCCTTCCCAATCAGCCAGATGCCATCCCTTATATTACATCTTTCTATCAGGAACGCTGGGGTTTTTGTATTACCCACAGGCAGAGAGAAGAGATCGTTAAAGAGGGGAAATATACGATAGTGATAAATAGTGAACTTAAGCAGGGACACCTGACCTATGCAGAAATGCTTATACCGGGGCAGCGCCGAGAAGAGGTCTTCTTTTCGACCTATATCTGCCACCCATCCATGGCCAATAATGAATTATCCGGGCCCACGGTGGTAACTTTCCTGGCGAAATGGCTGCTTGCTGAAAAACGCAAACACACATTCCGGATCGTCCTTATTCCAGAGACGATCGGTTCCATCACGTATCTGAGCCTGAATCTGGATGAGATGAAGAAGCATATGATCGCAGGTTATAACGTTACCTGCGTTGGTGACAACAGGACATATTCCTTCCTGCCTTCGCGGACGGGTGAGTCATTGGCCGATACTGTTGCCCTCCATGTGTTAAAACACATGCACCCTGAGTTTATGCAATACACTTACCTCGACCGAGGTAGTGATGAGCGCCAATATTGTTTTCCCGGTGTAGACCTACCAGTAGCATCGATCATGCGCTCGAAATACGGAACATATCCCGAGTATCACACTTCACTAGACAATTTAGGTTTGGTTACACCGCAAGGTTTGCAAGGATCATACAATGTATTGCGACGATGCATTGAGTGCATCGAAGCCAACGAGCGTTTAAAGGTCACGACATTGTGTGAGCCCAAATTGGACAAGCGTGGCCTCTATCCAACCCTCTCTACGAAGCAAAGCAGCCAACAGATGCGTGACATGATGAACTTACTGGTTTATGCTGATGGTTCCCACACTCTGCTGGAAATTGCTGAAAAAATCGAAGTCCCTATGTGGAAGCTGGTGCCTCTAGTCAAAACCCTAAAACGGGCGAAGCTATTGCTAGGATTGGATTAAGCGCAGGAGGAAACATATCAATCAGTTCGCTTCTCCTGATGACGACACCATTGGTACAAAAGCCAGTTTTTCACACCAGGTAACCGGTCGAAATATCCAGTAGATGACCGAGATCACCGGTGACTAAAACCCATTACACATAGCTGAAACTTTTGAAAAGAGCACTCGGTTTAAAGACCGTATAGCTCACGGCGTCTTCAGCGATGGGTTAATCTCTGCAGTGTCTGGTACGAAACTACTGGTGATCAATACAAATTTCCACAGCGATCACACCTGGGAGCTAGCCAAGGAATATATCCTTTTGGGGTACGTAAGAAAGAGACTGCCGCAGATCCTACCTTCCCGGTCTTTTCGGCCGATAGATACGCCCATTTCTCGACTATTTTCTCCTTGGTCGCCGCAAGGCAGATGAGATAATTGGTGATGGGTGAGTAATAACGTGCACCAGTAGAATCAATGTGCCCAGCGGGCATGGTTTAAAAACCAGGCATTCAGGATAGATTATCAATCGATCAAAAACTAGGGATTGGCGGTGACAAAGTCTACGGCATATTGGGCATCCTGGTATCCCGGATGATATTCCAGGGCTTTTTGCCAATCGGTCACCGCATCCCGCTCCTTACCCATGCGGTAGAGTGCCCAGCCATGCCAAAGCAAGGCCTCTTCGGAGTTGGGAGTGCGTTCCAGGGCATATTCCGTCACGGTTAATAGCTCTGTGGTTTCCCCGTCGTTGAAATACGCAAAGAAAGGCCCGAATTGGTAGCGCAGCATACGTTGATATAGTCCCAGATTGCGGGCAGTGTCGTAGGCACTGGCGGCTTCACCGTAGCGTTCAAAGTAGACCAGGTTGCTGCCCAGGTTAAACCAGGCGTAGGCATTATCTGGCTGGGATTGGCTTTCGGCCTGAGATACTTCTAGAGCATGCTGGCGATTAAGGTCCGCGTCCCAGTTATCGCCAAGGATGGCTTTGAGTGCGCTTTCTTGTGCCGGTGGATAGACAAATAGATAAACACGATTGAAGATTTGCCAGTAGCTATCCAGGGTGGCTGCTGAAATGATCTGGTTAGGTCCATGAAAGCTGTCCTGCCCGGTGAAGGTTTGGGCGGACTCATCATAACCCGTCACCAGGAGATAGTGAGCGGCCCACAGGTCGTCATTGGGCCAGTAGGGGGTGTCGAAATAAAAACTTTCCTCAATCATCACCGGGAACCCGGCGGCAATCAGTTGCTTGAGAAGCTGGAGGTCGCCACTCACGCGGAACTCGGCACTCAACCAGCCAGCGTGAGTGCGGACAAAGTAGACCAACTCCTCCGGATTGACATTACGGTCTTCGACGACGGGCTTGACCACCTGGGCGATGTCATCCTGGTTGCCCTGCCAGCCATAATAGCGCAGGTATAGGGCCAGTGTAGCAGGGCCACAGTTGTTGGGTCCTTGTTGTTCCCAAAGCGGGGCGGGAAGCTCAACCATGGCAGGAATGGGGGTCGGACTAGGTTGAGGGGTAACGCTAGGGGCAATGGTGGTGGTAGGCTGGTCTGGAACCTGGGTTGGCAGGCTGGAGGGCGTACTGGTAGCAACCTGGGTGGGCAGGATGATGGTTTCAGCCGGGGTGGGGAAGGGTTTGACGGGGTTGATGATACCACGCAGGTAGGTCATGGCGATATCAATCCGCCAGCTTACTCTGGTCTTGACAGAGGGAACCTGATAAGCAAGCGCAAAGACCAATGCCAGCCCAATGATCGCCAGGATAGCAAAGGTCAAGATTTTTTTACCTGGGTTTTTAGGCATAGGCGCAATTCTACCATCTGATTTAAAAGTTTCAGGATTAGAGAATGATGAGCCAGCATGGCCAGAGTTCGATTCATTATTTACTCATCAAGGATAAAAATCACTCAGTTATAATACCGGACATGAAATATCACATTTGGACTGAAGGTTGCCAGATGAATGTGGCTGATTCGCAGCGCGTGGCTTCGACGCTGGAGCGTATGGGAATGAGTCTGTCTTTGCGTGCTGAAGAAGCTGATGTGATTGTCTTGAATACCTGCGTGGTACGACAGAGTGCAGAGAATAAGGCTTACGGGCGATTGTATTCACTCAAGCCGCTGAAAGAAAAACGCCCGGAGGTGGTCATCAATCTGATGGGCTGCATGGTGGGGGTTAAAGGGTACGAGCAACTGCAAAAGCGTTTCCCGTTCGTGGATGTGTTTTCACCACCGTCTGATCCAGGGCCGCTGGTAGCATTCCTGACCCAAGAGGAGAGCCGACTGCTGGAGCACGATGAGACTCTACGCCGATTTAGATACATGGATGAGGAAATGGGGCTTGATTTAGCCCTGGCATTACCTGCAAATGAACGGGGAAAACTCGTCTCAGCGTATGTGCCGGTGGTATTGGGTTGTAGCCATGCCTGCACCTTCTGCATTATCCCCTACCGGCGTGGGGTTGAACGCAGCCGTCCTACAAATACCATATTGGCTGAAGTAAGAGCCCTGGTGACGCAGGGGGTGCGCGAAGTGACCTTCCTGGGGCAAATTGTCGACCGGTATGGCAAGGATTTCCCCGAAGGGCCCGACCTGGCGAGCCTGTTGCGAAGGACTCATGAAATCGATGGCTTAGAGCGCATTCGATTTTTAACCTCACATCCCAATTGGATGACAGACAAGTTGCTGGAGACGATAGCGGAGCTGCCCAGGGTGATGCCGCACATCGAAGTGCCGGTCCAGGCAGGGGATGACCGGGTGCTGGCAAACATGCGCCGAGGTTACACGGCTGAGGATTACCGTCGATTGGTGGAAAAGATACGGAAAGCCTTGAATGATCATTTCCCAGGTGTTTCGATCGCCACCGACATCATCGTGGGTTTCCCTGGAGAAACTGAAGCTCAATTCCAACACACGTATGATCTATTGGAGGAGCTCAGGTTGGATGTGGCGCACCTGGCACGTTACTCTACCCGCCCGGGGACAGTGGCAGACCGGCGATTTATCGATGACCTGCCTGAGGCAGAGAAGATGCGAAGATTCCGTGTGCTTGAAGAGCAACAGGAACGGATTGCCGGTGAGATTGCCGCTCGCTATATCGGTGAGACGGTGGAGGTGCTGTTTGAGGGGACAGTTAAAGGACGCTGGAAGGGGCGAACGACCACGAATAAATTGGTGTTCGTCGAATCCGAAGAGGACCTGACCGGGCAGGTCTTGCCCGTAGGCATTTCCTGGGCGGGACCATGGTCCATGCAGGGTGGCTTGATCAGGTAAGTAAGCGGGAAAATCTGATAGTTTACGAAGCATAATTTCAGTTATGATTATATTGTGGAAGGGATACTGGTGAAGAGGGTATTATTCTACTTAACTGGAACTTTATCCCCCTATTTTGCGTCTACTGGAATGATATCTCGGGTATCATAAAGGAGGATCGTATGTTCACGAAGAAATTTCGCCTTATTTTGTTTATAGCCGTCACGTTTTTATTGCTCACGGCATGCAATTTTCCCGGCAGTTCGGCTCAACCAACAACAGACCTGGGACCGGTATATACCGCGGCAGCACAAACCCTGGTTTCACAGCAGACCCAGGCAGCAGAAGGGACGCCAATCGTTATGCCCAGCCCGACTACGGGTGAAGCCGCCGCAACCTCCACCTCACCGGTGGTGATTTTGCCCACCAATACAGCCTTACCATCCACCAACACACCTTTACCCCCCACAAATACACCGCTACCAACCAGCACTTCCGTCCCATCGACGGCCACACAAACTCCCATTCCTTGTGACCGGGCACAATTTATCAAGGATATAACGGTGCCCGATAACACGGAGATTGGTGCCGGGACAACTTTTGTGAAGACCTGGCAGTTGAAGAACAATGGCTCATGCACCTGGACCTCAGGTTACAGCCTGGTATTCTATAACGGTGACGCGATGAGCGGCCCGGCATCTGCCCCCATTACCAATGGCACTGTTCCTCCTGGCAGTACGATTGATATATCGGTGACATTGATCGCCCCAACCACTCCAGGCACATACAAGGGTAATTGGCGCTTACGCAATGCCGGTGGCGCATTGTTTGGACTAGGTGCAGCAGCTGATGAGAGTTTCTGGGTGCAGATCAAGTCGGTAGCGCCCACAGCGACTCCATCACCCACGTCGGCTTACACGCTATCGTATGATTTCATTGCCAAAGGACCGAACGCGACCTGGCGAAATGCCACCGCCAATATCCCATGGGGTGACCAACCCAGTGATGCTCCAGGTGTGGCGGCAAGTGGAACCAACATCAAGATGGAAGATGGGACCACCTATCCCAGCCTGCTGGGAACCTACCCGCAACAAATCACCGATGGCATGGTCCTGGGTTTATACCCCTCTTATACCATCCAGGCTAATGACCACCTGCGCACCCGGATTGGTTTGCGCTACAACTGTGGCACTGGAAGTGTCAAGTTCCAAATCCGGTATATTGAAAGTGGATCGGAAGTTCTGGTTGGAGAGTGGTTGGAAAACTGCGATGGCTCCCTGACTTCCCTTGACATCAACCTGGCAGCTCTAGTGGGACATTCTGTCCAGTTTGAGCTGGCGGTGCTGGCAAACGGCTCACCAAACCATGACCAGGCTTTATGGGTTTCGCCACGCATTGAAAGGTAATGAGAATAAATATAATTTAGTGAACTAGATACAAATTCTTGGCGGCAGGGTAACCGTGGTATGATAACCCCGGCGCATCTGCCGTCCTTTATTTTTGATATGACCGACTTATGAGATAGCTAAACGATTTTCCTTATCAGGAAAAAAAACCGAGGCAGCTTGAAGTTTATGCCTCAATTTCTGAGGTGAGCACATGAACAAGAAATTTACTATTTTCACCCTTGCCCTATTAACTATCCCGATGATTCTATTGGGTTGCGGCAGCAAAACACCAGCTTCACCCACCATCAACCCAGACCTGATCTATACCGCCGCGGCTCAAACCGCAGATGCCCGACTCACGCAAATCTTCCAATCCACCCCTTCAGCCACACCGGTGACACCCTCACCAACTTTTGATGCTACCCAAACAGCTGCTGCGCAAACGGCCATAGCCATGCTGACCCAGGTAGCTGATCTGACACCAACCCAGACGGTGCAAGCAACCGCCACCCAGGCAGCTCCTGGACCGACAGGCGATAACGCAGCGTTTGTGGCGGATGTGACTATCCCGGATGGCACCGTCATATCTCCAGGAGCAGCTTTCACCAAGACCTGGAGGTTACAGAATGCGGGGACCACCACCTGGACGGCATCTTATTCACTGGCATTTATCAGCGGGGAGCAGATGGGCACGATCACCTCCGTACCCATCTCGCAATCGGTGGCACCAGGAGCGCAAATTGACATATCGGTGAACATGGTGGCACCCAATAACGCAGGAAGCTACCAGGGGTATTGGAAGATGAAGAATGGCTCGGGGCAATTCTTCAACGATTCGGTGTACGTTTTGATCACAGTGGGTAGTGGCGGGGCGACCCAACCAGCATATACCAGCACTCCGGGTGCCACACCCACATCTACAGGTGTACCTTCCAACCCGATCAGCAACCTGAGTATGTCCGTTGACCAGGATACGTATCTGGGTCAATGCCCGTACACTTTCACTTTTGCGGCTACGTTTACTCTCAATCAGGGTGCCACCCTGACTTATGGCATTGAGGCAGGCTCAGACACACCCGGCTTCCAGTTTGACCTGCCAGGTCCGCAAACCAGCACGTTTAATTCAGGCTCAATATCGTTGTCTTTCCCGCTGACGTTTACCGACTCGGGGTCGGGTTGGGTACGTTTCCATGTAACCTCACCGGTGGACGTGACCTCCAACAAGGCTACCTTCAACCTGACTTGCACTCCATAGGTAGGGGTAACTTGGCAAGTTCGTTGTGTAGCGCAAGGATCTATCTTGCGCTACAATTTATTTAAGAGGCCAACATAGCGTGAATCTCACCCAACTTATCAAAGAACGGGCATATCGAATGGGATTCTCCCTGGTGAGTGTCACCAGTTGTGATCCCCTGCAACATGGAGATGTCTTCGAAGCTTGGTTGGACCTGGGCAGGCAAGGGGAGATGGCATATATGGGCACTCAACGATCTCGGCAATGCCGGACCAATCCGAACCTGTTGTTGCCTGGATGCCGGTCGGTGCTGGTTTTAGGGACACGCTACCCGGCACCCAGCCATATAGACGCCAAAGCTCAAAGTAAGTCATCTCGTCAAGGAAAGATAGCAGCATATGCCTGGGTTGAGGATTATCATGTGTTCCTGCCCAGGCGATTGAAAAGCCTGGTGAGTTTCATAGAAGCACAGGTGGGGCATCCCATCCCGCATCGCTGGTACACGGATACTGGTCCATTATTGGAGCGCGAGCTGGCCCAGCGAGCAGGTTTGGGCTGGATTGGTAAGAATACTTGCCTGATCAACCCAGATGAAGGCTCCTATTTCCTGCTGGCGGAAGTCCTGCTGGGGGTGGAGCTCGAATCAGGCCAGCCTTTTACAGCTGACCGGTGTGGCACTTGCACCCGCTGCATCCAGGCTTGCCCGACGGGATGCATCCTGCCCGACCGCACCCTGGATGCCCGCCGCTGTATCTCATACTTGACGATTGAGCTGAAAGGGTCAATCCCGCTGAAGCTACGCCCACTGATGGGTAGCTGGGTTTTTGGTTGTGACGCCTGCCAGCAAGTCTGCCCGTGGAACCGATTCGCCAGCTCACAGGTAGATCCAGCATTTGCGCACAACCTATCTGAGCCAGATCTCGATTTAGCGGAAGAGCTGAAACTCTCCGCGGATGATTTCAAGCAAAAATATCGCCACAGTCCAATCATGCGGGCCAAACGTGGAGGATATTTGCGCAATGTAGCGGTGGCGCTGGGGAACCTGGGTGAAGCGCGGGCTGTGACAGCCTTATCTCAGTCCTTAATATATGACCCGGAAGCATTAGTCCGGGCACACGTGGCCTGGGCGCTGGGACAGATTGGTGATAGATATTCCAAGAAGGCTCTGGAGAAGGCTAAGGCTGATGAAAACGATGCACAGGTCTTACTGGAGATCGAGAATTCACTGGAAAAGTACACTTGAGGCTCTCTATTTGGTGGTGAATGAAATAAAAAAAATCTGGCCGCCGATATCTCTTATGATTCTTCTCTTCCTGCTGACCTCGCTCGGGCTTATCCTGGGCGGATGTAGACTGCCCAGCACACCCCCAGCGATACCCAGCTTGCTGCCATCGATACAAGCCCCAACAGAGCTACCTACCGCTACTGCAACGAAGGCAGGGGTGGCTCTTCCCTTGGTGGTGCAGCCTGAGAATGAGGCGACGCCCTACCCAATGACAGCCAGCACACCGACCTCGATTGCTACTGCAACTGTCATACTATCAGACACTCCCACCTCCGAACCACCTGCACAGATCACCTTGCTGTTCACCGGGGTGATTGTGCCAGCACGCTGTGTGCAGGCGGCGATTGATGTACGCGGGGATGCGAGTTATGTCTACGATGAGGTGCGTGGAATAATTTCCAATGCCGATCTGGCAGTTGGGACACTGAATACAAGCCTGAGCGATTTATCTACTCACACTGGCTGCATCGAGACTTACGTGCTGGTGAGTGACTCGAGGAGTGCGGTGGCAGCGGCGGAAGCTGGTTTTGACGTGATGAGTGTGGCGACCAACCACATCAAGAATTGTGCCGGGGCCAGCTGTGGGGATAATTACAACCGGGCATTTTTTGATACCCTGGATAACCTGCGGGCGAATCATATCCTGCCGGTGGGGGCGGGAATGAACCAGGAAGATGCCCTGCAAACCGTGGTGGTGGAAGTTAAGGGGATACGCTTTGGTTTTATCTCGCTGGGGATGGTGGAACCGAATGCATTTGCGGGAGAGGATAGCCCGGGTATTGCCGAGCTGACGGATGAAAACCTGAGAGCGGCGATTGCCAATGCACGCGGCGAAGCCGATGTGGTCATTGCCATGCCACATTGGGGACCAGAGGATACCTCTGACCCCAACAGCTACCAACTACACTTTGCCCAGGTGGCGGTGGAGGCCGGGGCGGACGTGGTGGTGGGCAATCACACTCACGTGGTGCAGGCCATTCAGCAGATCAATGACATCGATGTGTTCTACGGGCTGGGGAACTTCGTCTTCGACCAGACCTGGGACTTGGCTCACCAGCAAGGGGTAATGCTGCTCTTGCGCTTCTCAGGTAGGGAGTATACCGGCTACGAGCTCATCCCCACCCACGTGGACGGGGATGGCACGGTGCACATCGCCGGCGAAGAGGAGGCAGCATCGATTATGAAGCGCATCCAGGAGGCCAGCGAGAGACTCAAATAGTTGCGATTACTTAAATTCAGATATGCTACTCAGAGGTTGTAGCATTGCTAAAGGCCTTTTTATCAGGTAAGGTAAAGCAGAAGGTCGAACCACGATCCAACCGGCTCTCAACACCGATCTCACCGCTGTGAGTTACAACGATGCCGCATGCAATTGCCAAACCCAAGCGTACACCTCCTGTCTCACGGCTTGGCGGTTTCTCAACCCGGGATACCTGGGCGGGCGCTGGTGGGTGGACGTGAATGGTAATGGCATCCAGGATGCCGGTGACAGCTTCTTGCTGTGCCCACTGCTTGGCCCTGGGCGGACAAGTCCATAATGGTCTGAACTTTGATCTACAAATATTCTGATACCCCTGGTACCTTTCAGGGGTATCTTATTATCATATAAGTTCAGATTACATGATCGACAAGTACCACGTAATTACTCACGCCCCCACCCCTGACCCTCCCCCATTGGCTTTGCAGCCATCGGGGGAGGGGAAATCTTTCAAAAAAAAGGGTACGCAGGGAGCGTAGCCCCTGCGTACCCTTTTTTTCGAGCTCTTTCTCCCGAATTACCATATGGAAGACGAGAAATTATAAGATCGGTGAGTAATCACAGTACCACCAAGAGGAAATTACGAAATAAATCGCCCGGATCGATTAAGTAGTTTAATTCTAAAATATATTGATCAGACAATGATTAATATTGATTTAAACCTCTGTTCCGACACTTTTCACGGATAAGGTGGATAAGGTTCAATGGGAGTTGATCCTGCATAGGGTGGTGGGTAGCCTGGCGGGGTGACGGTTGGTTCAAAAGTCGGCGCAATCGTCTCAAGTGGATGCGGGAACCAACTATCTGTAATCCCTGGTGCCAAACCCCACGTTTCGCTTCCCATTTCCAGATCATAAAGATAGTCAAGTAAGACATCACCATTGGTATCGAGAATCCATAGCCGACAAATCGCTATCATAGAATAATCACTTTCTTGATTAACCTTGTTCAACTCTGCTTTCAATGACCCAATGAGACCTGGAATTGCCTGATTGGCGGTCTGGATATTTGAAGCCGATAACCTGATCAGTACCGTTTGAACATCTTGCTCAGAACCTGCACCTGTGGTCACCTGCAACTCATCTACTGTCATTCCTTTGAAATTAAGCTGTTGATTGAGGATAGATTTAGTTGTTATATTATCCAGGTTTTTATTGCCAGAAGAAAACTGACGATAAGCATAGCTGTATTGTTGATTTAGGAATATCTGCGACCAATCAAGAATATCTCCCTGCGGACTAACCATGATCAAGATAAAGCTTTCCAAATTCAACCCGAACTTGTGGGCGAGAGAAGCTTCTCGTTTTGCCATATGTTTATTCCACATATCATTGTCAGTATTATCTGCAATAGATAAAATTGTTATAGTTATTTTAAAGGGGATTCGGTCGTCGATAGTTATACTTTTAACTGGAACCCCTAATTGGTCAAGTCGTGTTGTCAACTCATTGACTAATTCTTCCTGAGCCCTTACTTCAAGCACGACGAAAGCAGAGATTAATAGGACAATTATTACCGGAATTATTAACCAAGTTTTTTTTGGCAAGTGTCTTATTAATATCATTTCATACTCCACATTTAATTACCAGATGTCCAATCTTAACTTTGAATCATGAAAATATTCGATCTAATACATACTAAAATTAATACAAGGAAGATAGAACAAGAAAATATCTTCTCGATAAGTCTGATATTCATATGGAGAATACTTGAGAACAAAAAATGGAGAATGTTCAGCCCACAACGAATAATCAAATGAGTGCCAGATTCTAGAATTATCTTGATAATTTACTGATGAAAAGTAGGTATTAATTTCGTTATAATGATTGTGAACCTCCGACAAAGCTTGTACTTCGACCGGAGGGATTACTAAATTTCCTTGGCATATTATCATAATATTATTGACTAATGCACACCAAGTACTATATTGTATACTTTGTATAGTTATTTCGGAATAATGAACCTCAAACGTCGCATTTGAGTTCCAGTTAAAATCGCTGATCAATTCTAAATCCCAATCACCTGGATTAAGACACGGGGATTTACAAAATTCATAATAAAGCGAAGGAGTACTCCACCCATAATTGTAAATCCATCCAACTTGTAACCAATAAGGACCAGCAGTAGACACCCAATGGGATTGTACAGAAGTTTCTCCCGGGAACATAAATGGTGGTACGCTTGGGGTAAAAATAGTGGCTTTTACGCCATATGCTGAGGGGCGTTTATTTCCTGCATGCCACCAGATATTGGATGCGTATGCTCCATGATTAAATAAGAATATAAACAATGACTCCACTGAAATAACACATATTTACTAACCAAAACCTACTTGTTTAGTAGTTTCAAAAGACAACCAACAACGAAAAATAGCTGTTAGGGAAGCAAAAAAAGTAATTGACGGCTGTTCCAGGGAGCATTCCTGCTCTTTTTGGCCCTTCTTTTGCTCATTTTCTCGCTTTATCCTGGCTTCCAGGTAGCGTTGTATACGGCGAACGTTCGTGGTCATTGCCGATCCGATCACCATGCAAGTTACCCTGAACCGTCCTCGCACCGGTAGCTTGCTGGCCGGGAAGGGATGTTTCACCTGG
>JBAQFX010000006.1:0-13215 GCA_049287485.1 Anaerolineales bacterium
TTCGGACGAAAGTTCGGACATAAATCAAAGATGGTCATTTTATGAGTTTAATCCATTGAATATTCAATGAAACTTGGAGATTGCCACGCCGCAAGAAGACCACTTGCGGCTCGCAATGACACTGATTTTGTAATATTGTCCGATGTTTTGTCCGAAGGTCAGAATTACTAGTTGAGGATTATTCTTGGGTAAATATCTGAGCAGGTAATTGGTTGGGATACAAAAAGGATCTGGTCTGGCCAGTGGGTTAACAAAGTATTATTACGATCTCAGTATGGAAAATCGGTAACGGCTGATGTTATTAAAACACCTAAAAAATCTTCTGACTCCACCAATCTTTTTGTATCATCAGTTTGCCAGTGTGTAATGGATTCAAGTTTTTATACTGGTGGGATCAAGCTATGTTTTCGTGATGCGCAATGAAGATCACCTAAGGACTGACAGCACTCTAACAGTGGCTTTTATTTCGTCGCTCCTAAATCCCTTTGAGGGGCTTGATCATAAGAAAATACTCTGACTGGCTGGATGAAACGCATAGATAAGAATAGATCAAAGAGCGGAGCTGTGCAGCTCCGCTCTTAGCTTTATAGTGCAGATGATTTTACTTGAATTTAAAATTGGCAACGTGCGTTGTGCCATCGATTAATAGAACGATCAATTGCTGGCAGGTGCCTTTCAAGCTCTTCTCTGTCTTCCAGACAAAGACGTACTGGTCAGCGTGCGGATCATATGAAGACGCAATGATTGTAATTGGCACTGGATCACCTATTGGAGTGCCTGTATCACATGCAATCTGCTGTGAGACCGGATAACCGGCAGCAAATATCTCCATCCCCTGGTCACCGTTCAGGCTGAATTTAACTGGAATGGCTCTGCCAGGATTCGCCACATTTACTTGAGGCAGGTTTTTAATTGGTGGGAAGAACCCTGTCCAGTTGAAGACCGTATGGAAAGTGGCAACATTTGGGTCGTGATCGCTGGTACCACGCGCCACATCGTCTGAATAATCAGCCGGGAAATCGCTGTTGATGTGGGCAATACGGAACTGCTGAAGAGAGGCCAGCATTGGTTGGTTGACAAACATCTGGTCGAGCGTCTGCGCCATGCCCACATAGACATAGCTGTAGGCTGACTCGGGTGCCTGGTTTAACAGGACGTCCCATAGATTTGTCAGTCCCAAGCTCGGTTCATAGAGCGAGCCAAGTTGATCGCTTGAAGATGGCTGACCGATCGGAGCGAATGGATCATCAGGACGCGGGTAAACATTCAGGTCTCCCCCGACGACGATGCGGGCGTCCGGCCTGGCTGCCTGAAGAAAAGCCACGATGGCGGCATTATATTTGGCCTGTTCGGTGCGGTGGGCCACACAGGCATCGGGACCACTCTTGAAGTGATTGTTGATCACATACACATCCTGATAGAGACTATCGCCGATGCTTGTATTGTAGATACGGAAAAGGGCAATATCTGGAGCCCTTGGGAAGACCCACGAGGTTTCGCAGGCTCCTTGACCATCATATTCCGCATTAAGGGTCTTCGGGTTGGAGACATCGCTGTCATACGGCACGGATGTGTAGCCGTCGATCGCTGGAGTGGTGCCCAGGACAGGATCACCAGCCGCGGGCAGGAGTTCGACGCGATCGGTGCGATACAAGAAAGCCGGGGCGATGCCGCGCAAATCGGAGCTATCACGGTCAAAGGCAGCATCGTAGGCAGGACCACCCAGGCTTGCTATCTTAAGCGCCAGCTCCTGCAGCACGTCTGGTTTACCGTCTGCGTTATTGATGGTCCCACACTCAAGTGCGCCAGCGGTTACAATACAAATATCCTGGTTTTCAACTTCCTGGACCATCAGGATATCCGGGCTGTGCAGGTCGTTGATGATCTGAAGATAGATATCATTCAAGCGAGCCTGATAATCAGCGTCACTGGCTGGGACGTAATCATAGGGTGGATTGACGGCAGCTAAGAAGGGATACACCTTTGGGCAGCCTGTGTCGCTGGCAAAATCGCAGCCGGAGAAGGGATTGTCGCGAAAATCGTACAGGTTCTCCAGGTTGTAATCAGCAATGTTGTAGCTTAGGCTGCGATCAAAAGCGGTCGGTGGATTGTTTTGGGCGGGATCAACACCCTCGCTGAAAGTAGGCTGTTCGCTGATCTCGATGCGGTATTTGCTGTAGGTATAGTTGAGTCCGCCGGACGGGGCATTGGTCACGGTATCGAAGGTCCACGCCGGATCGATCAATACCTGTGCATTGCCCGCGGTTGCCTTGATTCCGAGGCTACCCATGAGGATGCGATAACCGTTGCCATCCCAGTTGGTTGGATCATAGTTGTCGTCCAGTGGATGAGCATCTCGGAAAGCACGGCGCGTGTATGGGTCTATGCGTTGAGCGATCGTGCTATCAGGACTTGCCACCCAGATTTCAGCATCCGCTGGATTGAATACATTGCGACCACCAAGAACGATGCTGTCCTGTGGTACCTGCACGCGCATGCCCTGCAGCCGTTCCCAATAGCGATTGGCATCGGACAGATTAGCAAGCGGGTTCGCCACGACCGGCGGAACTTCCACTTCGATATCCACGCCGCTGCGCAGAACTGGCTTGACCAGACTGGCGCTGCTGAGCTCGGTCATGTTGTAGTATTCACTGATCTTGCCAGAAATAACGACCTCGTCACCGACGGCAGGTACGTAGTCTCCGATCAGATCGTCATATGTGCTCATGAACACGAAGAGGCCGTCGGATGTATTCGGATCGCCATCCGCAGTAGAGGCTGTGTTCTGAATATAGAAGCCTTTGTAAGTGCCTCCAAAGCTGGTTGCCTGCAGGGTCTTTTCGTAGATCACACCCTGTATAAAAACGGTTTGACCGGAGCCATTACCGCTTGGCGGCGCAAACGATGACCGGTGTGCAGTTCCATCATCCGTATCCCCCACAACTCCATTGACGGTGCCGATCGGGACGATAACATTGAGGCTGATGGAGGTTGCACCTGTACGCCCTTCGGCATCGCTTATGGTGCACGGAAGATCATTTGAACTCACGCTTGTATCAAATCCGGGTGTGGCCAGATAAGAGAAGGTGTTATCACCAGCCGTAGTATCACCATTGGTGCCATCATCATAGAAGGCTTGCGTAGCCGAGCCACCAATTGTGCTCAAGTCACAGCTAACCGAAAGACCGGTGCTAGGTGGGTTCTCGCCCGGTGTGACAGCAACAGTCAGAAGCGTGGATTCGCCGATGGCGACTAAATCGGGGGCGGCCAGGCCCATGCCTTCCGGGATTGTAGAGATAGGAGGCGTGCCGAAGACCTGACCAGTGTTGACTGCGCCAAAGGTGTTGGGTGCCTCAGCAGCCCAGGTGAAATCTTCATACGATGTGCCAGTGCCGGTCAATTGCAGTGAGTTACCAACTGCTCCTGAACCGTTCTCTGACACACCAATATTCGTGCTAAGCATTCCATCAGCCGGACCACCAACAGCAGTGAATGTTCCTTCGTAACTCAGGAACTTAATGACGTTGCTCGTGGAATCAACCAACGCCATGCCATCCGGCGAACCGTTCTGAATGCCAGCTCTAAAGAAGGCCAGGGTCCCATACCCGTTTTGCTGATCGGGAATGACACCGCTTAGGTCGATCGTGTCATAGACGGCCCCATTGCTGCCGTTGTAGAGCACCAGGCTCCAGCCCGTCAGGTCCGTGCCGGCAGGTCCAGCGACCTCGATAGCTTCGCCAGTGTCCGCTCCACTGTTGTCGTAATGGATTTCGTTGATATAAGGAGCAGGAGGCGTGCCGAAGACCTGACCGGTGTTGACTGCGCCAAAGGTGTTAGGTGCTTCAGCAGTCCAGGTGAAATCTTCATACGATGTGCCAGTGCCGGTCAATTGCAGTGAATCACCAACTGCTCCTGAACCGTTCTCTGACACACCAATATCCGTGCTAAGTATTCCATCAGCCGGACCACCGACAGCAGTGAACGTTCCTTCGTAGCTCAGGAACTGAATGACGTTATTGGCAGCATCTACCAGAGCCATACCATCCGGCGAACCATTCTGGATACCATTACTTGGATAGTTGACTATTACTACACCGAATCCTCCTCCCAGGTCCGGGATAGTCCCGCTTAATGTTGTCGTTCCATAATGGGCGCCACCGCTACCGTTATAAAGCACCAGGCTCCAACCGGACAGATCTGTCCCGGCAGGTCCAGCGACCTCGATAGCTTCGCCAGTGTCGGTACCAGCGTTGTCATAATGTATTTCATTGATGAATACAGTGGGTGAATCAGCAGAAGCTAATTGCGTTGGCAACAAACTAAAAATCATTGCCAGTCCAATTAAGACTGAAATCAGCCTACTCAGATGTACGGTAGCTTTCATAATTCTCTCCTCTTTGATTTTTTTTATGGGTTGGTCTTTCAGTGAAACTCCTCTGTGGAAATTATTTTATCCCTTGCCAGAAATAAATGCAAATTATAGAGTAAAAAAATGAACCACGCCTATTTCCGCATGTTATACTCGCCTCGTCATGACGACGGTTGCCATTATCCTGGTAACTATCTCCGCCTTCGTGCACGCCTTCTGGAACCTGCTGGGAAAGCGCCAAAATCCATCTACGGCATTCTTTTTTGTTGCTTCTGTTTTTGCAGCGATATGCCTCTCTCCGCTATTGTTGGCTTTTCGTGAGTCCATTGCCTTCATCCCAGGGCGGGTATGGCTATGGCTGGGACTCACCAGCCTGGTTGAGGCAATATATTCATTGGGTTAGCAGGAGCTTATCGGCATGGTGATATGTCGGTGGCCTATCCTTTGGCCAGAACCATACCGGTGGTGTTGGTAGCCTTAATAACCACCATCTTGAGTGTGGGTAAACCGCTTAACCTGATGGGTGTTGGGGGCATCCTGATGGTGGCGCTTGGTTGCCTGCTGTTGCCGCTGCGTAACTTGTGCCAGGTGGGCATATGAGATTATCTGACACCCTGTTGCTTACTGTCAGGTCTGGCTGGTAGAGGCACCACCGGGTACACCGGGTAGATAACCATGCATTATTTGACCTGCGTGCAACTCCGGGGATTGGACTGGATCGGATTGAATTAGCCTTGTTTTATCTAGCGTTAGGCAATATAGCCATTGCCCTCGTAATGGGGGGTTATGTCCTGGTTTCCAGGTCTGAACGAGCAGCATTGACCAAAACCTGACGGGAGGTGAGAAGGATGGCTTTCATCACTGGCTTATTGATCATTGGAAGCTATGATCTGGTGCTGGCTGCCATGGAGTATGCAGACAATGTCAGCTATATTGCGGCGTTTCGCCAATTAAGCATCCCGATAGGAGCCATCTTAGGTATCCTGATATAAAAGGAATGTGCGTATCCTATCAAGATTGCCACCATCGGCATCACATTCGCGGGACCGGTTTCAATCATGCTGGTATAAGGCGGCATAGCCACCAAGAAGGTTAGAAAATTTTTAGCTATGCCAGTAGATAGGAAGTTATTGCAGGCGATATGATAAAATTGTGCCCACACCATTAAAAGGAGCCATATTAATGATAGACCAACCTCATGGAGATAAGCCCGCCCTGACTGTGGTGATACAGTCTTGGTGGACTCCAGCATTGGCGGTGATTGCACTGGTGGTTGGGTTGCTGGGTGGATATTTTGGTCGCCCGTTGATCAATAATAGCTCTACCAGCAACGGAGAAGGAGTTGCAGCATTAACACAATCTGCAGCGAACCCCACAGTCCAAAGTGTGGATCCCACTTCAACTGTCGATGCGACTCAACAGGCAATCAGTGTTCAGCAAATGCTGACGAGCCTGATCAGCCAGACCAAAAACTTCCAGGGTGATCCCAATGCCTCAGTCACGATGATCGAATTCAGCGATTATCAGTGACCATACTGCGGGCAGTTTGCCGCTGACGCGGGTCGTCAGATCGAAACAAATTATGTTGAAACTGGACAGGTACGTTTTGGCTATTTTAACTTTGCCTTCCTGGGGGAAGAATCACAATGGGCAGCAGAAGCCGCAGAGTGCGCGGGTGACCAGGATGCGTATTGGGATTTCCACGATTATCTATTCTCACACCAGAATGGAGAGAACCAGGGTGCATTCAGCAAGGATAACCTGAAAGGATTCGCGGCAACGATGGGGTTAGATACCACAGCCTTCAACCAATGCCTGGATTCAGGGAAATACACTCAATTGGTAACAGATCAAACGAATTTCGCTCGTCAACTTGGAGTTCAGAGCACACCCACCTTTATCATTAATGGTCGAGGGGTTGTTGGTGCGCAGTCTTTTGATTATTTCAAACAAATTATCGATAGTTTTCTAATCCAATAACCCAAGATAATCATTCATTGGGATGAGCGAACAGCCGCCTGACAGCTGTTCGCTCTAATTTTATTGGTATACTTTATGTCATTAGCGAAATTTCATAATCTCATGACCTATGCAAAAATGCCATTAATCAATCATTCAACGATCAGCCAAGACGAGGTTGTCAGACCTACCCATGTTGAGGTGAACCTGGCAAGGCTAACACAAAACTATCAGGCCATTCGCAAATATGTCGCCCCTGCCAAAGTGATGCCAATCCTCAAGGCGAACGCGTATGGACATGGTTTGTTGCGCGTGGCACAGTTAATGGAAGAGCTAGGGGCGGATTATATTGGTGTGGCTGTGCTTGAGGAAGGCATCCTGTTGCGTGAGAATGGCATTCGAATGCCCATATTGGTATTAGGGGGCATTCTGGGCAACCAGGTACCGGGTTTCCTGAAGCACGACTTAACCATAACAGCTTCATCCATCGAAAAACTGTACCAGGTGGAGGAAATTGCTGGTCAGATGGGCGTCAGGGCGAAAGTGCATTTGAAGATCGACACGGGCATGGAACGGATTGGGGTACATTACTACAGTGCACAGGATTTGTTAGAAACTGCCTTAAAATGCAAATCCGTTGAGTTAGAAGGGATTTTTTCACACTTTGCTAATGCTGACCTGACCGACTTGAGTGATGCCCGTAAGCAGCTTGAGCACTTCCTGGAAGTCCTGCATTTTTATAACAAGCACAGCCTGCCACCTCCACCCTTGCGGCATATGGCCAATTCGCCTGCCATCCTGCAACTCCCTGAGGCCAGGTTTGATATGGTACGTCCGGGCCTGTTACTTTATGGCGTTTATCCATCAGCTGAAATACCTCACACCGTCAAAGTCCGTCCAGCGCTTAGCTGGAAATCTCGTGTGGTCTACTTTAAGGTCATCCTACCTGGGCACCCGGTGGGTTATGGCTCCACCTGGCAATCGGACCACATGGTTCGAGCAGTAACGGTACCGGTAGGATATGGGGATGGATACTTTCGTAGCATGTCGAATAAAGCCAGGGTGCTGTTGAGAAGCAAGAAATACCCGGTGATTGGGCGTATTTCAATGGACCAGATCGTGGTCAACATAGAATGGGATAGTGCCTATAACGATGACGAGGTGATCCTGATCGGGGAATCAGGCAATGAGTCCATCACCTGTGAAGACCTAGCGGAATGGGCTGGGACCATCCCTTATGAGGTGCTGACCAATATCAATACACGCGTGCCACGCATCTTTCTTGGTGAATAGCCTGAGCTATTGATCATCAGCAATAGCTGAATAGTGGCATGATCTTTGACGGTCAAAATGCCTGAGGGGGAGTTAATTGTGCCTGTGTTTTTTCTGTGGTGAGGACAACCAGACCGGCAAAGATGAACAGTATGCCAAAAACAGCGATGGGAGTTAGTTCTTCCCGCAAGAAGAGAAAGCCCAATAATCCAGCAGTTAATGGTTCACCGAGAGTGAGGCTAGCAGCAGTAGCAACTGGCACCAGGCGTAAGCCGCGTGCGAATAATGTATATGCTACACCAGCAGAGATCACACCTAAATGTATAACGACCAGATATCCAGCTGGTTGCGTCAGCCATTGAAGATTTGCCGTGACGAGTAAAGGTAAGACAAAGCAAGCCCCCAGGCAAAAAGTTACCGCCATGACTGCCTCAGGAGCGTGCTGTTCGATCAATCCCTTGCTTACTGTGGTAAATAACGCATAAGAACCACCTGCACAAATTGCCAGGAATATCCCTAATAAATCCAAGTGAATAGCCTTGCCGGTGCTGACCAACAGGGCACAACCGATGACTCCCAAAGCTGTAGCCATGGCCCAATGACGGCTGGGACGTTCACCCCGTATAAAATAACCAATTGGACCCGCCAGGATAGGGGTGCTGCCAATGCCCACTATGGTACCCACGGCCACACCTGTGCGTGCTACACCAGCGAAGAAAAACATCTGGTAAGCAGCCATGCTCAGCGCTCCAAGCAAGGTTGGCCAAAAAGGCCAGCGTTTCCGATCGCGCAGGGTTCCACGGAAGATAGCAAACGCCAGCAAGGTCAACCCTCCCAGGACGATACGCAGGGTTCCAATAATGATTGGCTGGGCATCTGGTGGTGCCAACGCCTGGGCAGTGCCATTGGTACCCCACAGACAAGCTGCCAGCAATACCAGCCAATAGCCGCGCGATTTCATAGTACAGTTTGCCTCAAGAAAATTATTATTCCTGCTGATTTTAACGCTTTTACGGGCAAAGCTGAGGCATATTTAATCCCAATTCCTCTTTGAGATATGTACTCTGGGAGGCTTATTCATTGAAACCTTAACAATTGCTCAAGTATACTGCTCAAGTATATCAATCCATTATTCCCCAGCAGTGTAAAGGAAAATGGGTAATCAAAAGGGCAAGATTAATAAAAAAAACCTGGCAGGTAATTCCCTGCCAGGTAAGGTATGCAGACCCCCAGAACTTTTAGAGGAAGCTCTCCAATAATTCGCCCACTTCTGCCATGGTGAAAACTGGTCCATCGACACAAATCAGTTTCGTGCCCAGATTACAACGCCCACATTTACCAATGCCGCAGTGCATGCGCGCTTCCAAGGTGACATAATTTTGTTCGGGCATAAAATCGAGCTTATCCACCAGGACCTGATTAACGAAGTAAATCATGATGGGAGGTCCACAAGTTATGGTAACGGCGTTTTTTGGGGAAGGAGCTACATGCTCAAGCAGCTGGGTAATCAAACCAATGCCATAATTCCAGGAACTATCAGCCTGATCAACCGTCAGGTGAAGTTCTGTATCGGGCGTGGCACGCCACTGGTCATATTCATCGGTAAAGACCAATAATGAGGGATTCCGTGCTGCCCATAAGATCTGAAAATACCCATAATCTTCCCGGTTTGCCATGACCGTCTGGATAACCGGGCGAAGGGGGGCACCACCGATTCCACCGCCAATCACGATCAGGTTCTTGCCCTTGAACTGTTCCATCGGAAAGCCGTTACCCATAGGGCCGCGTACGCCAACGGTATCACCCGCGCCCAGCTCATGCAAGTCGGTGGTGACTGACCCCAGGCGGTTGATGGCGAAGTCTAAGGTTGTCTTCCCATTTTGAGGAATATTGGCGATTCCGAAGGGTGCTTCACCAACCCCAAAGGCTGAAACGAAGGCAAATTGCCCTGGTTTGTAATCATGGAAGGCTTCACTACCCCCATTAAGCATCTCTACCCGGAACAGCTTGATCTCAGTAGCGATATCCTTCACCTCGACAAGCTTTCCCAGATACGGAACCATAGGATTAGTGTGTATATTATTATTATCTGTCATAAATCAACTCCTGCCGATGTAGCTCAATACTTCGGTGATGTCCACGTTTACGGGGCAGGCATCAATGCAGCGACCACAACCTGTGCACGAAACCGGACCATAATGTAAGGGGAAATAATAGAATTTACAATAAAACCGGTTGCGCAGGCGTTGGTTTTTCATAAAACGTGGGTTGTGTCCACCTGCCACACGACGATAGGGTATGCCATTGCATGAATCCCAGCAGCGGATACGTTCAGATAGATCCCGACCTTCTGCATTGGGTATTGCTTCATCACGTACATCAAAGCAACGGCAGCTCGGACAGACATAGGCACATATTCGGCAACTCAAGCAGCGTTCTGCCATCTCTGCCCAAAAATCATCATTGAACTTAGCCGGCCAAACTTCCTTGGGAGGAATTTTGAGCTCCCGCTTTTTGGACGGGGTGGGATGAGGGCGGATTTCAGATAATCCATCGAATACCGGGAATCTTTTACTGATTTTCTCACCTTTTTCGGTGATGATCTCGGCTACGTAGCCTCCATCTGATTCGGTCAACATAATATCCATGCCCGTGGGGTCGTCTGGAGCGCCGCCCACGCTGGTACAAAAGCAACTGGGACCTAGTGATTTACAAGCCAAACCAATCAGGGTAGTGTTTTCCCTGCGAGCTGCATAATAGGGGTCTACGGGCTCATTTTCGATGAATAATGCATCCAGAGTAAGCAGGCCTCTGGCATCGCATGGGCGTACTCCGAAAATAATCGATTTTTCATCCGGTAGAGTTTCTGTCAGCTTCACATCCAGGCCAACCTTTTCTATTAGGGCGAGACGTTCGGTCCGGGGGAAGAAAACTTCCTTCACAGACATGAATGAACGGACAAAATCCCAGACTACCTCGTGCGTGTCTGTCACTGGCCGATAAAGGATATTCCCGGCGATGTCAAGCGGTGCGTACAGGGTCTGTTCCTGTGCCAGGCGATCGAGCCAGGCAGCTAATTCCTGGCGAGTAAGGTAGTTCATGGTAGATTCTCCTCTCCGTCCAGGATTGTTACAAATGGTGGTGGTACTGCAGCCATCCCGGCGCGGAAACCAAATATGTTCTCCATTTCCTGCGCCATCTTGCGATGGATAAGACTGAGGGGGATATCCATTGGACAGGCACGTTCGCACTCATTGCAACCGACACAACGTCCTGCCAGGTGATAAGCTCTCCCCAGATGGAAGGCGCGTTTTTCATCAATATCAATGCCCATACCAACCCACAGGGAATCATCCCGCTCATAAAGGCAGACCGGGCAGTCACACATTGGGCACACCTGACGGCAGGCATAACAGCGAATGCAGCGGTCAAACTGGCTGAGCCAGAATTCCATTCGCTCGGGTGGGGTAAGCGCTTCCAAACGCTCAATCCCAGGGTAGATATGCTCAGGTGGGATTTCACGATGGGTTGATGCAGGGTCACCGATCAGGGTGTCGTAAACAACTGGAGTGCGTACATTACAAGCCGCGCAGCGTGTCTGTATTGCCCCGATTTTGTCAGAGTTAAATCCAGCTCCTTGCCTGATTCCATCGCATGCCATACCAATGACATAGACCTGCTCGCGTAAAAAGCGGTTTTCCGCCAGGAGGACGTTAATGGAACGGCTGTCGCAAGGTTTAACGATTACTGCAGCTTTGGGTAAACGATCGGGTTGTTTTTTCTTACCCCCATCGGTGCCCCAGCCTAATTTCTTGCTTAAGTACGCTGATAAGTTATGAGTACAATCCTGGTTCCACACCAGGCGATTGACCCCCTCGGGTTGGTGGATGAAAGCCGGACGCGTGCGGCCTCTGGGTCCGATCTCATAGCCGATGACACAGTCCACCTGATTAGTAGAAAGCAATTCGGTGGCTGCTGCCCGGAGTGCCTGGGTTTGTTGTTCGTGAACTGGTGTGGAATAGACAACATGTTTTGGTTGTTCATCACTGAAAGCTGAATAGCGGTGGCTGATGGGTTCCCGTTCCCAGATAAAGTGCTTCTTACGATCGGCGATTTTCCAATGGATGGGTCCTAGTGCTCGTACCGATTCGGTGAATTCTGTAACAATGCGTGAATATCGCTCACCTTCAGAGGCAGATACCCAATCCAGGCGTACCCGTTCAGGCTCCATACCAGCGTAAGACATTAACTGGTGTAGGACAGGTAAGCGTTTGGCTGCCCGGTGGTTGCCTGTGTTGTAGTGACATTCGCCAATGTGGCAACCCAATACAAGCACTCCGTCCGCTCCCTGCTCAAAGGTGCGCATGATAATTTCGGGGGAGACTCGCCCAGAACAGGGTACGCGGATATCGCGAATATTGGCGGGAGATTTTAACCGGGCGATACCGGCGGTATCTGCACCCGTGTAGCTGCACCAGGTGCAGAGATAAGCAATGATTTTAGGTTCAAATGGCATGCAACCACCTCCTAAGGGTTTATTATCCCAGGAACCACTGGCTTTAAAACCAGTGCACCGACCATCTCATTAATAATTTGCTGGTCATCATAATGGATTAGTGTGATAGCTTTGTCGCGACAGATCGAAGCGCAGGTACCACAACCTTTACATAAGTAGGTGTTCACCGAAGCCACGCCCTGTTTCAGCTCGATGGCACTATAAGGGCAAGCTTGAACACACAGACCACATCCGGCGCAACGCAGAAGGTTCACCGTGGCTATGGAGGGGTCCAGAGCGATGGTGCCCTGGTCGAGCAATGAAAGAGCCGCCGCCGCTGCGGCCCCTGCCTGGGCCACACTATCGGGGATATCTTTAGGGCTCTGGCAGGCACCGGCCAGGTAGATGCCTTCGGTGGAGGTTTCCACGGGTGCCAGCTTGGGATGTTTTTCAAGGAAGAAACCATCCGGGCTGCGGCTGATGCCGAACAGGCTGGCAACCTGGGCAGTATCGGCCTGGGGCTCAAAACCGGTGGAGAGGATGACCATATCCACCTCGACATGGTCAGGTTGATTGTAGAAGGATTCATCCCATTCCACGCGCAGGTGGCCGTCGAGTGGCTGGATGCTCTTGACCCGCCCATGGTAGAAATGGACGCCTTTCTGGCGGGTGCGATTGTAGAACTCTTCGTAATCCTTACCGAAGGTGCGCATATCGCGGTAGATTTCGTGCACTTCAGCATCCACGTAATCGTGGACCAGTTGAGCCAGCTTGAGCGAGTACATACAACAAGCACGAGAGCAATATTCGTTGTACTGATCATCGCGGCTGCCGACGCAATGCACGATGGCCACGCTCCTGGGAGGCTGGCCATTCTTGAGGCTCACTTTTCCGCTGGTGGGTCCGGAGGCATTGATCAGGCGTTCGAATTCCATGGAAGTGAGCACATTATCCAGCTTGCCATAGCCCAGTTCTGGAATGCGGGATGGATCGAAGTCCTTGAAGCCGGTTGCCAGGACGATGGTGCCCACGGTCAGGTCGAGGTAGCTATCTTTCATGTCATGGTTGATAGCACCCCGCTCGCAGGCCGACACGCATTCCAGGCATTCAGAGCAGATGC
>JBAQFX010000007.1:0-3908 GCA_049287485.1 Anaerolineales bacterium
GCGGTCGACCCCTTC
This sequence comes from Anaerolineales bacterium, assembly GCA_049287485.1. GTDB lineage: Bacteria > Chloroflexota > Anaerolineae > Anaerolineales > UBA4823 > FEB-25. Next base: position 16 of record JBAQFX010000007.1, read on the forward strand.
CAGCATCCGGCGTACTTCATCCCAGCTAATGGCGCGCGGTATGCTGGACAGGCGATAGATGCGCGGTGCATCCAAAGTCGGACTCAGATCTCGGGCGACAATGTGTTCCCGATGGAGATAGCGAAGAAATACCCGCAGCATGCCACAACGGTTCTTGATACTGGTCTTGCTCAAGCCATTGCCTTTCTCGGTCACAAAACCACTCAGGATCACCGGCGAAAGGGCCTGGAGTTCGAGCAAACCGATTTCGCCAACATACTTCTCGAGGGCCCGCAGGGTGGCCTTGTAGAGGACAATCGACCTTTCGCTCAACCCTCGCTCCTTGCGCAGGTAATCAAAGAAACCTGGGGCTGCATCTTGAAATGGCTCGCCCGCCCTCGACCGACCCTGATCCTGAAAACCCGGAATGACCAAAGCCAGCATTTGGTCCACGGGGTTACGTGCTTCTTCCTTCACTTTCGCACGCGCCTGATCGGTTTTACACCTCTGGCCATGTTTTTCAAGCCAGTGCAGAGTGAACGCTTCGACTTGACCGGGCAGTTCGTCCAGCGTGGTCACCCCACGCTGCTGGGCAAACTCACCAAATTCCATCAAGAGAGGCGTGCGCCTGAGCACGGTTCGTGCGGCATAGCCCTGTTCGGTGAGCCACTCTACATACTTTTCGATCGGGGCACCAATCCACGCGGATCGAATGCGATCGACCGAATCCGGACGGACATAGTAACATTCCAACATCGAGATAACCTCCTTTCTAAAGGTGATGAGATTATCCGGCTGAAACCGATCACAGGCAATCGAAAAAAAGAGAAATGAACTGCAAATATTATGTGGCCAATTTTGAGCGTCTAGCTCACCAAGTCAGGCTGAAAATCAAACAGCGGCCACATAATCAGGAAGGGCACATAAGCTGGATTATGTTCCGCGGAACATAATCCAGCACCACCCAGCGAGGCACGCCTCCAAAAAAGGCCAGGGCGCGCTGGTGCAACCCCAGCCAGGTATTGATCTTCTGGTCACACACAATTTCGGCGTATTGGTGGCGGCTGTATCCCAGGGTAGCCACGAATACATACCCCTTGCGCATCTTTCCAGCTTTCGGGTCGTAGATCTGTCCAATGTTTCCAAAATCGACTTGCAGCTCTTCCCCGGGTTCGGTGTGCACCCGCACGTAGGCTTCTTTCTCTTCCGGCTGCACATGGTGCACAAACCGCCGTACCGACGAATAACTGCCCTGGTAGCCGTAATCGTCACGCAGGCGCTGGAAGATGGCCGTCATTTCCAGCCCTTGCTGAATGTATTTTTCCACTATTTCCTGGTATCCTTCAACGGTGCTGGGCACTTTGGGCGGCTGTGGGACCGGACCAAGGTGCGCAGCAATCTCTTCCCTTCCAGGAAGTTCTTTTTCACTATCCAGGTAGCCTTCCAGGAATGCTTTCAATTTATATTTGTGCACGGTCGGTCGGCTGATTCCTAGATCGCGGGAGATACTTCGTTCACTTTCCTTCGCTCGCAATCGATAAATGATCTCGGTGTAGATGTTCATGTGAATCCGCTCCATGTTCGCTGTTCCTCTCCCATTGTGGTCTTGAGAGAGATTCTGCCACAGTGGTAAACACCGGGCGATGATGGGTGGTAAACATCGGGCGATCATGCCTGGTAAACACCGAGCGACTATGCCTGGTAAACACCGGGCGACTATGCCTGGTAAAGTCTACCCCGGTCAATGACACCCTGCATCTATCATATTCCCGTTAGGGTGGCATATATTATCGTTGTCTGCAACCTTTAAATTTTCAACAAAATCAAATGCAGTACAATTAGTCGAGGATGTCACCTAAAATTAGCACTCCACGAATGCGTAACCGTGCTTCTGAGTTACGGCAAAATCAAACCGTAGCAGAAAGCACATTATGGGCTTATCTCCGTGCTCATCGGTTAGGTAATGTCCACTTTCGCCGCCAATATGCGATTGGAGACTATATTGTTGACTTCTGTGCTCCACGAAGAAAGATAATTATTGAATTGGATGGAAAGCCACACCGAAATTCAAAAGAATATGATGACATAAGGACCATGTTTTTTAATTCAAAAGGTTATAGAGTCCTTCGTTTTTGGAATCATGAAGTGATGGATTCTATTGAATCTGTGATCGAATCGATCAAAATTGTACTGAAGGAAAATTAGTTATCTTGTTTTTCCGCCCCCTCCCGACCTCCCCCATTTCTTCGAAATGGGGGAGGAGAAAAGCTATATCAAAGCGTAATAATCTGGGAATTCAAATGAGCTTCCCCCATTTTTATTCCTAAAAATGTGGGAGGAGAAAAGTTATATCGAAGCGTAATAATCTGGGAATGCAATGAACCTCCCCCATTTTTGTTCCTGAAAATGGGGGAGGTAGGAGGGGGCAGGGAAGACGAGAAATAAGATAATTTGTGAGTAATTACACGGATACATTCGATCGGATTTAGGTGGCAGGCAGCCATGAAAAAATTGAACAACAATTCACCCGTATGGGGGTAATGCCAGTCGTCGGTGAGCGAGCGCTCCACCATGAGCATGTCCAGCATCTCTTGCAGGTCAGATTCACTTTCATAAGGTCTGGAGGTTACTGAAGGAGAAGCTGCATGGCTGGCAGTCATGGGCTAAGCAATTTACTGATTTAATGAATTGATACCTTTGAGCAACGCTTTAGCTGCTTTTCGCACCACTGCCCGGTCTGCATGGGAATATTGCTCAGCAATTACCTGAAGCTCGGGCCATTTTTCGGGTAGCTGCATGGCCACCTGGTGCATCCCTTGCAGGGCATGTGCGGCCTGTTTGCCATTCCACATGGTGAGCATTTCTTGTAGTACGGGAAAAGCAACCTCCGCGGCGGAGGTGCCTGTAGAGGCATAACAGGCGATTGCATCAGTGGCGTAATCACGCACGATGACACTCTGGTCGGTATGCAGCATCTCCGTCAGACTGGGGAGCAAAGCCGCGATGGTGGCCGGGGTAAATTCCACCACCAAGGCCAGGGCATGCATGGCTTCCCAGCGCACCCGAGTATGCTTATGGCTCAAGAGGGGCGAAAGTTGATCTGCATAGGGGGCAACCCACTCGGGATGATATTCCGCTACATGGGTGAAGACCTCGGCACAATCAGCCACCAGACGGCTGTCGCTGCTCTTCAAACCTTGGGTGATTTCTGCAAGTAGAGCAGGATCATCGAGGCATTGGACCACCACCCTGCGGTTGGAGGCTTCCGTGTAATCACCAGTCTGAGAGGAAAGTTGTTTTAGAAGAGACATGGCTAATATTTCCTGGGGAAATAGAAGGATTGGAGAATTCTAATACCACGGTTGCACACAGGTCAATACCAATAACCGACCACAAAAAATTCGATTCATGCGATGATTTTTCCATTAATGCACTGGATTTCAGCCCTCCCCCTCCGATCTGTGCTGCCACATCTGGACGGTGAGGTTGATATGGCCAACATGCGTGGCAGTGTGGGCGAGGGCATACAATAGTGCCCAGGAGACGGTGACCTGGTCACCATAGCGCGGGTGGATGCGGATGGTCTCCAGGTCGGACAGGCTCAATTTCTCCAGAGCATTCTTGATGTACGTTTCGGTATCATTCAAGCGGCGGAGCAGGTCATCCTTGCTCAACCCCTGGACCTGGAACTCGAGGTCACGATTGCGGTTGGAAGTCTCTTGCATGACCACATCGCCGACCAGAAAGCGCTCAGCGCCGGTGAGATGCACAATGATGATGCAGACCGAATTCATCTCAGGACCAGGCTTCCAGTCCAGGGCTGCGGGTGGCAGGGCATCCATGTCGCGCTGGATTTCTCCATGCAATTCATGAAAACGATCTGTGAGAGCTTCAAAGAAAGTGATCATTTATTT
>JBAQFX010000008.1:0-2337 GCA_049287485.1 Anaerolineales bacterium
TTTTGAAACGGGGAAAGCCGGGCTTCTGGCCTGCTTTCAAGCGACGGAAGAAAGCGGCGTAGGATTTGTCCAGGCGGCGAAGCACATGTTGCAAGCTGGAAGAGTTCAACTGGCCGAGCGTGTCCGGGTTTCCCCGACGCAAATCACGGAAATGCGCCCACTGCGCTCCATAGCCAATGCCCTGGCCCGTTTCCCGATAGGTTTTTATGCGCTGTTCCAGGGCGGCGTTGTAGACCAATCTGGATTGCCAGAGCAGAAAGTCCAGTCGTTTAGCCTGCTCGGTGCTTGGGCGAAGGAGATACTTGTAGGTACGCAGCATGGTTTAGCTCGATTTTTGCATTTCGATATTCCGTCTCACGGTTTGCTCGGAAACCTGCCCCATCCTGCCCACATCGTCGCTGTGGCTCCACATGCCTGGAAGACGGGAGCGCAATTCCGGCTATTTCAGACGCAGCATTCGAGACCTATACCCCTTGAACGGATGGTCAAGACGTTGTGGCGCTTCGCTCGGGTCACTGGCAATGAACACATGAACATGATCCGGCATGATTTCCATTGCTTCGATGGTCACATCCAATTCTTGGGCTTTCTCGTACAGCAGGTAAGGCAAATCCTGCGCAATCCTGTCAACCAACACTTTACGTCGATATTTTGGACACCAGACGAAGTGAACTTTGTGCGCAAAGACACGGCCTGCATTGCGTCGATAGCGTGGGTCAATCATAGAACAAGTGTACTACAAAATTCGAGTTTTGTTAATTATCTGACATGTCGAAAGGAAGGTGCGGCTTCCCCTGTCGCCTGAAGGAGACAGTCCCCGCCGCTAATTTTCTATGGTGCTAACCCCATCTTGGATCGATCGTAAACTTGAACGCATCCTGCCCGATGTTCAGAAGCCTGCCCGTTATATTGGGGGCGAGTTAAATCAGATCGTAAAAAATTGGGATGAGACGGAGACCCACCTGGCCTTGGTATTTCCCGATATCTACGACATTGGCATGTCCAACCTTGGCCTGGCAATCCTTTATGAATTGATCAATGATCGTCCGGATGCACTGGCCGAACGCGCCTACAGTCCCTGGATTGATATGGAAGCCGCCATGCGCAGTGCTGGGATCCCCTTATATACACTTGAATCCCACCATCCCCTTTCCGATTTCGATATCATCGGTTTTTCACTGCCCTATGAAACCCTGTACACCAATACCCTCAATGCATTAGACCTGGCCGGAATCCCTTTGCAAAGTGTTGATCGCCGTGCCTCGCATCCTTTGATCATTGCCGGTGGTCATGCCACTTTCAACCCGGAACCGATGCATGCTTTCATCGATGCCTTTGTCATCGGCGAAGGCGAACAGGTGATCCATGAGCTCGTCGATGTTTACCAGCAATGGAAACGTTCTTCATTTTCCCGCCAGCAACTTTTAATCAATCTCTCTTCCCTGCCCGGCGTTTATGTCCCCAGCCTCTACCAGACCCGCTATAACCCGGATGGAACCGTTGCCCGCATCGAAAAACTGGTCGACCAGGCCAATTTACCTATCCTTAAGCGCATCCTCCCTCACCTTCCTCCTCCACCAACCCGTTTTATTGTCCCTAACATTGAAACCGTGCACAATCGTGTGCCTATCGAGATCATGCGGGGCTGTACCCGCGGATGTCGTTTTTGCCATGCCGGTATGGTATCGCGGCCTGTTCGTGAACGCAGTGTGTCTGAGATTCTTCAAGCGGTTGATCTTGCCCTTAAAAACACCGGCTTTGAAGAGATCGGCCTGCTCTCCCTCTCATCCTCCGACTATACGCATATATCCGAGCTGATCGAGGCGATCACCCAACAATATGGCACCCAGCACCTCGGAATTTCCTTGCCCTCCCTGCGCATCGCCTCGTTTTCCGTAGATTTAATGGACCTGCTCAGAGAATCACGCCATGGTGGCTTCACCCTCGCCCCAGAGGCGGCCACCGAGCATATGCGCAACATCATCAACAAACCTCTCAGCACCCAACAATTGCTTGAAACCTCCCGGCAGATCTATGCACGTGGCTGGACCACCATCAAGCTGTACTTCATGATCGGTCATCCCGATGAGACCCTCGAGGATGTCAAGGCTATTGCAGATCTCTGTCAGGCTGTCCTGGCAGAAGGACGCCAAGCGATCGGTCATCGTGCCAAACTGAATGTAGGTGTTTCCACTTTTATCCCCAAGCCCCATACTCCCTTTCAATGGGTCGCCTGTGATTCGTCCGAGCAGATCCTCGCCAAGCAGGCTCTGTTAAAACAGGAACTCCGTCAGCGTGATATCAAACTCACCTGGACAAGTCCTGAACTGACGCTTC
>JBAQFX010000009.1:0-3901 GCA_049287485.1 Anaerolineales bacterium
GTTGAGGTTACCGTAAAATCAGGCGGTACCAAAAAGTATAGTCTTGGCTCTGTTCTAAATCATGTCCTCATGCATCAAACGGTGATCGGTCAGGAAGCCTTGAAGCAAATGGATCTTGCTGTGGTGAATATCCTGATGTGGTGATTGGTTGTGTAGGTGGAGGTTCAAATTTTGCGGGTATCGCCTATCCATTCTTGCAGCAAAATCTGGTCAATGGTAAGAAAACGCGCTTACTTGCTGTGGAACCGAAGGCCACTCCTTCATTTACAAAAGGCGTATATACGTTTGATTATGGTGATTCAGCAAAAATGGCACCAATCGTAAAGATGTATACACTGGGTCATGATTTTGTACCACCACCGATCCATGCGGGCGGACTCCGTTATCACGGCATGGCTCCATCGCTTTGTGCACTATATGATGCTGGATACATCCAGGCTATTGCTGTACCGCAACTAGCTACCTTTGAAGCTGCGATCATGTTCTTAAAAACTGAGGGCTTCATTCCCGCACCAGAATCCGCCCATGCCATTCGTGCTGCGATTGACGAAGCCCTGGAGGCTAAAGCGCAAGGTGAAGCGCGCGTGATTCTGTTCAACCTTTCTGGTCATGGTGACTATGATATGTCCGCCTACCAGGCATACTTGAGCGATAAATTAGTGGCTACCCCCCTTTTTGGACAACCCCTGACTTTTGATGGGTGAATGTTATCCGAATTGATTGATGAAATCCTCAACCGCTGCCTGATGACCGACATCCCTTCGTGCCCGTTCTGATAAATACCACTTATGCTCGAGGATTTGGCAATACAACTCAATGGGATCGGTATTGAACTTGGGATGAGTATTGTTCTTAATGAGTGGATTTATTTGCTCGATCACAGGTTTGTAGACATGCTCGAGCCAATAGAATGCTACGGCTTCCAAGGATATGCTAGGATTACCTGATTGGGAAAGATGCGCGCGTAATTCATTGATTTCATTAATCATCTGCTGCGCTTGCCGGTCTTCAGCATATAAACCGGTTAGTTCCATTAATTGATTGCGGTGAAAATTACGATCGGAGACGAAGATACGTAGTTTTAAGATATTGCTGTGATCTTCATGTTTAAGCTGTATGTCTTTGACCGAAAACCCCAATTCATTCAATGACCGTATTCTTTCTTGAACCCGGTAGAGTTCGTCCTGATTAAAACAATCTTCGCGGGAAATTTCCTCCCATAGGCTTCGATACCTCTGTTGAATGTATGGACCTGTTTCGCGCACAGGGTAACTGAGGGACAGACTCTCTTCGGTTTGCAGGTCAATCAGCTCCCTAAGGATATTCTCCTGCATAATCTCCAGGTCATGAAAGCGTAACAAGGGGGGGAGAGGAGGATGATGATATTCTGCAGTCTCAGCATCAACCAGATATGCTTGTAATGCGCCAGCATCACGCCTGAATAAAATATTAGAAAGCGAGCAATCCCCCCAATAAAAACCATTTAAATGAAGTTGGACTATTAATCCTGATATAGCATCTAATAAGTGCGTCTGGAAATGATCCACAGCATTGCTGATGAAAAGGTAACGATATGGTACCGATGTGTCAAGATAATATGTGAATAGCAAGCTGGCAGAACCAGTTTTTCTGATGATTTTTGCATACCCGAAGGGTTTTACACTTGGCAGGCTGAGTTCCTGCATTTGTATGAGGATTTTATATTCTTTTTGAGCGACGGTTTCTGGAAGTTCTTTAATTGCATACAATAAACCATCGTAATTTACGAATACGATCGGATGACAAGAAATCCCATGCTGTACTTCTTCCAATTGGGGAGTATCTTTAGGCCATTGATTAATCGGTCGATCCCATGGTAATTCATTGAAACGAGATAGGTCTGGAAGATTTTCTGGAATAAACTCAAATTCATTGACCATGATTTTATCCAATAGCCTAACAGATCTCAAATATGTAATTATAAAGTATATATGGTAAGAATGAGTCGTTTCATATCTATATTAGTAAGTAATTAAATTCGTAACCAAATTATCCAGAGCTCCTGATAGGTTGTATAATGGTAACAATTAATTGGAGGGGAATCATATCGGAGGCGGGTGAAATAGAGTAGTCTAATAATTTTTAGATGATGAATATTAAAGGTAAAATATATACCTGGGAAATTTAGAATCAATGGGTTGAAAAATTAACTACAAGGAGTTTTCAGTGGATATTTTAATTTGTACAGATGGGTCCATTGCTTCCCTTCAATCCGCGGAATTGGTCATCAAATTAGGTTTTCCTGCCACCACTCGGGTTGTCATTTTAGGTGTGAGTGAAAAACAGGATGATCTTGAGGTATTATCAAGCTCGATCAGCCAGTTAAAGAATAAATTAATGGGGGTGTATCATACCTCGACAAAAATTCGCTATGGGAAGCCTTTTGAAGAAATATTGGCTGAAGCATTGGAATTCCAATATGACTTGGTAGCAGTAGGCGGAGCCGGGATGCATGTCGGTATATTAAACTCACAGTTGGGTTCAACGACCAGCAAGCTGGCTAGAAAACTTCATACTCATTTTCTCGTTACCCGCGATATTCCTGCACAGTTTGGGAAGGTATTGGTGTGTGCCAGTGCAGAAGCCTCTACAAGCGAGACCATGAAAGTTGGCGGAGCATGGATATCCCATGCAGCCAGGCAAATCACACTGTTACATGTTATTCCCACAAAAAAGAAAACTCAACCCCCTTATGCGACGGTCCAAACAACGAACCAAATCTTGTTAAATGACGAGAAGCTCTCACATGATCTGGTGTTAGAACGAGCTGCTCAGCAATTGTGTGAGGCCGGTGTGGGTATAGAAATCATTCCAAAAATCCGTCAAGGATTGATAGTGGACCAAGTATTAGAAGAATTATCAGAAGGAGACTATGACCTGTTGGTTGTTGGCGCTCATTATCGACCCGGACAGGACCGTTGGCTTGGAACACTTCTAGATGATATAACCGATCAGTTATTGAACCGTTCTGTCTGCTCAGTTCTCATAATATAAGGATCAAACCTATATGCTTCATGCTCGCTACCGCAGGATACTTTTATTTTTTACAAATGTCCTGGTTAGCGTTATTTTTTGGGATATATTATTACCACGTATTGGTTTTGCTAAGTGGGCTCGAAATACACGCTCAGAACGTCTTCGTAAGATCGCCATAAGATACCGCTCTCTAGCTGTTCAGATGGGGGGAGTATTAATTAAAGTTGGGCAATTCCTGTCTGCCAGGGTGGATGTCATGCCTGGAGAGGTTACAGAGGTACTGGCAGGTTTACAGGATGAAGTCCCATCTGAGCCGTTTGAGGCAATCTGCTCTGTTGTGGAATCAGAATTCGATATGCCCATCCTTGATAAGTTCTTAGAATTTGAATCTGAACCGTTAGCTGCTGCCTCTTTAGGACAGGCACATTTAGGGCTTATTCGCATAACCAGGGAACAAGCAGAAAAATTACACGCCATGGATAAAATTAAAGAGGTAAATGGTGATATCTCTTACCCAGTGGTTGTTAAGATCCAACGGCCTCACATTGAAGACATTATCGCTACAGATTTAGCTGCCATAAAAACCGTCGGTGGATGGATTAAACGCTATCCTCCAATTCGTAAGCGTGCAAATATACCTGGCCTTATTGGCGAGTTCACCCGTGTGTTGTATGAAGAAATAGACTATTTGGCAGAAGGAAGAAATGCTGAAACCTTTGCAGCTAATTTCAGCGATGATCCCGAAGTCCTGGTTCCAAAAGTGATTTGGACTCATACGACCAAACGGGTATTAACCCTGGAAGATGTGAGAGGTATCAAAATAACCGATTATGATGCGATCACAGCAGCTGGAATTGATAAAGCTGAGGTCGCTTCAAGATTATTG
>JBAQFX010000010.1:0-9566 GCA_049287485.1 Anaerolineales bacterium
ACTCAGGGCTGAAGAGCATCAAAATTCGGTATCAAGAACTGCGCTTTACTTGATGAACCGCCGGATGCGGACCCGCATGTCCGGTGGTGTGAGAGGGGGCGGTTAGCCTCCGCCCCCTACTCGATTGAATATAAGAATAATATAAATGGGTGAGGTCTACCTGCGATGACATGCTTTAACCTCAGTCATTACCAAGTTTTTTTATAACAACAGGGAAACCAGGCTCAGGTAAGTTTTAATAAAGTGATGGTTTGACCAAGGAGGGCAAGAATTTCTGGCCAGAAACGCACAGTCAGCGCCAGCATGATTACCACAAACAAGAGCATAATCGGAACCTTTACCCAGGAACGATCAAATTTCGCGTGTTTGTGATTGGGTTGCGTTTGAGGGAAAGACCCTTCATCAGGTGTGCCAGGGGTTCTGAAAGATGACTGTACCGTTGGTGAGGGATTACGTGGGGTAGGGACGAGACTGGTGCCACAATAACCGCAATAATTAGCACCTGAACGAACAGTATGCATGCAACTAGGGCATATTTTTGACATAATACTAACTCCTTATCTATTTGGTTTCATCCACCGCAAGAATTCGCTATAACAAATACATTCTTCATTTGGTTGAGGGTTATTACGAGATTTTTTTAATCTTGCATGAATATAACGGATATGGATTACCATTTTTTTAACGTGTGCATTTTGAGTGACAATAGGATTACATATCTCTTAGTTACGGAAAAATCTCTCTTTTTCCACTTTTTATGGCGTAAAAACGCTGAAATTATCAAACAGGATATCTGTTCCAACTGTATCATAAGTCCCGGCAATCAAACCTGCATTACCGCTGGTATAGTCGCCATCGGTTTGCTGATCTAGTAATTGCCCATTCACATAAAAGCTAAGGGACTCTCCAAAACACTCAAAGCGCAGGTGATTGGTAGCATATCCCTGGTTGATGTAATCGCTATATTCCAAATAATCCCGACCAATCACACCAGATGATTCAGTGGAGACCTTGATGATGCCGAAGTAACCATCACTACTGATAATGGCATAGTAGAAGTGATCACTATCTTGATATCGACAGATCACACCAAAATCGTTGTCATCAGGACCGCTATTCTTGGTTGCATCGACTTCTATGGCAGCACCACCATAGGTGTTGTTCTTCGGGTTAGCCCAACTATCATACATATCCGTGTTGACCGTGATGCGGTATGCATTATCAAAATAATTGGTGGAGTAATCACTATCGTCAACCCGATCCCATCCTGAGTTTGGATCAGAAAAGTCATCAAAGAAAAGCAGTTTAGAAGTTGCTGGTGTAGGATAGGGAGTAACAGAGATATTTGACATAGGAGTTAATGTCGCAGGGTTGAACAAGCCTGAATCAGATACGAACCTATATGCACCCCATCCCACGGCAACACAGCTCAACACAAGGCATAAAAGCACGAAGCATCCAATAAACCACCAGATTTTATTTCCATATATTCCACCTTTAACGACGGGTGTCGATTGAATGAGTTCTGGTTGAGATGACTGGTCCTGTAGTAATGGTTGTTCAATGCCAACCACTTCTGAGGACAGTGCTTCATGGATGGGTTTTTCGGTATCCTCTTTTAGGGACCCACCACAGAAATCACAAACTTCATTCGTTTCAGGGTTTTCTTGTCCACAATAAGGGCAGTTCATAATATCCTTTCATCAATGAATGCATCATAGGTGTGTTGGATTACGAAAGCTTTTCCAGGTGGGATAATTTTTAAAGATAGTAAATCCATTTCAATCAAGGTTGGGGCCAGGGAATATTCACCCAGGTGGTATATCCATGTTTCTCTACCCCATACACTCTGGCGTGTGAAATATCAGCACATCCAGGATCGTCCTGGACTGTTATTATGGTTTCCCATGATCCAATGGGGATAAAAGAAAGTTTGCCATGCTGGCATAACCAGGCTTCGACCAGATATGGGTACTGGAGTGAGTCATCTCCCGCCCTCAGAACAAGTGGATTCCAGGAAATGATCACAGATGTACCGTTCCGCACAGCCGATACGCCTGTGAGAGGTCCATAGTATGGGGATTGTGGTAAGGGAAGCGAAATTAGAGCCAGGCTCATCACTTCTCCATGAATGTCCATCAACGATGCTTTGACCCAACAAGGATTATTGCCCCCAATAGCCTGAATCACCACCCAGGTTCCGGTCTCGTTCCGCCCAATAATTTCAAGGTTATATCCTGCATACAGTCCATATTTATATAAATAGGTTGCGCCAGGTCCATATCGACAGTTGGCTTGTTCAAGAACGGTACCTCGCAGGATGGTATAGGTAGGTGTTAAGCTGGGTAGAAGCGTTATTGTCGCTGTATCTAAAGGAGCCTTCGTTGGAATCAAGGTCGATGTCAGGGAAGGTATTGCCGTATCGGTATGATCAGGTTCACGGGTCATTGTGGCAGAAGGGGATATCGGGGAGGTTTGGACTGGTGGATTTCTCGGGATATCTGATGGTAATTCATTCTGGATAATGCTTGAGGTGGGCGAGGTTTCACTAATTTTCCCTGTTAGATTACAGGCACTTACTATTAATATGTCGATTACTAGCAAAGAGATCATGCCGGGAAGGGTTTTTCCATGCATAATGAAATTAATGAATGTTTTTGTTATACCGGAATGACTTCGATAAGTATGGCTGAGATATTATCATCACCACCAGCTAAATTCGCAGCTTCGACTAACCGATCACATGCCACCTGGGGGGAACTGGCATCAATAATTACCTCTTTCAATTTCTGATCTTCCAGTAAATTGGAAAGGCCATCTGAACAAAGGAGAAGCCGGTCATGAGGGAACAGTTGCTGGGTAATGCATTCTACATCGACCTGAGGTTTGTCACCCAGGCTACGGTAGATCACATTGCGCTGAGGGTGGTAACGAGCCTCTTCTTCACTGATCTGCCCATTGGACACCAGATGTTGGACCAGTGAGTGATCAATGGTTAACTGTTTGATCGATTCATGGTTGACCAGGTAAATGCGACTGTCTCCCAGGCTAGTGAGATATGCATGGGTGCCAATCAGCAAACACAGCACCAGGGTGGAACCCATGTCATTGCCTGCTTTTTGACGGGCATCATATACTGCCTGATTGGCTGCCCGGACAGTTTCTTTGAGCCATTCTCCGTATTCTTCATACCTCGGGTTTTGCAGAGCAACAATATCGCAGGGCGCTTTTTGAGCGATGGTATTGATCACAATGCTACTGGCGAGTTCACCTGATGCATGACCTCCCATCCCGTCTGCGATCGCGAATAAACCACAGGGCAGAATTGTACCCTGATAGATGCTGCTTATTTCCATACTCAGCAAGCTATCTTCATTATTTATCCGCACTTTCCCCGGATGGGAACGTCGGCCCACCTGATAATCCAGGATAAGTCGACTAACGCCCCCTGACTTTACCAATTTAATTTGTTGAACAAGATCAGCACCACTGGTAAAGCCTTCAGCAACCAGGGCTTTTTCGAACAAATCGTTCATAGCTGAAGGTAAATAAGGATCCTTAGTGTATTCAGTTTTACCGGTCATCAATGAGTACATTGCCAGCACAAGATGACGTAAATTGTTAATCTTCTCTCGGTCTGTCAGCATCGGCAGGATGCGTACGGAGGTGAAATCTCTCCAAAGTGCTTTATTATCTACCAATCCAATACAGGAAAGATCGAACTCATCGCCCAGCACGATTCCTTTAGCCTGGAGATAATCAAGCGAGTTGGCTAATTGCACACCCCAATCCAATACCTCGGATATTTCAGCTTGAGAGGGCAAATCTTGAGAATATGGGGTGACCAAACAATAGCGATTGCCAGCTGGAGTGTCCTGTTGAAAATTTGCCACGGGTGGATGAATATTGGGATGTACCAGATGGAGTTCAAGCACGTGGTTGATGTAGTTAAATTGATTTTCATCCGACTCTCGCAGCAGGAATAGTAATGAGTTCTCTTCAAGTGGATGACCGCATTGCGTGCAAAATTTTTCCACCTCGGGGCCTATCGGGCAGTGTATTGTACGGCACTCCGCATTGGAACAAATGCGAACGGGTGGAATGTCAGCTTGCATGGTTTCGGTGACAGTATAGCGGATTTCATGTTCTTCTTGAGTCAATTGGGCATCATATCGGAACCGCTCACCAAAAATGGATCCTTCTGAACGAGGCTGCAAACCTGTTGGAATCACCTCAGCAGGCTCTTGAGTTGCTGGCAGTACTTTCTCTTCGATAGCTGTGTCAGGAACTGGTTCAGGAATTTCAGGCTGAGCTGTAACCTTTGGGGGTCTGGTTTCTTCGGAGCGGTCTGTAAGTTTCGAAGGAGCCGGTTGTGCAAACAGAATCGTTCCACAACGGGCACAAAATGCAGCTTCTGGGCGGTTTTCAGCCTTACACTTGGGACAGGTCACCATATTTAACTCCTTAATCGAACAGGTTCTTTAAAATTATTATTGCTCATGTGGTTGTAGACTGGATCCTGGCAAACTCCGTCATTCCGACATATATCCTCGGAGGGTCAATACTTAATCATTCTACATTTCAGTTTTCCAGGATTTAGGTTCAGGTCCTGGTCCTGTGTATCCTGCTATCCATCCTTATTTCCAGTTTTGGGGTCGGTTCGCAAGATGGTAATCGCAGGTAATTTAACGTCAGTACAAATTAATCAGCATTTCATGGATTGCGTGTTTTTGGAATCGCCACACTTTTCCAATCTTCAGGGCAGGCAGCTCTCCACGGCGAGCCATGGCACGAATGGTTTCAGGCTGCAATTTGAGATAATCCGCCACGTCTTCAACCGTCCACAAAGGATCAGAGAATACACCGGGATCACTTCCTTCCCACAGGTTTATTCCGGATGATAAAGTATCGATGATTTCATCCTTTTTCGTCATTGGCTGACTCCCTTGTGGAGATATCATAAATTTCGAACATTCGTGAATACAATACCATGAGTTTATACTCGTTTATATGTAAATATACTCGTATCCAGGAGTATGCATGATTCATGCCAGAGGGGAGATCATTAGAATGATCAAGAATTTATTGGAATTCTAAATAGAATAATAATGGATATTTCTCAAGCTAACTTTGGAATTAAGCAATCCATTCACAATACCATCATCAATCAAGCTTAAAAATGGATAGCTGCCAGGAATATCCCATGTGTAACGGTGCAAAAATACACCAGATTGGAATGGGTGGGATTAATACTGATGGATTGGATGATTTGGTTGCGTAAATTATCATCAGCGAATTTCCAGGAGATACCATTATCAAGGGAATAATATGCTCCAAGAGACGTACCGGCATAAATCAACTCAGGTTGAGCGGAATCCATCTTGATGGCGGTAATCAGCTGATCTGATAAACCTAACGCTGTCCATTTACCAGATTGGTAGCGGTATACACCTGAATTGGTCCCCGCATAGACAATCCCTGCCGTAACAGGAGAAGCTTCCAGGGAATAAAAGGAAACCCCCAGACTGAGATCAGTCCAATTATTACCACCATTTGTGCTTATCTTTAAACTACCCGGAGTAGCAGTCGCTGCATAGACGAGATTAGGATTAACTAGATCGACTGCCAGGGCGAGGATGTTTTGAGAATTTAATCCTGCTGGTTGCCAACTTTGACCTCCATCAGCACTACGATAAACACCCGATCCACCTGTGCCCAGGTAAAGAATCTGATGGTTAGAAGGTGCAAAAACCATTGTCTGCAAGCTAGCATGAATTACTTGACCAGGGGTTAATCCTTCCTGTGAATTCGCAAATGATTCCCGCATCTCCAGGGTGGCAAAGGGATGGCCGTCAGCGTATGCTGGTATTTTATATTGCGTGAGTGGTAATCCTGATCCGGTACTGATCCATCCATCATCCCTGCTTAGGTCATTCTTAAATAGACCACCTTCGCTGGTCAAAGCATAAAGCAAATTTGGTTGAGCTGGATCCATCACCATGTTCAATACATTCCGATCCGTTAGCCCTCGGTTCATCTCTTCCCAGTTCATGCCTTCATTTTTAGATTTATAGACACCTCCACCCAAGACGCTGGCATACAAAGTATTAGGAAGAGTTGGGGATAAAATCACTGAGCTCACCTGGGCATTTTGAATACCTGCATTACTCCTTATCCAGGTTTTTCCAGCGTCCTGACTACGAAATAGTCCATCTCCTTCAGTTCCAGCCAATATGTCATTGGTTGTATTTGGGTTGATTGCCAGGGCGTAGAATTGGTCATTAGGCAGACCGCTATTCTGCCAGCTTATACCTCCATCGCTCGATTTTATGATCCCATGGGTAAAGGTTCCCAAATACATGTAATTCACATTTTTAGGGTCGAGTGCAATCGTATAGACCTTTTCGCCGGGAATACCCTGGTTCGAGAGTGTCCATAAAAGGCCAGTATTGTTGGATTTATAAATGGAATCATCATGCCAGACACCATAATAAAGCCTTGAAGAATAGTCTGGAAGCGGGCTAACAACAATGGATCTGCCTGAATAGTCCTTTATGCCATTTTGTATCGGATACCAGTTATCGCCTGAGTTGTCGCTGCGGAACGGTCCACTTTCATGAGCAGCGATATAAACCTGATTATGATGATTGCGATTGACGGTGATCGAATAAGCCCAATCTTGGAGGTTGGCTCCCCCAACATCTTCCATGATCGTATCCCAATTCTGACCTGCATCTTGAGAACGGTACACCACACCCTTCCACGGTGCTCCACCGTTGTTGGAAATACCCCGTGTGGTAGCAAAAATCGTGGAAGGAGCAAATGGATCGATGGCGATGTAATAAACAATTGCCATGTCCTGGATTCCTGTGCCAGACCATATCCAGGAATTTCCACCATCTTCTGATTTATATATTTGGCTGCGATATGTACCTGCATACAGTATCGTAGGGAGGGTTGGGTCGATTGCCAGCGTACAGATATATAGATTATCCAGACCTAAACTTGATGATTCCCAGGTGATTCCGCCATTCACGCTTTTAAACACACCTGCTCCGAAGCTTCCCGCATAGATCACTTTTGGGTCAGTTGGATCCATCACAATCGTCGCAATCGTTCCACCAAAGGGGCCAATCCAATGGGTAAGGTAATTGGAAATCAGGGGCATAAATGCCTGGTTTGAAACCGTTTGTCCTGCTGATGTCGTCTGAGGCGCCTGGCTTAGAAAAATAAAAATGAAGAACAGAATGAGAATTCGGTTAAATTTTGGGATCATTGACGAATATTATATACGCAAAAACGCGATTATTCGATATACTAAATATACCAACCTGAGGGAAATCATTATTTCGAAGGAATCGTGGCAAAACATATCCTGATTGTTGACGATGATGCATTGATGAGGCGCAGCCTGGCATTCAACCTGGAACAGGCTGGGTACCATGCCAGTACTGCCGAGAGTGCGGAAACTGCTCTAGCACAGGTAAATCTGGACCGACCAGACCTGGTTTTATTGGATATCAGCCTGCCGTTCATGGACGGACTGGATGCCATGCGACAGTTTAAAGCTCAATTTGACCTGCCAGTTATTTTTTTAACTGCCCGCAGGAGGGAGCTGGATGAAGCGTTAGGCCTGGAATTGGGTGGAGATGATTACATCACGAAACCATTCGATTTTAACGTCCTGGTAGCCCATATTAAAGCAGTATTACGCCGTTTCGAGCGTAATGCTACCCTTTCAATAACCCCATCCGCCTCCCCCGGTGAGCCATTAGTCGTTGGTGACCTGGTGGTAGACCCGGTAAGCCATTCGGTGACCCTGGCAGGAAAACAGGTCGAACTACCTCGTCGTGAGTTCGACTTGTTGCATGCCCTGGCACTTCATCCCGGGCGGGTATTTACTGTGGATGAGTTACTCGGTGCTGTGTGGGGAGCGGAGTTCATTGGTCAGCCTCAGGTAGTATATGTACATATTCGTTGGCTGAGAGAAAAAATCGAACAAAAACCCAGCCATCCAAATCGCATCGTTACTGTGCGTGGGGTGGGTTATAAGCTGGTGGAGAGAACAGTCTGATGTTTCGTAGCCTGCGTGCGCGTTTGATGCTAAGTCATGCCCTGCCATTGCTAGTTATCATGCCCATCATCGGCGTGGCGTTGACCAATCTGATTGAAACACGCGTACTGATTCCCAGCTTGGCAAGAGCATTGATGACCAATGCAGTTCTCCTGGCTAATGTGGCAGGTGACGAATCGGAGTTATGGGTTAACTCAGCTTATGCTGAGTATTATTTAACCCATTTAAGACATGACATAAGTGCGAGAGTGCAGTTCCTGAGTACATCTGGGCAATTACTCGCTTCATCGGATCCATCAGAATCAGCTTTGATTGGCATTACATACGATTTTGCTGGAGTAGCGCAGGCGCGAGCCGGGCAGGTGGCAAGTTACACTTATTACAATATCTCCTCTTCTGCAGAGGTTATTGATGTATTTGTTCCTGTACAAAGCCAAAACCAGCAGTTAATTGGTATACTGCGTATGTCTTACATATATAGCACGCTTTATACTGAATTTACCCGCTCACGCTATGTGATCATTGGCATCCTGGCTGGAGGACTCCTGGTAGGGGTCATCCTGGGGTGGAGTCTGGCATTAAACCTGAGTAAACCAATCCGTCAGGTGACGAATGCGATCATTGATTTAGCACATGGCAATCGGCAAGCGAAGGTTGAGGAAAGTGGACCTGAGGAAATCCAACTATTAGCGCGTTCGTTTAATATATTGAATGATCGCTTAAGCATCCTGGAAAAAGCTCGTAAACAACTATTGGCAAACCTTGTGCATGAGCTGGGAAGACCACTGGGAGCATTACGCTCTGCCATTCAAGCACTGGCTGGAGGGGCGGGTCGTGACCCGAGGCTATTGGCAGATCTGACGACGGGTATGGATGATGAGGCTGCTCGATTGCAGCATTTACTGGAAGACCTGGCCCACTTGCATGATCAGGTGCTGGGTACACTTGAACTGGATTATCAAACATTATCCGTCAGTGACTGGTTACCTAAGGTAATCCGCCCCTGGCAGGAAGCTGCCCATGAAAAACACCTGGTGTGGCAGGTTGATATTCCGGATGCTCTTCCTGAAATTCAAGCTGATCCTGTCCGCCTGGCATCTGCCGTAGAAAACCTGGTGGGTAATGCAATCAAATATACCCATTCGGGAGGGCTGGTTTCGGTAAGAGCGGGGGTCACACAAGAAGAAATATGGATCAGAGTTGAGGACAGCGGTACAGGTTTACTTCCTGAGGAGCAGCAGAAGGTTTTCGAGCCGTTTTACCGGGGTAATCAAGGACGGCGCATCAAGCAAGGTATGGGTTTGGGATTAAGCATTGCCCGCGATCTGGTTGAAGCGCACGGTGGTAGGATTAGCCTGGAAAGTGAACCCGGTAAAGGTAGCCAATTTACCATTCACCTGCCATTAACCAGAACTGAGTCGAAAAACCCCAACTAAAGCTTATTTGTTAATTAATATTAATTTCTTTCAGAAGACCAAATAATTTGATAAAT
>JBAQFX010000011.1:0-6620 GCA_049287485.1 Anaerolineales bacterium
CTGGAGATTGATCTTGCAACAACCATCGAGCAGGTGAGAGGCGAACGGGATAATGAGCTCATCGACAGTGCCACCAAACATCGTAATTGACGCTAATATCGCTGTCAAAGCGATCCTGCCAATCGAAAGCAAATCAGATGTCCTGGAGCGCATGGTCTCATGGCATCGATCTCGCAGCAAGATCTTCGCGCCAGAACTACTATTTGCAGAAACTGTGTCGGTAATCCGACGAGGGATTTTCGATCGCTGGATCACCGAAGAGGAGGGGCAAGCAGCAATAGTAGACCTGTATCGCCTGGGTGTGGAAATCGTTCCATCCGATGTCGGCATCAGCCAGGCGGCGCTTGCCTGGGCTGGCCGGCTGGGTCAGTCGAAAGCCTACGACGGATTTTACCTGGCGGTGGCAGAACGCCAGGGAGCGGAGTTATGGACAGCTGACGAGAAATTAGTTAACCGGGCAAAGCAACTCAACATAACCTGGATACGATGGATCGATGGGAAATAAAACAATCAAAAGTAATTGAGATTACCAGATACAAGAGTGTTCTTATGAAACTGATACTTTTTCCTCTACGAGCGGTTGGTTTTGCCTTGAGCTTTATTTTCAGGATGATACTGGTGTTGATTGTAGTCATCGCTATAACTACTACCGGCTTTGTTATCGTTAAAGGCTCCCAACCGATAGGCATGGTAGGCGCTGATCCTAATGGCGATAATGCTGTACTCAGTGATATTAATTACTGGGAGTACATGGCTAACCGGTTGCAAGCCAGCAATGAGACGCCGTCGAGGTGAAGGAGGTCTCCTGGCTGGCGTTCACCGAACCGCAGTGGGAATACACGCCGGCTGTCGGACAGAGGGTAAAAGTTGACTTTCTGTGTTCATTACCCTAGTCTATTTGCAATAATGTGGACTTTTGTCTGGACGTCAGTTAAAAACGCCTACGTGACATGCAAGTATTTGTAAAAAATACTCCATGTTGGTAAAAAAACACAGTTAGTAAAAATATGCCATAATAATAGTACATCCCTATATATTTTTTGTGCAATTATTAAGGAGGCAAGAAGATGAAAGAATGTCCGTATTGTGCTGGACCTAATCAGGATTCGGAAGTTGTATGTAAATATTGCGGACAGAATTTTCCCCAGATAGACATCATTACACCCACTATTTCAAAACACAGTGAACCAACTTCCGTAGATTCTAAACTGAATGAAATTACTCCAGTTGAAACTTATAAAAATAATTTTGTTACTCAAAAACCCAGTGAAACCACTCCAATAGCTCCGATGCCCAAAGCTTCTATACCTGCTGAACCAAAATCAAAAAAAACCAAAAAAAGAAGAGTATTTCTGTATGTCATTGGTGGCGTATTGGCACTCACATCACTATGCTGCATTTCCGGGTTGATTTATAGCGCAACGCCGCAAGGAAAAGCTAATGCAACAAAAGTGGCACAAAACAAGACATTAGAAGCATTATATACTGCTACAGTTACAAAAACACCTAGGCCCACAAAAACGTCTAGACCTACAAGAACAGCTGAACCAACTGAGACGCCGCGACCAACAAAAACATTAAGACCAACTGAAACACCACTGCCAACAAATAGTCCCACACCTACGACCACTCCCGTTATAGAAAGTAGTTTAAAGGCAATTATGGAAGGAACGGGTATGAGTCAGCAGGAGGCAGAATTAGCGTTTGAAATTATTAAGAGCGTTGGTTTCGAGAGAGTAAGTAGTATTGAATTTTTCATGGAAGCCGATCCATTGAAATCATATCTGGCGGATTTAGGTTACACGGATGTATTCTTAGTGTCCTTCACGGGGAATGAGGTTTTTGGAATTAGCAACGGGGATATAGTACTTTATGATCGAGACGCAGGGGGAATTATCAATCGGATCACCGACTATACCCTTGACTATACTGAAAAATTTGATTTCCTGGATAGGGCAGATTTCTATGTGGAACAGGTGCTTAAAGCTCCATCCACAGCTAAGTTCGCCACGGTGAGTGAGTCTCAGTTCGGCCGGGATCATGATCTGGTTACGGTTCAATCCTGGGTCGACGCCCAAAATTCGTTCGGGGCAATGTTGAGGAATAAAATATATGCCCAGTTTAGTTACAGTACCAAAGAATTGCTTTACCTCGTTTTAGGCGACTCCGTAGTCTTCGGTAGTTTACAGGAACCGTAATAATTAAGAAGGTTATTGAATTTTAATTTAACTATTTTCCCTTAACGAGTATCTATTCGGGATGTAATCATTTTCACCTATGGTCTGTTGCCAACTGACCATGCATAATCCATATTTTTTCATGCACAGACCTTATGTAAAATGAAACATGCATCTATGTGCTTACAGGTCATAGGTTTCTTATCCCTATTGACCATCCCCTGTAAAATCATAATATCGTTACGCTAGTATTTGCACACAGGTGAAATCATATTGACTCAGCGGTCTTTGCCCATTAGTACCAGGCTCCAAGCTTTTACTGGCCCTGGAAGATCCCACGAGAGCACCATTCTATTACACAGACAGCAAGCCTCCATCAAGCTCAACACTCATATAGTGGATTTTTCAGGCTTTTTTATTTGCCCAATTAGGAGATAAAGATGAATATTAATTTTTCACGACGCAGAATATTGATCACATGTTCGCCATCCTGTTGATAATAGCAGTAACATTGAATATTCTCAAATATTCCAGAGAATCGCTGGTATAAACAATAGGTTTCAATAGTGAACATGATGTCATCTAAAATAATTAAAGGTGGCAGTAAATCACATTGTTCTAGAAATGAGCTTTTGAGATTTGTCCATGTCAATTGTGCTTAAATGTGGAGAATAATAAATATATATACGAGAAGAAGGATGTTTTATGTGCTTTGTTTGGGGATATTTGGTATGTTAGTCAATCATTCAGCCTTGCACGCTTGAGAACAATTCGATCAGGGACAAATGACTTACGTAAGGCGGGACGTATGACCATCTCAATACGGGACTTGTTGCCCTTTTGTTTCATTTACTTCTCTGTATAATCAAATCATCGTTACATTGGCTATTGAGCACTAAACCAGCTTAAGTATTCGTACAGGATTATTTGTGAAAGCGCTAGTGTAACTAAAAAGACTCACCGGTTTTTGCACGTTAGAACCAGGATCCCAAGCTTCTACTGGCCCTGGAAGATCCCACGAGAGCACCGGCCTGTCATTCAGACAGAGAGCCTCAACCAGGCTCAACTCTCATCGTGTGGATTTTCCCGGGCTTTTCTGTTTTCCGGGTGAGGTGATTGAAATGGAAATTTATTTTTCAAAGCGCAGAATAATGATTATCGTGCTGGCCATCTTGCTGATCACTGAGGCAATCCTGGTAATTCTCAAATATTCCAATGGATCGCTGGCTCGAGCGATTGGGTTCGATAGCGTACGAGGCGCGGCGGTAGCTGGTGTGGAGGCTTTTTATAGCGTGGACTACCACGAAAGCCTGGATAAGTGGGCAGCCCGATTATGCGCGCTGAGCACTGAGCCGATCTGCGGTTTCTATCAAAACACGGTAGCGTCATTCTTGCAGCCTGATTTTGAGGCATCCCAATCCGTTATCACAGCTAAAGCAGGCGAAACAGTCCTGCTTGCAGACGAGATAGATGCTACTCGCGAAAACGCACCCATGCAAATCTGGCAAGTCGGCGTAAGCCTGTCTGCTCCCTGGCCTCAGGGAGATGGCCAGGCATCCTTTCCAGCATACGTTTTGGTAGTAAAAGAGGAAAGCGGTTGGAAATTCGAACGATTTTTACTCGCAGATGAGCTTGCTAAATATATTGGAGGGAAACAATGAAATCCACCACTCGTATTGTTCTTGTTCTTATCACGATTACTGTCATTTTCGTTATCCTGCTCAACCCGGTTTTGAAAGCATTAGCCGATGATGGTGAAGATGCCTGGGGCGAGTTCATCAACCCGGATGGCTCGATCAATTGGGCTAACCTGACATACCTGGGGGAAGCATACGAGCCGGCAGACTGGATGATGATCGAGCTTCCTGGAGGCATCCAGGTTCCACTTGGGGATGCCAAATACAGCCGCTATGTTACTCCCAGTGGCAATGTGGTAGTGCTGCCTTCTCCTGCGACAATGCTCATGACTTTTTTGCATCCGGAAGATTCCGGATTCGCCGCCAATACGCCCGAAATGCTTATCTCCGGTGCTCAGGTCCTTTCAGCGCTGGCAGCCAATTACATCGATGTTGAGGATTTGCAGGCTCTGGGTTATGTCGATCCAGCGGATTTCTTCCAAGCGGTGATCGATGGTCGCGAGAATATCTGGTCGGTCGTCTCGCCCAGTTTCCTGATCGAGATCGTGCGTATGTCGTTTGATGCCGGATTTTTGGTTACCGGCCTATGGCTTTATTTGAACGGTGTAAGTTGCGATGACATCCCGGGCGGGTGCCCTCCCGGGTTTGATCTTACCCCAACGCCGGGTGGCACGCCAACACTGCCTCCAAATGTAGAGTGCCCTGATCCCTCGATCGGCTTTGAGAATGTCTATGCCTCTGGTGAGAAAGTCGCCCCACCCAAGCCGGTGGTCGTCGGGCAAGATCCAGAAAGGCGTGGTGCGGATGTTGAGCTAAAGGTGTCGATCCCGCCGGTCATCTTTACCTGGTACGAAGCCAGGACCTTTAATATCTGCGAATATACATCGGATGGGGAGGGTAGTGGATGCCCCGGTCCTGGAAACGATTATGACAAGGTGATTGATTCTGATGGCGGCGAGATAAGCTGGGGCTATACCATGGAGAACAACTCAAATTGGGATGCCTATGAGGAAACTGAATGCATCCAGCATGTCCAGGTCTTTCCGGATTACCTGAACTATGCTTCGCTGAGCCTCAACCTTTCAGATGAGTCGCGCCATTGGATCCTGACCGACCTGGCTCAAGCATATCCGGGTGCTGAGCTGAAGCACCCAGATTGGGAATTCACCTTCCAGGGGCCCGGTAGCTTGATAGGCGGTAATATCGTATATTGGACGCAGCTTATTCCCAATATCCCCTTTGCAGACCCTGGTACATATCAGATGCAGGTTAACGGATACACAACCGGGACGCTGGTTTCAGCCCCCAGGTCTTTTACCCTTCCATTGAATGAGTTTCCTGTCGATATGTTACGGGTAACACTGATCGAGGCACCATGAGCATCGCACAGACCTTCCTGGCGCTACCGATTTGGTGGATTAACGGGGTACTTTCCATGGTTTATTGGTCTATCGGTCACCTGGCAGAAATCATTGCCATCCTGGCTGGCGCGGTGATCCTGTTTGGAATAGATCCGATTGTGCAGAAGCGTGCCAGTGAACGCCCCAGGCGGCATGGACGTGGTGGGGTACAAACCAGCACACCCAATGCCCAGTACTTTACCCTGGCAACAATGCTAGTTTGGGTCATAGTCTCGCTATTTTCACAATTTCCAGTACCTCTGATCGGTGCCTGTTTATGGTGGGCTGGATTATTGGGGATCCTGGCCGTCTCAGAAGAGCGGTTTAACCAGCTTTGGTGGGCGAAAACCGGCATCCTGATCTATAGCGGCATGGTCCTGATATTGCGCTTTGGACTGGTTGTATTGAACCAGATCAGCCCTGCAGATTGGGCAGCTGTGGTTGGTAACCGTGCGGATGCCCAGGTTGTGCTCTCAAACACCCGTGGCAACATCGCCACGATCGGTATGCTATTCGTCTTTGTACTCTATCCTTTGGGCTATGCTGGATTGTTGCTGAACCGTTTTTTGAGAAATCCGAAGCCTTTGTACAACATAGGGTTGGAAGCTGGCGAAGTCATTCAACGACTTCGTACTCGACGATTTTCTGAGAATTATCAAATTGACATGCCAGGGATGAAGCCACATGATTAAGGGATTTTCTATCGATAGTTATTGTTCTCAAAGCTTCACCCTTGTGATGTGTTACTCAATCCACGGGTTGAGTGACCACCTGCGCTGTATCGCAGGGCTTTTACACGTGGACTTCGGTCCAATTGCACGTCAGCAGCACTTCATCGATGCACTGGATGGGGTCTTCCAAGATCCCATCCGAGTGCCCACTGTAGGCACTCGAAAGGAGATCTCCAATGCCTACACATTTCTTTTCCATTGCCTGGCCTCTCGTCATCGGTATGATCATTCTAGCCGGAATAATCGTGAGCACTGCAGCGATTACAACAATGGTCGCTACAATCACGCGAGCCCGTCAGATCACCAAGGGAAGCCAGGCGCAAGAGGGGACAGATGCTGTGGATCAATCCAGCCATTCACATCGAAGATCATCTCACCATGCAGGCTTCCCGGTAGGTCAGGAGCCAGCTGTAATGGAGACGATCACGGTCGATGGCATCCACTTCATCCCAGTTCCCTAGATAGCCAGGGGGGTAGCTCACCTGCCACCCCCCTGGCAGGTTGTCCTCTCTCTTGAGATAAGGATGCAATTCTGCATTTCAAGAGAGTGAACAACAGGAATCGGTTATGAGTGAACTATTTCTCAGTCATTGGCTAGATAACAGCACCGAAAAGGTCAGCCAGATTGTGGATCGATTAACCCCGCGCATAAAAGGCATTATTTCAGGAGCTGCT
>JBAQFX010000012.1:0-22273 GCA_049287485.1 Anaerolineales bacterium
TTAAAGTACAAAGAGAGGAACATCCGTAACTCGGCCAGGACATGGCCGCTGGGAGTTAACGTAGAGGTTTCAATCTCATGCGTATCCCAAGAAGCCCCCGCACTTCAGTGCGTGGGGAGTGTCACAAGGCCAGTTATTACCAGGTTGGTGATATTTTTCGATTGTAATATATCGCCCAGTTTGGTTTCCTCAAAGGCATTGTCGTGCTGCTTGTGAATACGGTAATCTGTCTTTAAGGGATTAAGCTCAGGATGTAATTGCCAGTCCTGTGAGCCCTTCCGTAAGGTTTTCATGTCTGAATGCTGAATGTAAAATACCGGCACACCATTTCGATGAGCATGCTCAATGATTGTGTTGATATTCTTTAGCAGGTCACCAGCCTTATAAATGGGTGTTGATTTCTTGAAGAGGCCTTGTTGAACATCAATGACGAACAAGGCTGTATTTGATGGGTCCATACTCGTAAAACGGTTACCTCCTATCCCTTCGTCTTAGGAATCATTCGAAGGTGAAATTAATCATCAATGTCAATCTTTAATCAGCATCAGCTCTTATTTTCTATGGGTTCCTTCCTTCCAATGGATATCCTGCTGCTTTCCAGGCACTCAGCCCACCGTCCATGCAGGATGCATGAGAAAAACCAGCGTTGCGTAAAATGGTCATACCCTCCTCGCTCCTGTGTCCGGTAAGACAGACTACCACAATATCGCGGTCTTTGGGTATTTCACTTAAACGATTTTGCAATTCATCCAATGGGATGAGTGTACTGTTGGCAATATGGGCCTGATCCCATTCTTCTTGAGAACGTACATCCAGGAAGAAGGCACCTTGTTGGTATTCCTGGTACGCTTGAGCTGCTGAAATATGAGTAGCCCCGCTAGTTTTTGGCACCAATAGAATCACAGCTGCAAGAATAACAATCGCTGCAAATGCTAACCCAACCCATATCCACAGCTGGTTTTGCTTGCGAGCCTTACGCTGTTTCTTCTTATTGCCTGCGGCCTTGGTTTTCAATGGTTTATGTTTTCTCGACATGGTATCTACGCTCTCATGCTCCCATCATGAAATGCCTTTCGTTAGGGCGATCTCGCTCATCCGACGGGCAAAGGTTCAGCAGAGATCGCCAAGGCGTTTTTCCCCCATTCCACCAACGATGGGATAAATATGCCTCGAACAGCAGGCGATCACCAGATTCTAAATTAATAGTTTCTGCCTCAATTTCATAGCTGATGCCACCATCGAGGCAATAGACAAATTCAATGCCGGTGTGCGCGATGGGTGTATCTCCGCTATCTGTCTCAAGATCAAGGTTCACGATGAATGGTTCCAGACCGAGCAGGGAAAACCCGCTTCCCAAATCTGCAAGAGTACCGTGGCTGAAAGGGACTGCCTGATGATTATCTGCTTTTTGGAGACAATTCTTCGTTGTAATGTTTCTGTCCCGAAGAAAGTTGTGATTGGTTTTTTGAGCGCAGTAGCGACCTGTTGCAGGGCACTCACACTTGGCGAAGTCTTATTATTCTCGTCCATGCTGAGGGTATTGACATTCAATCCGCTCTGTTTTGCAAGTGTACGGATGGAAAGACCGCGCTCAATCTGTAATTGGCGTAGACGGTGACCAGCATTGGTGCTGGCGGGTGGTGGTGATGGTGATTGGTTATTTCCATTGTATTGGAGGCGATCACCGGTTTCTGGGCAAGGTAGGATGTCATTTAACCAGGTTGGATAACTCATTTGAATTGCTCCGGTTTATCTTCGACTCAACTAAAATTATAAGTGATATTTGGTTTTTATTGGGGATTAAACATATCAAAATCGGTGATTCTTGCTGTTCCAGCTAACGCTATAGCTGGTTATAGAGTTTATTTATAGCCAACCATTCAAAAAATGAAGAGTAATTGTGACAATCTTCACTTTAATTCTTGGCGGAACCCAGTTATATTAAAGCTTATACTTAATTAAGTAGATAATGTAATCCTTTATAGTTATTTTGGATAAATGCAGATGGATATGACACTATCTGAGTTGGCTGAAAAACAAGCTGCCCTTTGCAGGCTCATGGGGAGCACTCGCCGGTTGCTTATCCTCTGGCAGATTTCAAAGGAAGAACTATCGGTAAATGAGATTGCTGTGCGTGTTGGTAGTACCTTACAAAATGTCTCACAGCACCTCAGCTTGTTGAAAAAATTCGGTGTTGTTGTTGCTCGTCGTGAGGGGCAGGTTATTTACTACCACATTGCCGATCATGAATTTTTAAAAAAATGTCCAGCACTGCTTCAAGCACCAGATAGGCATCAAAAAATCGGCTCATAAAAATTATTAACCAATAAGGAGATTTATGATGAACACAATAGATATAAACACCATTCAGGCAGCGAAAATTGTCGACGCACGTGCTATGTCGTGCCCCGGACCGCTTCTGGAGGCTAAGAAGAGCATTGGCGCGGTAAAGGTCGGCGAAGTGCTTGAGATCTGGTCAGGGGATGCTAACACCAAGAGCGATATGCCCCGTTGGTGTGAGAAAGTCGGGCATGAATTCCTGGGTGCACTCCCTGGTGAAGGATATGAGCGTCTTTTTATTCTACGAAAGAAATAAGTTGAGTAGAAATGGCGTCATCTAATGATTGCTGACAGTATACATCGGTCATACAGGATACAAAAAAATGGCGCAGAATGAGAAAGAAAAACAACCCAAGATACTGATCCTGGCCACCCTGTCAGGTGGATACGCTGGGGCTGATTCGACTGGACAGGCGCACCTGGAGTATCCAACCAACACTTACATCCTGCCAGTCATGTCTCCGGTGATGTTTCCGCCAGAGTTTTTCCTGCATTCTTTTGAACGCGGTATTGACGGGATTATCGTTATGTACAGCGGTACTGACAGCCCCTATAAAGTCGAAGCTGAGGGGACAGCTGCACTCATCAATCGCACCTATGAACTGATGAAAACGCGTGGTATTGATATTCGCCGCTTACGTTTAGCAGCCATCTGCACCGTATGTGTCAAACCTTTTCTAAAGGAAGTAAACCAGATGACCGACTTATTAAAAGGTATCGGTCTGGTCAGAGATGAAATCACATCCTCGGTGACAGTATAGGTAAAAAGGAGCATATCTTTGGAAAATTTACAAGTAGATGCATTGGTGGTTGGTGGTGGAATTGCCGGGATGCAAGCCGCGTTGGATATTGCTGATCAGGGCTTTCAAGTGGCGCTGGTCGAACGCGAACCCAGCATCGGTGGAAAGATGATCACTCTCAGCAAAGTCTTCCCGACCCTGGACTGTTGCTCCTGCATCACCACCCCGAAGATGTCCGCAGTCGCACATCATCCCAACATAAACCTACTCACCTATTGTGAAGTGCAATCGATTGAACAATCTGGCAAAGGCTACCGGGCTGCTCTAGTGCAAAAACCACGCTACGTTGATGCGAGCAAGTGTACCGGTTGTCGAAGCTGCGAATACGAGTGCCCCATCACGGTGCCCAGCCCATTCGATCGGGGTTTGGGAGCTTATCGTGCCATCCGGGTACCTTTCTCCACTGCTGTTCCACAGCTGGCTGTTTTGGATATTGACCACTGCATCCTGTGCGGAAAGTGTGAAAAAATCTGCCCGGTGGAGGCGGTGGATTTCAATCAAAAAGCGGAGCAATTTGAACTCGAAGCTGTATCCATCATCCAGGCGACTGGATTTGAACTAACATCTTTAGTCGAAAAGCAAGAATATGGTAACGGTAAGTTACATAACGTGATCGACCCGTTGATGATGGAACGCTTCTTAGCCCCCACCGGACCCTATGGGCGGGTGCTGAGACCCGGGGATGGCAAAGAACCAACCTCCATCGCTTATGTGCAATGCGCCGGTTCACGCGATTTGTCTTTGGGCATTGAGTATTGTTCGCGGGTGTGCTGTATGTACGCCATCAAGCAAGCCATGCTGATCTCAGGAGCCCTGCCACTGGCAGATATCACGATCTATTACATGGATATTCGCACTTTTGGTAAAGGTTACGAGCAGTTCTATCAGAATGCCAAGGCGATGGGAGTGGAATTTATTCGAGGCAAGGTGGCGTCGATCCGTGAAGATGAAGAGCAGAACCCGATTGTTAAAGTGGAACTCACAGAAGAAGGTCGCACGGTCGAGCGCACGCATGATCTGGTGGTACTAGCGTTGGGAATGTTACCTGCTCCAGGGTCAAATCGAGCGTTTCGCCTGCCCCTGGGAAGCGATGAATTTACTGCCGTGCCATCTCCGGATACGGTTCCTTGTGCCACAGAACGGCCAGGGATATTTGTGACGGGCACAGCCATGGGCCCGATGGATATTGTGGATAGCATCATTACGGCCAGTGCAGCAGCAGCATCTGCCTCGGCTTACATACGCGAACATCAGAAAGAGCTTGTCTATGCCTGAGAATAATGAAAGTGAAAACAAGGCCGTAAATACTGAAAAAGTACGTGTTGGCGTATATACTTGTCACTGTGGTGGAAATATCAGCCACGTGGTGCAGTGTGAGCGAGTGGCTAAAATGCTCGGTAAACTATCGGATGTGGTTGTTTCACGTACCGATCCCTCCTTCTGTTCTAATGCCGGTCAGGCGATTATTGAGCATGATATCAAGGAATTGGGTGTCAATCGTGTTGTGGTTGGCGCTTGTGCTCCCTCTCTACATGAGCAAACTTTCCGTAATGCGGTGATGCGAGCTGGATTGAATCCATTCCTGTACCATCACGTTGGTATTCGCGAGCAGGATAGCTGGGTCCATGAGGATGATCCCGAAGGTGCCACCGAGAAGGCTATCCACTTGATGGCAGCTGGGATTGCCAAAGCACGTTTACTCACACCTCTTGATCCAATTCGCCTTAGTGCAGAGAAGCAGGCTTTGGTTATTGGCGCAGGTGTAGCTGGTTTACGTGCTGCGTTGGATGTCGCCAGACAGGGAATCAATGTCTTATTGGTGGAGAAATCACCATTCCTGGGTGGGCGGATGGCCCAACTGGAATGTGTCTTCCCCACGGATGAAAATCCACGCCAATTGCTCAACGACTTGATCGGACAGGTTGTCAACCACCCCAAAATCACGATCCTTACCCAAGCTGAAGTGACGATGGTCTCCGGTTATGTGGGCAACTTCAACGTACAAATCCGTGAGCATGGACGTGGGGTGAGCGATGAAATGGCAGAAGAGTTGATGGAAGCCTGCCCGCAAGAGGTTCCCGATGATTTCAATTACGGCTTAACCAAGCATAAGGTGATCTATCGCCCCTACGCGGGTTGTTATCCTTCCGCTCCTGCTGTGGACTGGGAACATTATGATGGTAAGCCGATCCAATCAAATGGGAAATCCATCATTCTGAAAGATGAACTACAAACCCAT
The DNA here is from genome assembly GCA_049287485.1 of Anaerolineales bacterium. Taxonomy (GTDB): domain Bacteria; phylum Chloroflexota; class Anaerolineae; order Anaerolineales; family UBA4823; genus FEB-25. Next base: position 5,380 of record JBAQFX010000012.1, read on the forward strand.
CACTTAACCGTCGGTGCCATCGTAATGGCGACCGGTTTCGATCCATACGAACCAAACCAGGGAGAGTATGGGTATGGGGAAATCCCCCAAGTGATCACCTTACCCCAATTGATCCGTTATTTAGCCATGCAAGAGAATGGCCAGGCTTTTACCTGGAAAGGCCAACCGGTGAGAGATATCGCCCTCATCCACTGCGTGGGAAGCCGCGAACTGGAAGGGATCGATCCACCTCATGCAGACGGCCAGGTGAACAATTATTGCTCACGGGTATGCTGCACGGCCTCGCTGCACACCGCAGTGGAACTGCATAAGCGCTATCCGAAGGTAAATATCTACGAACTTTATCAAGACATCCGCACCTATGGCCGAGGGCACGAAGATATTTACCGCCATGCACAGAATGCGATGGTGCGATTCTTCCGTTATCATGGCGATGAACGCCCGGTGGTCCTAGTGGCTTCGCCAGGAGACACCCACCCGGTACTGGTGCAGGTGAAGGATTACCTGACATATGGTAAAGAGCTCGAAATACCCGTCGACCTGGTGGTGCTGGCTGTGGGAATGATGCCCCGCCAGATCGATGATCTGGTGAATCTGTTGAAGATATCACGGGGCAATGACCGATTCTTATTAGAAGTGCATCCCAAATTACGGCCAGTCGAAATGGCGACGCGCGGCATCGTGCTGGCGGGCACGGCACAGGGTCCGATGAATATACAGGAGAGCCTGGCGGCAGCTTCAGCTGCCGCCGCAAAGGTAGCCTCCCTGTTAGGAATGGGCAAGGTGGAATTGCCACCTTTCGTGGCGCGGGTCGAAGCAACAAAATGCAATGGTACGGGTGCCTGCGTGGAAATTTGCCCAGAAGAGGGTGCAATTACCCTACAGACCATCAATGAGAATGGTAATGAAGTGAAAAAAGCGGTCGTTACTCCAGCGAACTGCACCGGTTGTGGGGCGTGCGTAGGCGCCTGTCCTTACCATGCCATCGACATACAATCCTGGACCTTAGGCCAGTACGAGGCGATGGTCGAAGCCATCGGGATGGATTTGCCTGAATTATTGGAGATTGAGAAATGAGTGACCAAATCACCAAAACACCATCAAGGGCTGAATTGTTGAAACAATTACGTGAAGCGCATCAAAAATCATTCGAGCAAACGCAAGCACTGTTTAAAGAGCAGCGGCAAATGCAGAATGCAATTTGCCAGTTGATACGCGAAGAACCCAAGACGGTGCCACAGATTGCCGCAGCAATCGATAAGCCCACGCATGAGGTTTTATGGTTCGTATCGGCCCTTAAGAAATATGGCATCGTCGTCGAAATGGGAATGTGCGGCGATTACCCGCTATACCAGCGGGTGAAGGAGCAATAATGGGTACGATTCAACGAGTAGACTCTACCTTATTACTTGAATTCAAGGAATATGGTGCCGTTGGCTTGGAAAAATGCATCAATTGCGGAAACTGCACGGCGATCTGTCCCCTGTCAGGCGATGGCGAGTATTTCCCACGAAATACCATCCGTTTAGCCCAACTTGGGATGCGTGATGAATTGCTCGGCAGCAAAGAATTATGGTTATGTTATAACTGCGGTGAGTGTTCCGAGACCTGCCCACAACAGGCAGAACCAGCCAACTTTATGGCTGCTGCCCGCTGTTATGCAATCACTCATTACGCGCCATTTAAAATAAGCTATCTCTTCTGTAAGAAACCACTTTTAGGCAGCATCCTCGCTACATTAATGGTGCTCTTCTTTGGGTTGTTCATGTATGGCGAACGACATACCATGGCCACCAGCTCGTTAAAACTTTTCGGTTTTATTCCCTATGAGCTGATCCATAACGTGGGCCTGGTGGCGATGATCGTGATCGGTTTGATCAGCCTGATAACTGTTTTCAATATGATCAACAGGATCGCCCGTAGTGCCCATTTGTCCTATCGAAATTTCTTTAGCGGTTCACAAATGAACTGGATTCAAGCGTTGTGGGACGCCGTGGTGGTAAAGGCGTTAGCACAACAACGCTATCGCCAAGAATGTGAAGCGCCGGAAAATCGTATAGCCTGGTTCATTAGCAAATGGTTCGTGCATGCGGCGACGATGTGGGGCTTCCTGGGACTTTTAATTGCCACCGCATTGGATTTCATGCTCGATATCGTGGGGATCAAAGCCACTGGAACCTTTGTACCCCTGTGGTATCCCACCCGCCTGATCGGCACCCTTTCCGGGTTATTGTTCCTGTATGGGGTCTCGGTGCTGGTGATTAAACGCCTATTTTGGGTGGATAAGGCTCACAGCTACTCACGCCCCTCGGACTGGATCTTCCTGGTGCTGCTCATGGTGAGTGGCGTGACTGGTTTCATTGTAGAAATCGCTCTCTACCTGCCAGGGGCGCCATTATGGGGCTATTGGATGTTCATCTTCCACGTGGCGGTATCGATCACCCTGCTATTATTGTTGCCGTTTACGAAATTTGCTCATGCGATCTACCGGATCGTCGCACTTTACATCGATGCGTTGCGGCCTGTAGCCGAGCAGGAAACAGCCACAAGCAGCGCAGATTGAGAAGACAATCAAGGTAATCATTGCCAGAAATTTTTCCTGGCTGGTTAAACTAAACTAATCCATAAGGAGAAATAAAATGACTGAAAAGATGGTCGTCGTCTGCAATGGCGACACCCCAGCAAATATCATGCCAACATTGATTTTTTCAAGCTCGGGTCTATCCCTGGACTATGAAGTGCATATCTTCATTTGCCCAGCAGGAGCCAGGTGGATGGTTAAGGGTGAGATGGAGAAACTTGGAACCCCTAAAGGATTGCCCAATCCGGTTAAGCTCTTCAATGATATTCTCGAGCTAGGTGGCGAGATTGTGCTATGTGAACTCGCATTGGAGAACAAGGATATCAAGCCTGAAGATCTGCGTGACCCACGGATAAAAATTAAAAAAGCCCCACCGTTCTTGATGGATGTCGAAGGAGCCAGCCAGACATACGTATTCTAAGCGTATATCATGCGGTATTAATCACTTCCCCCATCTAAAATTCAGGTGGGGGAAGTACATTTTCATAATTCTAGTTCGGGTAAGCTGATAAGATCCTTGTTTTCAGGGGCATGAATGAAACCCCAGAATGCATCACGCGGACGGTGTGGTGGACTATTCGCATTGCGGACCATATAAATCTTGCGGTTAAGAGTTAACCCCCGTACATTAAGCTGTACCACAGAACCTCGCTCAAGTGGGCAGGAAGTCGCCAGGGTAGATACAAAAGCAATCCCATAACCCGCTGCAACCGTTCGTACAATTGCCTCTGCATTGCCCAGCTCCATGAAAATATTCAGGTCATCCAGGCTGACGTCGAACTTGGATAACTCCGATAATACAACCTGGCGCGTGCCAGAGGTTTCTTCGCGAATAATGAGCGCTTCCTCAAGTAGTTCCCCGGGTTCGACCACCTTGTGGTATGCCCAGCGGTGGTCAGGAGGAACGATTAACGTGATCGTATCGAGGAAGAATTCCTGTGATTCTAAGCCGGGAGTTAAAATTTCATGGCTCAATACGCCGATGTGTACATCTCTATCTAAAAGTTTGATTGTGACTTCCTCGGCTGTACATGCCAGGATGCGAACCTTGACCCCTGGATGAAGGCGAGAGAAACGAGCGGCTAGCTGGGGTAAAACGTATTTGCCGGCGGTGGTGCTGCAAGAAATTCTAAGCTCTCCAACCACATCGCTTTTGATGGATTCCATCATTTCCTGCATGTTTTTGGTATCATGCAGCAGACGGCGTGCCCAGGGTAAGAGCAAGCGACCTTCTTCGGTCAACTGCAGCCCGCTGTTGGTTCGGGTGAACAATACCACCCCCATACCTTCCTCTAGTATCTTGATATGGTGACTCACGGTTGGTTGACTGAGGTGGAGGCGCTTGGCAGCTTCAGAAAAATTCAACGTCTCAGCCGCTTGTAAAAATGTATCCAATTTATCAATATCAACCATGCTGACTCCTGTCGGCTACACTTTTCGACGTTTAACATCCTTTGATGTTAAGTACATTGCTACCTGACTTGCTCATTTTAGTGTCCCAAAGACAACTTATCTAACATTATTCAAAGTAGTCTCAGGGACCTCTACATCTGCCAAAAGATATTTACCATAAAACCGTTAGTGTCCTGAAAATTCAATTTTTACCCTTAGAAAAAGCGAAAAATGGCAAAAGTGAGCAAGTCAGGTGCTATGTTCTACGATAAGAAATATATTCATCGATCTGGTTTCTTATTATGCTCTGATGTTATCCGTTCAAAATAGTCATATGGATGATTTTTTTACTGCCTCCGGCAACGGAACGGCTTTGAGGAAGGCATTTAACAAATCTGTGATTTCGGGCAAAGTAATAGCTTCCACTTTACCCGCGTCACACAGGCTGGTAACCAATGGATTGATCGGGAGTTGTGCCAGCAGCGGAGCGACAGCGGCTCTTACAACTTCATTGGCATGGCTGGGACCAAAAATTTGATGCTGTTTGCCAGTGTCGGGACACTTGAAATAAGCCATATTTTCTACCACACCAATAATGGGTGTGCCAACCAGCTGTGCCATGTGCACCGCCTTGCGTACGATCAGTGATGCCAGGCTTTGTGGTGTGGTGACCATGATGATCCCGCTAACTGGTATGGATTGCAAAGTCGTTAGCGAAGCATCTGAGGTTCCAGGTGGCAGGTCCACCAGCAGATAATCCAGGTTACCCCACATCACATCGCCCCATAATTGAGTGATTGCTTTGCCGATCAACGGTCCACGCCATACCACGGGTTTATCTTCTTCTAGCATGAGCAGGTTGATGGACATCACTTTAACTCCTGCTTCGCTGGATAATGGGAACACTCCGAGTGGGCCGGCTTCCAAAGGACCATGCAATCCAAAGAGTTTGGGGATGCTTGGTCCAGTGATGTCAGCGTCCAGTAAACCCACATGGTAACCAGATTGAGCTAGGGCCACCGCCAGAATGCTGGTGACCAGGGATTTACCCACACCACCCTTGCCGCTCATGACCGCAATCACCCTTTGGATGCGGTTATATTGGGCCGCACTACCTTCTTTGGGCTCGCCCAACACCGCTTTTCGTTCCTGATCAGTCATAGTGGTCATATTCACTGCCACTTCTTTCACTTCTGGCAGATCGAGAAGTGCAGCATACACATCAGCTTCGATCTGATCTTTGAATGGGCAATCAGGGACGGTCAGAGCAATGGTCACTTCAACCGCATTATTGTGGAGGGTCACATTACGCACCATTTTCAAGTCGGTCAGGCTGCGGTGCAATTCGGGGTCGTTGACTTTAGAAAGTACGCTGAGAACTTCGTTTTCTGAAAGCATGTTTTTCTCCAAGAAATAAGGATATATATGCTCGCTTGCCGGGGAAGATGCTTAGCCACAGCAATGCGGTCATAATGATAGATGATGTCAGGCACCAGGCACAGGTTGCGCCAATTACAAACGGCTCAAGGAAGGTGAGATAGATGGAGAACAATACACCAAAACCACTCATTCCAAGAATAGCCAGGGAAGCATAAGCAGCTTTACGCTTGTTAGAAAACTGCTCGATAACCCAGGCCAGCAGGATCATGCCATAACCCGCCATGCCCAAGATACCAATGGGTAATATTCCAAACAACCGGGCATATTCACTCTCTTGTACCGTATTACAATCCCCTACCGGTCCACAGATGGCTTCAACCCGGTTCGTCTCTACATAAGCCAGGTATCCCGCTACGAGCAGTCCAATCACACACAAGATGGGGATTAACCATCCCCAGGAGTGCGATAGTTTTGCCCAATTATTACGCTGGAAGACCAGGATCGCCCCACCGACCGAGAGGATCATCGCTACTAGAACCACGACGGCTAATGAATTGCCCAATGGGTCGTTGGCAAAGGTAGCTCCCACGGATGGGGTATGACTGCCAGACAAAAGTAATCCAGATACGGGAGTCGATGTGGGCGTGATAGAGGTGGGTAAAGCCGTGGAGATTACGGTTACCACCGGGGTAGCGCTAGGGGCTTCAGTGGGTGTTGGAGCATTTATTGCCTCAGCCAGGCCTGGGATCGCTGGCCAATCTACCCCGCCTTGTGCTAGGTAATGATCGATTAAGCCCGGGAATTGATTGGGGATGTCCACTGAACCAACCAGGTAGGTATCACCCACAACCAGGAAAGGAACCCCACCTTGCTCTATATTGAAATACTTTAAAGTGTTCATGAATATGGTATAACCTCCAGATTGCGAGATATCTATCCCAACCATGGATAATTGATCACCATATTTTTCAAACATGGGTGGTAGCGCTTCGGTAATCACATATTCGCAATGACCACACGTTGGCGAGTAAAACAAAACAGCATGAACGACTACCTCTGATGGGGGAGACTGTGAGGATGCTGCTGTCAGAGTCAAGAGTAAAAAGGGTAAAAACAAAGAACAGATGATGAGTCGTTTCATGATTGTTAAATGAGCGATACCTTTCATAGTATAGAGATGATCACGGCAATGACCAGCCCCCCAATGACAGAATAGACAGTTCCGTGTAAAAAACCGCAAAAATGGAACCCGTAGTCTTTATATTCTTCCATCCCCTCACTGCCTGGGATGATGACAAAGCGAGGTGTGAGCGTACAAAACATAAACCAATCCAATATCAGCCAATCCACGATATTGAAAACCCACACTACCCCCGCAGCATTCAGCCATAATGCTCCAAATACTGCCTCGCCCTGTTCCTTAAGTGAAAGCGTAGAGAAGAATGGTCCGAGTATAAGCCACAGCATAAAAGGGACGCCAAACACATAGGAAAGGTTCCTTTCAGCCCGGGTCCTCTTGGGCACTTTCTGCTGGATTTTGGCTGGATAATCATGCAAGAATATGCGTGGATTCACCTTTAATGCCAGAATCAGCCATAGGGATGCAACCACAGACAGAATTGCGCCATCCATTAGTATTTTGGTAAAGTTTGACAATTCGTTATTGTGCTCCGCTCGGTATACCAACCGGTTTTGACATCGTTCCGCACATCAAAATCGGGTACATAGGGTTTGATGTCCAGCAAAGGCGTGCCGTCCAACACATCTATCCCCTCGATATCAAGGATATTTTCACGACGTGCTACCAGTTGAACAATTGACAAGCCAATTGGATTTGGCCGGCAAGGGTAACGCGTGGCAAATAAGCCGCATAGCTTGTCATCCAGGAATGGCTTGACCCGTAGGGTGTAATTTTCTGACTGGTGGAAAAAATACAGCAAAATGATATGAGAAAATCCTTCCAGGTCTTGAAGACCCTCATCAAATGGGTGGAATACCTCCGCATATCCACAGACTTGTGAACGTGTGGGTTGGATGGGGGTTAATTTCTTGTTCGTAAAAGGCGAATGAAGAACGCCAATAGGTTTCATTACAAATTCCATGCCTCTCTCCTAAAGGTTAGTAACCGCACCCCTTCCACTTGCTGAAATGAAGCACCCTGCCCAACGGTACGAAGAACGGCAGCTTCATCTAACACTTTAGTACCGGAGAGGAGGCTTACCCCATGAGTAAACAATACCGGTGAAAGGGGCGTACTCGGACCAAGCGTCATCACCAGGGCTTGTGGTTGGCATAAAGCCAATAATCCGTCCAAAGTGTGGTTGATCAAGGTGCTACTGGTGATCGCGACTACATCGGCTTGTGGGATCAAGTCGGTTGCAGCCTCGGCAGGATATTCGTCCTCTATTGGCTCTTGCTCGATCACCCACAAACGCCCAACAGCCTGACGTAACTTGGCGATAAAAGGGAAATGACCGACGAGCACGACTTTCTTGCCACGACCATGCTCGACCAGTACATCCACCGCATTTATTTCAACGGCCCCGCTTTCGTCCACATCTAGCAGGGAATTGATTGCTGCCACACCGATACTGGCCTCCAGCAAGTTGTCAGATCGGGCATACTCTGCCAGTTCCAGGGCAGTTTTGGTGTGCAGATTCCCCACCTCACGCACCGCTGCATGACCGTGTGGACGATGATCCAAAAGCGTGGCAGCCATCCCACAATGATGGCTGCATATCACGATCCAATGTGCCCCAACCAGGATTTCACGCACGGGTGCCTCATGATGTAAGCTGGATAATAAATCATCAAGAATGTTCATAAAAACCTTAGTCAAGCAAGAAGGATGATCATTTACAACAAGCGTGCAATCTGATAAACAATGATTCCTGAGATCAGAGAGATTACCAACAACATTCCCAGGTTATAAAACGCGTATTTCCAGGCTCCAGTTTCTTGTTTGATCACTGCCACTGTCGCTACACAGGGGATAAAGGTCATCTGTACAACCAGAAAAGCTAATGCTGCTGGAAATGTCAAAACTGTTGCAACTTGAGCTGCCAGACCCATGGCAGTACCATTGGATCCAAATAAAACTCCCAGAGTAGCAATCGTATTTTCTTTAGCAATGAAACTGGTCAATAAGGCTACCATTAAACGCCAATCACCTAGCCCCATCCAACGACCAATTGGCTCAAAACTACGTCCGATTGTGGCAAGCAGACTGCTTTGTATCTCCCCATTCGGTAACCAGGAAAGCAACCACACAATCGCAGAGACGAATACAATAATTGACCCCGCTTTCCTGATGAAGGCAAGAGTATTATGCCAGACGAAAAGACTGATTGTACGGATATTGGGCAGGTGATACAAAGGCATTTCCATGATAAATGCAATATGCTCATCCTTAAAGACCACCCGGTGGATGGTTATTCCAGTGATCATGAGAACGATCAAGTTGAAAGCCACCAGTCCCGCGATGACGAATACAGCGTTTTTACCGAATAGCGCTGGCGCCAGAAAGGTGAGAACGGCCAGGCGACCAGAACATGGCACAAGGGGTGTCAACATGATAGTTAATAAACGAGCACGACGATTTTCAACGATCCGTGATCCCATCACCCCTGGTACATTGCAGCCAAAACCTAAAAATAATGGCAAAAAGGATCTGCCATGCAACCCCATCCAGTGCATATAGCGATCAGTCACATAAGCCGACCGTGCCATATATCCGATATCTTCTAAAAAACCCAGGCCAGCAAAAAAGAACACCAGGATGGGCAGGAAAGTGAACACGGTTCCCGCACCATTAATGATTCCATCAATCATTAAGCCAGAAAACCAGGCCGGAGAATTGGACAACAGGCCCCGCAACCATTCCGATATCGGTGCGATAAATCCCTGGCCAAGCCAATTTACGATTGGCATGGCTAAGCTATAAGTAAGCCAGAAAACCAGGCCAAATATCCCGATCAGTAATAATATACCCCAGAATGGATGGGTGGCAATTTTATCCACCCGATCGGTTACTGTAATCACGCCCGCTTTGGGTCGCACAATGCCTGCCCGTATCATCCGCCCGATCCATTCATAACGACTACTGGCAATATCCAGATAAGCATCCTCGTGTTGGAGAAGAATGGCATGAATTTTGTCCCAGGCTTCCGGTGCGGAGTGCTGGATTAAATCCGTAATCTGAGCATCCCCTTCTAGAAGTTTTAAGGCCACCCAATCTTCTGGATATGGAGGCGGTACCTGCCTCATCAGGCATGCTTGGACATCTAATAAAACCTGCTGATGTTCGCTGCTGATTTTCGGTCGCGTCGGCATGAACAGGGTTGGGTTTTCTGCAAGATGGATCGCGGCTTCCAGCAATTCGTGCACCCCCCGATTTTTCGAGGCTACTAACGGTTCCACATGCACGCCCAAGGCTGCAGCCAGCACGTGAGTCTCGATGTGGATTCCATTGTGTTCTGCCACGTCCATCATATTTATTCCTACTACCAGGGGTACCGGCAACATGAGCAATTCTGCCAGGAGGTAAAAATTACACTCCAGAGCAGTCGCGTTTGTGATCACGATCACCACATCCGGTCGATCGCCGATGATAAAATCGCGGGCGATACGCTCCTCGACAGAGTTAGCTGTCAGGCTGTAAGTGCCTGGGAGGTCCACCAACTGAATCGTTCGCTCATCATGAACGAACTCACCCACCTTCTGTTCAACCGTTTTACCCGGCCAGTTACCCACGTGTTGGTTTAAACCCGTGAGCATATTGAACACAGTGGATTTACCCACATTCGGTTGTCCTGCCAAGGCGATGGTGATCATTTGTTTGTTCTGCTTACTCACCATTCTCCATCATCACCAAAACTTTTGTCGCCTCACCGCGGCCCAAGGCCACCCTTGAATTGCGTACTGCAACGATAACCGGTCCGCTCCCATAATTTTGAATCACAGTTATCTCGGTGCCGATGGTAAACCCCAACGCTGCGACACGGTTGGTGAATTCCTTACCACCACACAACTGGCTAACGACAGCGTGTTTTCCAACTTTTATATCACTCAAAGATATCATTCACTATTCCTTCACAATTGAATCTGAGATGTAAGCGAAATCTCCTTAATAAGTTCGTGTTTCCTCTGCGAGTGCTCATTTCGAAGTAACGGTCTCCAGTCTGATCACACTTCCAACTCCTATGGAAAGAAAATCCTCTCCATATTCCGCTGCAAATTTGGCTATCGCCAGATCACCAGTACAATGACATGGGCCTGCCTGCTTAACCTCTAAGCGTCGAAAATCATTCACAATTGCGTCGATCTCGGCTTCGCTTTTACTGCCCAGATGAAACCCGCCTAAAGCCATGAGCAATGGCGCATTATTCATACGATGTACTTGTTCTAAAATATTAGTAATGCCGGGGTGAGCGCAACCGGTGATGACTACTAATCCCTCCGCGGTCTGTATGACCATAGATTGTTCGGGTATTGCGCCACCAATTTCTCCAGTAGTCCAGATACCATCGGTTAAGATTTGCCCAGGTGAAACCTCGCTGACTTGGGTGTACTGCTCAACCTGACGTTTGAATGATGGCGGGAAAGATGGCAGCAGATAAACCATAGGCTTTATACCAGAACTTAATAACGCGATCAATCCTCCCGTATGATCATCATGGATATGGCTCAACACGACGCCCTCAATTTCTACTGGATCGATTCCCAGGATACGCATGTTGCGCAACAAGAGCTGGCCATTACCTCCGGTGTCGAAGAGCAGGGTATGTTCACCATATTCAACCAAGGCAGAAAAACCCCATGCTGAGCCAAGCCTCTGGTCGTATACATGGTTGTCATAAACGATGGTGATGGTGATCGCTTGCATTACCGGCATTGCAGTTTCCTTTGGTTCTTCCGGAATAAGCGTTGCAGTTGTGGGTGATCTGGTTTGTGTAGGCGGCTTGCTATTCTCTATAATGGGAACCGGCGTTAAAGGGACCGCAACGGGAGCAGTGGTTGCCATTTGCAGGATTGCCGTTGGTGGAGCACTGTGTGTGGGAACCTCGCTCGCAGGGTAACAGGCACCCAGAGATAAAAGCATCATGATGAACAAGATATTCTGGATTAATCTCATCCTGGCTTCCTTGGGGGAAAGTAAGCGGGCGAGGCGATCCAAAAACGCGTGTGATAACGTTCTACAACCTGCGCCTTACCGCTTTTTTCTAACTCTGCCAACCTGTTAAGCACATCGTCAGGTGAAAAGCGTTCTAGCGTTTGTATCAGCTCTTCTTCTCTCATCGGATGGCGCGTAATAACTGCAACGATTTCCTCCAACAAAGATTCATCTCCGCTGAGGTCGAAAGATCCAGTGGCCGGTTGAATAATCCTGGATTTTTGGCCAAGAATAGCTTGAGCACGCAGCAGTCCTTCCTCATCTGGAGGTTGTACCCAGGCTTCAACGGGGGGACGGTCTGGCTGGAGGATATGAATTTCATCAGGGTGGATTTTCTCCAATGCTTCGGCTATTTGATTAAGTTCAACCTCGGTATCATTTAACCCACGCACCAACATCACCTCAACCCAGAGCTTACCCTGATACTCTTTTCGTAAAGCAATCAGCCCGTTAAGCAGGCGCTCAAAACTGATCTCTGGATGAGGGCGGTTGATCTTGCGATAAAGCCTGGCATTCCCCGCATCGAGAGATGGCAAAATTGCATCTGCCTCGGATAATTCAAGGCGCAGCTCTGGAAGATAGAATAATGACCCATTGGTAATGACCGCCACAGGTAAAGGAGTGAGAGCCTTGACCTGGCGGATTAGCCAACCAATGCTAGCATGCAGGGTCGTTTCTCCAGAACCGACGAACGTGATCCAATCAATTTCTCCCTCCGTATGGGATTCCAGGGCTTGTGTCACCTCTGCAATCATCTCTTTGCGTGGATAGTACTCATGTCGTTCATTCGCCAGCGGTTTACTTCGCCCCAACTGGCAGTAGACACAATTCCAATTGCAGGTTTTGAGCGGGATTGGATCAATTCCCAGGGATTTCCCTAATCTCCGGGATGGTACCGGACCAAAGACATATTTCATTTTACATCCACCTGCGAACCTTTCGCTTATAATCCATCCAGGATGACCCAAATTTCTCGCTAAGCATGCGTTCCTCCACCTGAATATATACTATTTCGAGTAGTAGTATAAAGATAGCGACAATCGCCCAGGGTGCCAGTGCACCTAATAGTATTGCAACACCAATGAGAACCATGACAAAGCCCAGATACATCGGGTGACGGCTAAAACCATATACTCCACCCGTTACCAGTGCGTTGGATTCTTGGAAAGGTTTGACGGTGGTATTGGCTTCATGCAACGCTTTGTCGGCGAACAAGTTGATCACGATTCCCAACAGCAGAGGAACGATACCAAGGAAATTCCACGGTGTCGGGATGATTTGATCCAGTGGTTGGGAAAAACGTAATATAAGCATTACCAGCAGTGCAATCAACAAATAGGTGGTGGGCATTACTTTCCTGTTCATCATTCCTCCTTTCCTGAATCCATCTCCTGCATGCCTTGATCCAGCCATTTCAGCAAATCATCACTGGATGACCGTCGAAAACTTTTCCAGGATTGATTCAAGCAACTTTTTAGAGTCTATCATATCATCCCTTTCACTTGATAAGGAGATATCACTTTCCTAACTCCTCCAGTGCTATCCTCCATGAATTTGCGTTGGTATAGATCATCTCAACTCCGGCATTCTTAAATACATACTCCGGTCCTTTACCCTGTAAGTTCTCCTTTAGTACGATTCGATCCACTTTTTTCGACAATAACCATTCAGCCACTCGAATTCCTTTCGCTTTGGGTACTTCCGTAAAGGGATTGTGTATGACCTCTTGTTTTTCTATCTCCATATCAGATAATCGCAGACTAACCAATGCAAAATAAGGGGCTTCACCAAAGTGGTCACTCAAATTTCCATCCAAATTGGCCAGAGGAAAGGCATAACATCGATTTGTGGGCAAAGTCGGTTCGTAATGAATCAATACCCGCTCAACATGTGGCACTTCATCCCTGATCGATTTTTCGATACGTTGGCTGGCATCATGCGCCTTTTTTAGATCATCAATCCTCAGGGTTATTTCTGCTTCTAAAAAGCGATATCGTCCTGAGTTGCGTCCAGTCAGGCCCTTGATTTGTGCGGTAGCCGGATCACTCTCGATAATTCGTCGCACCTGTGCCATTGTATCTGCATCCAAAGAGGCATCTAGCAACACGCGCATCCCATCCTTCAGCATTTCCCAACCCGTGCGGCTGATGAAAAATACGACCAGCAGCGCAGCCAGGCGGTCGAGGCTTAATCCAAGATAGTGAGTAATGAGGGAAATGAAGACAATGCCGGATGAAAATATATGGGTTCGATATTCTAGGGCAGAAGCGGTCAGGCTGGGTGAGTTTACCGCCTTTCCTGCACGCAGCTCGAAATTACTGAATAAAAAAGGTATGATTGCTGACAGCATTACACCTGCCAGTATCCACAAATTCACCATGGTTTGCTCACGGCTGCTGAAGAGGGCTTCGCGGACGATTTCATACCCGGTAAAAAAGATCAGACCTGACAGCAACACCGAGACCACGTTTTCGACCTTATATAGACCGTATGGGAAAGATTTGCTCTTACGTTGTGAGATCCGTAAACCGATCAGCACCACCACCGAAGCCATCAAATCTACCAAATTATGTACCATCTCTGAGACAACTGCCAGGCTTCCTGAAGCGATGGCGATCCCCAGATTCAACAGGCTCAATACAAGGTTGATGAATATGGATGCCCATCCCCAGCGTTCTACTGTAACGCCATAATCCGCCACACCTCCTTGCTGTGTGCCGATTTTGCTATTTATTTCACGTATGCTCATGACTGTGGCTCCTTGTATATGCGAGAAACCACCTCCGACCAAACCTGTCTGATGGCCAGGCTGGTTTTTCCCGTTCCCCCCTTGCCGCTAAGAATGACCAATGGCTTCAAGATCACCTCAATTCTCTGTCAGCTGTTTTCTCTTGATGAGGCGGAGAATGCCTGGAATGAAACTTACCTGGGGCACACGTTGCATATACTGTCGGTACTCTTCCGCAGCCGTGGCAGAGCTGGGGAAAAATCATTGTCTTTTTCCCAGGATAGCAACAGCATGATATCGGCATATTTCAGCGCATTTCGCGCAGTAATTGCAGTGCTGCTCATCAATAAACAGGATCAGATTACCGACGCCTTTTTGTTCGGTGAAAACCGGTTGCAGGCACAAGTGTGCATTGGGTGCTTCCACGTTACAGTCCAGAAAAAGCGGCGGAGGTTTCAGCTCCGCCGCCAGACTGATGGCTAGGCTGGTTGCGATGGTGGTCTTGACGGTGCCACCCTTACCGCTGGCACGCCTGACGATCATGCACTCAGTCCATGGTGTCCCTCGTCACATTCACCACGTGTAGGTCCACCGACTTGTTCAAGCTGCTTGTTCTTGAAACGCGCAATTGCCTGAGCAACAGTAGTGCAATCACCATAAAGATACATGGTGATACCGCCTGCATACAGGGTGTTAAAGGCATGGGGACCAAAGTCACCGCTGAGAGCAACTTCTGCGTGCTGGTTAGCGACAAATTGTGCTGCCTTGATGCCTGCCCCGCCAGAGACGTTTAATCCTGGGTTAGGGTGTGCTTCCCACTGCATGGTGTCATTATCTACCACCAATAGATATGCACAACGCCCAAAGCGGGGTTCAATATTTACCTCAATGTCTGGAGAAGCGGCTGTCAGGGCAATTTTCATCATTCACCCTAGCAGGTTCTCGAACTCATCCTCGTGTTCCACTTCCTCGATCAGGATATGTGTCACCAGGGCATAGGTAATAGCATCCTTGCCGTGCGTTTTCTGGGCTAACTTATCATAAACCTCAATTGCATCGTGTTCTGCCTGGATCACAGTTTTAACGATCGCTTCAAAATCCTTTTCATTGGCGGGAGGGAGTGGATAGCCGGTGTTGCTTGACTCAACCAGCTTGCTCACATCCATGGGTGGTTTTCCACCAAGAGACACAATGCGCTCCGCTAGTTCTTGCTGGTGTTCCAATTCATCTTTTGAGGTATCCAGAAGCAATTGAGCTAATTGCTTGGCAGCCGGTCGACCTGTCACAGTCTGTCCCATATAATTGTAAGAATAAGCAGCTAACCATTCATCAGCGTAGGCGCGCTTCAAATCAGCGATCAGCTCTACCAGATCAACGCTAACGATTTCTTGACCTTTTGTACCCATATTAATCCTCCTTATTCATGGATCATCTTCGTAACACATTCAGGACAGGTTTGATCAATACAACGTTGACCGACAATGTGTGGTTCTCTATGCCCACACTTTGGGCAGATGCAATTACCTCCAGGACCAAACCCCGGCTTATTGCCACCACCTCTACCACCTCCATACCCTCGCCCTGCTCCTCTGCCAACTCTTTGGTTCTGCCCCAATCGGTTTCGCAGTAATAATTGATTCATAAACCATCCTTTTCTATATACGGAAAATTATCCCGTGAAACGTGTTTATACCAGAGTTTTATTCCATTTCTGGCTTCCAAACCTCCCATACTTTACCTACCAAATCAGGACCAGGTTTAAGGGTCGGCTTACCAGGTTCCCAACCAGCAGGGGTGGCTTCTTTTCCACCCGAAGCTCTCACTAGCTGAAACGCTTGTATCTGCCGCACGGACTCTGCGAACTTTCGTCCAACCGGTGGGGTGAGCATTTCCATAGCCTGGATGACCCCATCCGGATCGATGATAAAGCGCCCGCGCAACTCAATACCCTGGCTTTCATCCCACACGCCATACGCTCTGCCTACATTCCCAGCCTGATCGGATGCCATATGGAAGGGCACACCTCCCTTGACCATCTTAGACAGTTCAAAATCGTTCCACATCTTATGCACAAAATGGCTATCCACACTAACCGAGATGACTTCAACACCTAACGCCTGCAAGACGGGATATTTATCAGCGACCGCTGATACTTCCGTCGCTCAAACAAAGGTGAAATCACCCGGATAAAAGCATAATAAAACCCATTTACCTGCGAAATCAGATAATTTAACCGGACCGAAGCCGCCCTTATAGTAAGCTGGTGCGCTGAAATCGGGGGCTTTTTGTCCAACCTTAGCAGTCATGATGGTCTCCTTCCTTTCGGTAATATTTTGGGATTGGGGTTCGACAGGTGCGCCCCCCGATACGGTACCCGTTATACGTGCACATCCAATTGTTTCTGCCATAGTTTCTCCTTTATGAATATATTCAAAATTTATCTTCTTCAGTACGTTTTTGGATGGCATCAAGTTGTGTTTTGAGTTGATCAGCCCAGGTGTGTAAGTGAGCTAATTCCTGCTCCGGTGTGGGTGTCACCCATCCTGGAACGCCGGTGGCAAAAAAGCGATGCCGCCAGCCGCGACCCCCGAAGCCGAATCCGCTGCGGAATCCTGAACCCGGATGAGCATAACCGGGCCAG
>JBAQFX010000013.1:0-6076 GCA_049287485.1 Anaerolineales bacterium
TTAAAGTACAAAGAGAGGAACATCCGTAACTCGGCCAGGACATGGCCGCTGGGAGTTAACGTAGAGGTTTCAATCTCATGCGTATCCCAAGAAGCCCCCGCACTTCAGTGCGTGGGGAGTGTCACAAATCAATAGGAGCAGGTGTCAAGCAACGATACGAAATTACCAGCCAACACCCAGACCCGGTTAACCCTCAGCATGAAGATCAGGTTTTTCTCAATGCCGATGGCTACCCTATCACGCATGAAGCAGCAGAGAAGGTTTTCCAACGGGTGAAGAAAGCCGTGGGAGTAGCCAAATTCCACCCGCATGCCTGCCGCCACACCTTCAGCGTCAGGTATCTGATGGACGATGGGGATGCCTTCAGCTTGCAGAAGATCTTAGGCATACTACTTTGGAAATGGCCCGCAGGTATGTTAACTTAGCCTCTGGTGATGTGAAGGAGAAGCACAGCCGGTTCAGCCCGATGGACAACCTGGGATTCAGGGTGAATGGTCGAGGCCGGACACAGATGAAATAATCGAAATTTTGAGTGCGGAGATTTTAGCGGTATCAGCCAGACGAACCAGTGGCACGACCTCAATCTGATCAGCAAGCGGATAGGCTTTTTCTCCTGGGTAAAAGACGATCAGCCTGTCTACTTGAAGATCCTGCATCGCAATCTTCATGGAAGGCGTCAGGTGAGGTGCATCCTTACGTTTACATTCGATTCCAATGCGTTTGCCATCTCTCAATAGCAGAAGATCGATCTCTGCTCCGTTGTGGGTGCCCCAGAAATAGGCTTCATCTGGGCGTAAAGCTTTGATCGTTTCCTCAATGGCATAGCCCTCCCAAGAAGCACCGATTTTAGGATGCGTGTAAAGATCCAGCTCAGAATTAATACCCAGCAGTGTGTGGAGTAACCCAGAGTCGCGGAAATATATCTTGGGTGATTTGATTTGACGCTTATGGATATTTGCATACCAGGGTTGCAACACACGGATCATGAACACGCCTTCCAAGAGGTCCAGGTAGCGACCTACAGTCATATTGCTGACCCCAAATGACCGGGAGGCCTCCGCAGCATTCCAGGTTTGGCCATGATAGTGGGCCAGCAGGGTCCAAAACCGCATCAGCGTGACGGCTGGGATTTGGATGCCCCATTGCGGTAAATCCCGTTCCAAGAAGCTTTGGATAAAATTCTTGCGCCAAATCTGGCTATATATATCACTGGCTGCTAGGTAAGAGAGGGGAAACCCACCGCGCAACCAATGCTGGTTGAGGTTTTCCTGACCCACTTCGGATAGGCTGAAACCACTAATTGCAATGGTTTCCAGGCGACCGGCCAATGACTCGGACGCATTTTGAACCAGGTCGGGTGAGGCGCTACCCAGTATTAAAAATCTTGCCTGAAGAGGCTGGCGATCCGCCAATACCCTTAAGACGGGAAACAAGTCTAAGCGGCGTTGTATCTCGTCGATCACGACCAGGCCGGTCAAATCACGTAGAGCCGTCATAGGCTCCTCTAAGCGGCTCAGGCTGACCGGATCTTCCAGATCGAAATAGTTCACCGAGTCACTGGGTACAAACATGCGTGCCAGGGTCGTTTTTCCGCTTTGCCGTGGACCAATTAAGGCAACGATCCGGCTGTGTTGTAGAGCAGCCTGTATCTGATTGATATATGTGGGTCTTTCAATCATATCAATATTTTACCATGAAAAACTATAGTTTATATATAATATTTCATGATATTTTTATAACTAGTATCCTGAGCATCTGCCTGCTCCATGCAGCGTTCTAATTCTGATGTATTTTTATAACACTATTTGGAAACAATAATGGATGAACCATACAAACATATAGGACATAGGTGAAATTAAAACGTTAAAAGTCATACGACTCTTTACCAGCTGGTAACTTTCCCTCATTATGTTCTCTTCCGAGCAATCATGCCCAATTCTATCTCTCCATGTTGATACACCTGCTTGAACTCGACATTCCCTTCATTCAATTGGGGTATGGTTTCCCACACCCCGAGTATCCTGCGCTTCCCCTCCAACCACCCCACCTGCACCACCAGGTCCACCGCCTGGACAAAGATCTCTCGGGCCGCCTCCATGGACACCTGGGCATCGGCAAACATGATCACCGCCAGGCGGTGGACGGCAGCCTGGGCCCCTTCCGCGTGGAAGGTGCACAGGCCTGGATGGTCTGACATCTGGGCGCGGAAGAGCGAGAGGGCGGTCCAACCGGTGCGTACCTCGCCCACGATCAGCCAATCCGGGGCCATGCGCAGGGCGTCATCGACACCGTCTTGCACCCGGTAAGGTGGAATGGTCGAGCCAGGAGGAGCAGGACGGGCTTCGATGGTCACCACATTGGGATGCGGCAGCCAGATTTCTTCGGGATCTTCGATCTTCACTACCCGTGAAGCCTGTGGGATGCCATTCGCTAAAGCAGCTAGCAGGGTGGTCTTACCGGTGGCGGTGCCACCTACCACCAGCAACCGCAGTTTATGTGCCACTGCTTCCACCAGCCCTGCGATCACTGCCGGTGGAGCCACCCGCCAGGCGATCAGCTGCTCAGGCAGCACGGGTTTGGGCTCGAACAGGCGCACGTTGATCACCGGATAACCACTCCCCGGGGCAAGTACCGGATGGATGACCTTGATGCGTGCTCCGGAGAGACCATCGCTTGTGCGGGGTAGCTTGGCGTCTACGCTGGGCATGGCTTCGGAGAGCGCCCGGCTCATGGGAGATAGAAGTGCTTCCACCGTGCGCCAAACCTCGTCCAGCGGTGGGTGGTGATCCACCGGTTCAAAGCTGTGCCCTCCCTTTCTCATCAACCACAGGCTGCCGTCAGGATTCAGGGCGATCTCGGACAGGTCACAGCGCGAGGGTGGCAGCAGGTCATTGAGAAAACCCAATCCACCCGTTCGTGCAACCACCTGCTGCACCAGGACGGCATTCAATGCAGGCGGGACAACGAAGCCCAGAAAGCTAGCAGCCCTGGCGATGGCGCTCACGGCATGGTCGGTGAGTTTGGTACGATCCCGTATCGTTTCCAGTGGCAGACCTTGCAGGCTGTGCACAGCTTGCTCGACCAGGGTCCGTTGTTGATCCCGGGTGATGGACTGTGCCAGATTGGCCCAGGACATCGCTACACCCTGACCTTCAAGCCAAACACCCTGATCTCGCGGCTCCCAGCATGTGGCTGTCCCTTTTTGGTAGCTGATGGTATGCTGCTCGCGGAGAACAGGGCATTGGCCAGCGGCTGGAGGCTGCGGGTGAATGATTCACTCGTCAAGAGCGGGATACGCCGGCGGTCCTGCAGTTCTCCCACCAGCGACTCATCCGCGATCTGGGCCACGATGGGGGGAAAGGGTTGCCCGAGCAGGCTGGAGGCTGCCCTGTGCCACTCTTCGCTTGACATGCGGCTGGGAGACATGCGGTTGAGCACCACGAACACACCATTTTTAGCGATGCGGTACTCACCTGCCAGCCGCTCGACCACCGTCCGATAAGCATGCACTGCACGCATCACACCTTCCAGCGAGGGACGCGCCACCAACACCAGGGTATTAGCCGCCGAGATCGCCTCGGCTGCCAGCACGGTGGGTGGAGCATCCAGCACGATCACCGCATACCCGGCATAGGCCGCGGTCAGGACCAGTTTTTGTACCGCATTGGGTGCCTCCGGTGGAGTATTGATCGCCTGTGCCTCGGAGAGCACATCCGGGAAACCGGCCAGCACATCGAGCGACTCGAGCTTCTGCAGTGCCTGCTTCAAGCCTTCCTGGGTGGGGTTCGAGCGCCAGGAAACAATGTTCGGCTCAGGCTTAAGCCCCAGGATGAGCGGCAGGTCATCCGGCGCGCCCAGGCCTATGAGCAGGGTGGGCAAACCCCGCAGGGCAGCCTCGTAGGCCAGGTTGGTCGAGACGGTGGTCTTGCCCACCCCACCAGACTGGTTCCAAACGGCGACGATGCGCATGCCCACCGGGGAGGATCCTTCGTCATGAAGCTTCCACAGTGCCTGCATGCCAGGACCACTGTTGCTCCGCAGGGCCTGCACATCGCCCAATATCTTACCCGACAGCTCCGGGAGGTTCATATCGCCGCGGTAGACGCCTCTGACGGAGGGAATCTTACCAATGTTTTCCATCGCCTGGTTATCGGCTTCCGGTGGCAGGAGCACGTAGGCTGAGCCCGCGTAACGGGTCAACAGTTCCACCATTTCTTTGGGACCAGGATAGATGCTGGCATCCAGCAGCAGTGCTTCGGGGGCAGAGCTGATCTTGAAGGCCAGATCTTGCGGGTCGGTGGCGAAGGAGGTCACCCGGGCCCGGGCATCACCCGCCAGGGAGGTGTACCAGGCATTGACCCGCGGCATCGGTCCGGCGAGCAGGATCGTGACCGCTTCGGCTGCCTGTTGAAGAGCATTCGGTTTATCATTTGGCCACATAGGAGACCTCAGGGGAGTGGTGAAGCCATGGTAGGAGTGGCTGCAGGGCACATACCACCCGGGCAGGGTGTGGCAGTGGGTGTGGGCCTCGGGGTGATCACCAGGTCCGGCAGGAATAAACCGGAGGTGATGAACGACTCGGCTACATCCGGTTCCAGGAACAGGCTCAAATGCACGTAATCCACCAGGTCGAGCGCCGGGAGCAGGTCGGTCAGGCTGACCAGGCGGCTCTCGGAATTGATCCCAAAGGTGGAGAAATCGTAACCGATGGTGATTGCCTCAACAGGTACTGCCAGGACGACCGTGCCCTCTAATTCACGCTGATGTTGTAATGAAGCGCTAACGCCGCCTGTGAATGAGCTGCCGGTCATAGAGGAGCTGGTTGTCTGGGTAGTCCCCTGGGTGGCCTTGAACTCAGGAGAGATATACAGCACGCGCAAGGAGCTCGCCACCGTCTTGGCGAAGGAGCCATCCAGTTGAGCCATCACTGCAGTCACCCCAACCGTATCACCTGGGCGGAGCAGGCCAGCTAATCCGGAGGCATCGCTGACATGGATGGCAATCGCCCGTTCGTTTGAGGCCAGGGTGATCACCTCACCTCCGAGGTGTGAGGGGGTGATCACATCGCCAGCCCCGCGGAATACACGCAGGGTCTGGTTGACCACCTGGGAGGGATCGTCGAATGCACCCTGTGGGGCCTGGCTTTTAGGCACCTGGCTGAGGGTAAGATCGGAGGCGACCAGGGTGTGTCCTTCGGGTAGGTCGATGGCTGCCACCAGGATGGGTACCGTGGCTTCGGGGCGCAGGAATAACAGGGAAAGCAAGAATACGGGCAGGGCAATCAGGATTGGAAGGTATTTTTTCATGGTTCTCCTATTCGGGTTTCAGGGTTGAGTCTGATCAAGACAATTAATGGTGAGTTTCAGGGTCGGGCTCTCGCATGTGACAACCGCACAGGCATTGATCGCCCTTACCAGGTGGTAAGAGCTGGGTAGGCGCTGCTCCGGATGGATCACCAGGATGATGATCAAGCAGAGCTTATCCTCCGGCACAGGTGGGAGCGCCTCGGGTACGGGATCGGTCAGCAATAATGGGAATGGGGTCATTTTACTGCCTCGGTGTCGGAGACGGAAATGGGACAGCGGTGGGGATTTCATCCCACCAGCCAGGCGTCCGGGTTGGCTCAGGTGGATCAGGAAGCAGCTTCGGGGGCAACCAGGCGGTGGGCGTTGAAGTCACTTCCCAAACACCAGCCTGGTGGGCGGCACTCAGGACCAGAGCCAGGACCAGCAGCAGAAAAAACAGGGTTGTGAAGGTTGGGTTGTGTTTCATGCATTGACCCTCCCCAGCTTACTGACGATCTCCTCATCGGTAGGTTCTGGCACGTTGACCATCAAGGGACGAAACAGGAACGGGCGTTGCAGCTCGCGGTCTGTGGTGTAGGGCAGGCGACCGATGACCATGCCGATCGGCAGATCCGATAGAAAACGACGCCAGGGTTCGTCGTGGAAGCCCTTCTCCGAGCGCGCCAGCCCAGAGAGCGCCAGGTCTTTTTCTTTGGGGTTCTTCAGGAAGCCGATCATCAGGTTGATGCACGACGACACGATGTCATCCGGGATCAGGTGCGGCGCCTGGG
>JBAQFX010000014.1:0-8087 GCA_049287485.1 Anaerolineales bacterium
AATGTTGCCAATGACATATATACGTGTGTTAGTTTCTGCAATGTTTATCGAGAAGCTAGCTAGATAGAGCAACATCGTGTGGGATGGGAATTACTACGCTCTGGAGGTTACGAAACGTTTGGGTTTGGAAGACTCCGCCAGCATGGTGCGGGTTGGACCGGTGCATCACAACACGCTGGAGGAGATCAGGAAGTTTGGTGAGGCGTTAGGCAGGATTGCGGCTGACGACTAAATTATGCCGCTCCCATACTATCTGAAATTTATCAGCATTCTCCTCAATAATGGCTCTATGTACGGGAGGTCTTCAGACACCGACTTCCAAACTACGACTAAATTCACCCCAAAGTAATCATGTATCAATATGTCTCTCATCCCCGCAATTTCTCGCCATGGAATTTCCCCATAAGCATCTTTTACATCCTGGGGTATTTTCTTTGTCGCTTCTCCAATAATCTCTAAAGCCCGGATTACTGCATAGACTGTTTTATCATCCCGGCTGAATTCTCCATAATCCATTCCCTCAACAAACCCTATAGCTTTTTCAATTGCTTCCAGGGCGTCTCGTAAATAGTCTATATAGGTATGCTTCTCTGTCATACCAGCATGACCTCCTTGAGTATTTGTTTGCCAATTGCCGGTTTGAGAGCATCTTTCATCACCAAATCCACCTTGACCCCGAAAGCATCGCTCAAGTAATATTCTAACTCGATGAACTTCAGTAAGCTGGGTATTTGTGAAAATGTGACCAAAATATCCAAATCGCTATCGGCTTGTTGCTCTTGGCGAACATATGAGCCGAATACGCCCAGGGTTTGGACTTTATATCGTTCAGAAAGCAGTGGCAATAATTGCCTGAGCTTGCTCAGGATATTGGATAATTCTGGATCCATGATTTAATTATAACCGTTTGTCAGTGTCCGCCACTGGTAAACCTCCCCGCTAGGTGATCCTTTACTTCGTTCGGGATAAACTCCGGAGCTGGACGAGGCTAATATCTACGTGTGGGATGGGAATTATTACGCCTTAGGAGTGACCGAGTGCCTGGGGTTGGAAGATTCAGGCGGCATGGTGCGTGTGGGACCGGTACCACAGATACGGTGGTCTACAACACAGTGGAGGAGATCAACCGCTTTGGTGAGGCGCAGCAAATGATCGATAATTCTGACGAGCATAACAACTGATATCCCATCATAGCCACCATCCAATGGAATTATACATCTAGTGATATGCTGCTTAGTGTATTACTGTATCAGAGATTAATTATTTTTGTGAAGTACAGAATGTATGACTGACTATCGATATGAGGATTTCATTCCCTCCGAAAAAATACCGCTAAGTATGGAAACCCCAAAGAGCCTTTTAATCCAATGTGTTGTCACATTATGCCCGAATATCTTCTTTTACCCTGTGACCAGCTTGTCGAACTCTTCTACGGTCACTGCTGGTGCTGTCGTGAATGAAATTCCTAATAGCTTGGTCAGCTCAACAGAAGCCTTCATCGCCTCTTTCAGACCTGGGAAGTCCACGATGAGCACAAGATCTTTTTCGCCGAGCAATGCATAGGCAGATTTAACCTCTCCGCCAACAGATTTGATTGCTGCAGTTGCTTTCACTGTTCGCTCTTTGCTTATCTCCTTCACTGCATCCATCGAGAACCTGCCAAACATGAAATAAGTAGCCATTTCTATCTTTCCTTTCTGTGTCAATTACTTAACTACCTTGATGTGATGGCTCTTTGGGGTTTCACATGGTAGGGTTGATATAAAAATAATCATACCTCTTAAACCGTAAAAAATCTAAAGAAGCAAATGGTTCTATCTAGAAAGCATGTATTTTCGATGCGGATTACCTTCTTTTGATGATTCGGGTGGCCTGAATCCGGTTTTTTCCCTTGATTCTCCAGCAAGGTGTTTATCACCTCTCGAAGTTCTTTTTCAATCTCCTCTTTTTCGGAACTCGAAAGATGTTCTGCTATCATTGTGACCTCCTCTGAGACAGAACCCCTAGATTCATTTGTGGGTCTTTTGTCTTGTCTCGCCCAACGTTTCGCCTACATAGTTGAACAGCTTGGCACCAGACTAAAATTAAATGGTCGTAAAATTTGGTTTTCGGTCATACATTCCGAACGAAGTGCGATCGGCTCAGCATGTGGTTGGGCGATTTTCTACCTCAAAAAGACATTTTGTTCCAAAATGCCTGTAATGCTCGATAATCCAAAAGGATAATCCCTTCTCCACTAATGATATCTTTTGCCTGTTGAGAGGTCCAAAAAATAAAATCTGTCTGGCGCTCATGGTTGCCAGCTTGTTCTATAGCCAGTAACTCCGCATTGTCCAGCCCCGGATGGACCGCCCATTCGCTTAAGCCAGCGGGTAGCTCGCGCAGCAGTTGAACATACCGGGCGATTTTATGGACTGGATCCAATAGGTAGCTATCTAAAAAGTCGTAATCAATAGTGGGCAGACCCTGGGCTTGCATTTTTTCGATCAAGGCTCGTCCCATGAGGCGGAGCGCTAACCCGTATTCTTTTGCCAGCCGGATCATCAGGTCAAAAATATCCGGTCTGCCTGCGATGCGCAGTGCATGCCAATCCAGGTGCGTAGGCCTGAGCCCGGCTGCCAGCGCAGCCTCGATCTGTGCCCTGAATTCCACTTCCAATTGATCCATCTTCAACTGAGCCAAAAATGCAGGCATGGCTTCAAAGTTATAGAAATATCCTGCCTGATCAATCAGGGATGGCACCTTTTCCCAGGAGGTTAGCGGTCCCCAACGGTAATCAAGCGAGTCACTGATGACGGTAAGGTGAACACCAAATGGAATTTCGCGATGATCGGCAAGGAAATGCATGGCATGTAATGCCCACGGACAGGGGACCATCAAGGTTGTCGAGCGGACCAGGCCTTCCTGCAGCGTGCGCATGATGGCTTCGTTTACCGAATTGCACATTCCAAAATCATCCGCATTGATGATCAATAGGCGCGCATCTGCCGGATACCCCAGCAAGCGGTTCGTTTGGCCTTTGGTCAAAGTGCTCATTTTTCCATCTTCCTTAAGCGACGATCAGTGTGATCGGTCCTCCTGTTACACACCATTCAGCACCACCTACCGCACTAAGCGGCGTCGGGTGAAAGCAGGTGTTTTGTTTCTACGAAAGAAATCAACGGGCAAATGCCCGGAAGGGGTTGAGACGAGTCAGTTGATCAATGGTTGCCTCATCCACTCCGATCGCCCGCAGCTTCGGTAGAAACTGCTCTGTCAGGTAGGTATATGGTTTGGGAACACCGCCTTCCGGCAACGCCGGGTCAAACCAGCCTCGGTCATGACTCAGCAGTAATTTATCTCCGAAGCCAGCATCTAACAGGCGTTGAATATTCTGCAAATATGTTTCATCACCTTCACCGTCGATATTACCAATAGCGTCGTACTCAAGCCAGGCTCCACGGCGAGCCATCTCCAGATGCAACTCGAAATCCGGTTCCGCCTGGGTATGGATCCAGATAAATCGTTCCGCGTCATGACCCATTACCTCGATGATATCGAGTTCTTCTCGCACAACCCAGCCCCGGATAGTATGGCTGCCGATAACCGCATTCGTCTGGCGAGCAGCAATTGCAGCCGCCCGTAAGATTTTGGTTTCACAGGCAGTCAGTCCGTCATCGCCTGCGCTCAACTTGATCCAACCGGCTTGCACGCCGCTCTCTTCAATTTCCCCTTGTAATTCGCTCAACATCCAATCGGCCAATTTGGCCTGGCTGGCTGCGTGAGCCCAATCAGGGATCCAGGGTTCACGGTAAATGCCCGTTGGAATGACCAGGGGGAGATTAGCGGCCTCCGAAACAGCGCGATCGATATCAGCCCGGCGCCCCACCCCAACCGTGCTGCACTCTACGATGGTGGTCACACCCATCTTTTGTGCCCTGGTTAATTCCGGAGCCATCAGCCGGATAACTTCTTCAGTTTCAGCCTGGGCATAACCCGGGGTGTCCCAGGTGCGTAGGTCGACAAAGACGTGTTCATGGGGCAAAATCATTCCTAATTCGGAAGAATTTTTAGGGCCAAGGGTGGTGTGAATTTCAGCCATAGCACTACTCCTCATCAATTTGCGATTCCTAGAGATCCTACAGTTATCTAATCAGACAGCGGATTAGAACCAAACTTGATTGCATATCTGGCGGGACTGTCAGCACTCCTTTGTAATAATCTCACCACATCTAGCCGGGTGCGTATTATCCATGACGCAGCCCCTGTCGCCTGGATTGGTTGTTAGGCAGCTTCTTGTTTTTGCGATTTATTATATCTATCCACCTCTAAAGATTGGCAATGCATGTATTGCCACACAGTACATTTCTTCTCTAGGAGTTCTAATCCACACAGAAACGCATTCGCTATCTCCAAGTGATCCTCTGTTAAGTCATGGCCAAGTATTACCTCCATTTTTTGATGCAGCCATTCCCGATCATCTCTTGTCTGCTTGACCAGGTCTCCAATCTTTTTTAGCAATCCCACAAAATCCATCATCTCTTTCTGCGACATGGGTTCTGAATTATGACTCCACACATAATAGTCGGCATTGTATCCCATGATTTCATCAATGAGCGGGTACAGTTTTTGGATCGTATAATTTTGCGGACCATGGTGAAGGTCTTCGTACAAGCAATCACCTAATAATAAGATTCTGTCTTCTGGTATATACACAATGCTCGAGTCTGAGGCGTGATCACCTCCTACATGCTTAACCTGACAGCTAACTCCTCCCAGGTCAAACTCAAGGCATTCTGTAAAAGACACCTCAGGCGATTTCAGTTGTAGATTGCTACGATTAGGCCATTCAGCCTTGATCATATCTCGACAAAATTCGATTTCTGTCCCTTCTTTAACCCGCCGGTCCAGTGCTTCATCACCCCAATCCAGTAGAGCCATGTTTTTTATCACGTGTGTGGTTTCTTCATGGGCAAAAATGAGCCCATCAAACACTGATGAGCCAAAAACATGATCCCAGTGCCAATGTGTGAGTACCAAATATTTTGGTTTAGCTATTTGATGCGTTGCCAATTCATCCAATAGTAAATTGGCGTGAGCGGGCGAATTACCAGCATCCACCATCAGCGTGGCTTGTTTTCCAACAATTGCACCAAGTGAAGGTCTATCTGTGCTTGCATCTGGAGAAAGCAAGTAGACATGCTCTGAGATTCGGTTTAGTTTTGGCTTTCTCACTTCTATATCATACTACTAGATGATGACAGGAAGTACAACAGAGACTGTTCTTTCAACCCAATGGATTAGCTCAACCAAAGCGGTGGGACTACACATAATCTGGCTATGAGTTAGCTTAATCCGGCTTTTCAGGTTCAACTCAATACGATTTATTAAAAACTATCCTCCTGCCATGGCACCCACCACCCTGAATGGCTCCTCGCCCGTGATCACTTTTTCGGGTAGCTGGTTCGTCGGTGGATCTTGTGACAGATCTTCCCCGCAGGCATAAAAACGGATGAAAGGCTGACGCTGTTTGCTCGCCTGGTCGCGTATCGTCCCTTGTAATACGGGGTGCTGGTCTTCCAGCGCATCCAGGATAGTGGAGGTGGGGGCAGAGCCTTCCACATCCTGCCAGAGGTAATAAATTCTAATTGGAGTTAGCGGTATGAGCAAAGCCCTCATCTGTTCCATTAATCGATTGATCGACCAAAACCATACCTTTTTGGAGAGAATGATAACCAAAAGAAGCGATTGGCACTTAACCAATCGCTGCTTTTGGATCAGGTCAATAGTTTATCTATGTATCAATGGTAAATATATCATGCTTCCAGTTATTGTAAAATATGCACCCACGTAAGTTATCTCATAATAGTCTGGTAGTGTTAAGGTACCCTGGAGGATGGCATAAATACCGACATTCTCGCCGGGCTGGCGGGTCAGTTCGCCAACAAAGGCATCACCTGAAAGCAGCTCGCCAGAGGTAATCTGGAAGGTAAGCGCCGGATCAGTCTGTCCAATGACTTTGGATTTAGCATCGGCTGTTACGGTGATCGTCCGCAGGGTGATTTCGTCATTGACGGTGCCATTGGCATCTCTATAGTTGCCGGTCACATCGGTGAAGATCCATGGGTCGTCTGTGTAGTCCCCTATCTCTATGTGGGTCGTACCCGTCAAATCGAGGCCGGTCAGTTCCTCACCCTCCACGCCGGTACATCTGCCAGTGGCAGTGTGCTCTTCGCGGTCGTACTCAAACGTGTATGGGGTGCACTCACAGACTGCCTCAGCTTTATCGATCACGATAGCTGCTTCGCCATTCTGGTCGTTGTAGTTACCGTTGCCGGTGAAGGTCCAGTAAGCGGTGCCACCGGGGACATCTTTAAAGGTATTGCCTAGGTCGAGCGTACCCGGGTTCTCACCACCGATGCCTGAGCAAGAGCCGGAGGCCCCATGGAAGGCTGCATCGTACATACCGCTGTAACCTGAAATGTCGCAGACTGCCTCAGCTTTGCTGATCACGATAGCTGCTTCGCCACTCTGATCGTTGTAGTTGCCATTGCCGGTGAGGGTCCAGTAAGCTGTGCCACCGGGGACGTCCATGAAGCTGTCGCCTAGGTCAAGCCCGGTCAAATCCTCACCCTGTACGCCCGTGCATGATCCGGATGCACCGTGGGGGTCGCCGTCGTAGATGCCGGTATATCCATCGATCGAGCAGGTGGCCTCTGCTGTGCTGATCACGATAGCAACCTCGCCACTCTGATCGTTGTAGTTGCAATTGCCGGTGAGGGTCCAGTAAGCTGTGCCGCCGGGGACATCCATAAAGCTGTCGCCCAGGTCAAGCCCGGTCAAATCCTCACCCTGTACACCCGTGCAGGATCCAGCTGCACCGTGGGGGTCGCCGTCGTAGATGCCGGTATAGCCATCGATCGAGCAGGTGGGATCGGCTTTGCTGATCACGATGGCCACGCTGCCACTGTTGTCGTTATAGTTGCCAGTACCATCGGTAAAGATCCAGTAAGCTGTGCCACCGGGGACGTCCATGAAGCTGTCGCCCAGGTCAAGCCCGGTCAAATCCTCACCCTGTACGCCCGTGCAGGATCCAGCTGCGCCGTGGAGTTCGTCGTCGTAGATGCCGGTATAGCCATTGATCGAGCAGGTGGGATCGGCTTTGCTGATCACGATATCCACGCTGCCACTGTTGTCGTTATAGTTGCCAGTACCATCGGTAAAGGTCCAGTAGGCCGTGCCGCCGGGGACATCCATGAAAGAGTCACCCAGGTCAAGCCCGGTCAACCCCTCACCTTTCACACCCGTGCAAGATCCCGTTGCGCCGTAGAGTTCGCCGTCATAAATGCCAGCATAGCCATCGATCGTACAGGTTGGGGCGGCTTTAGCGATGCTGTCATCGACGGTGCCCTGGGTGTCTGTATAATTGCCCGTACTATCGATAAAAGTCCATGGGTCTTCTGAGTAGTCACCTGCGTTTGTGTGGTTTGTTTCACTTAGGTCAAGACCGCTTAGCGGCTCATTGTTCACGCCCGTACACGCGCCAGTAACAGCATGTGGATCGCCATCATAGATCAGATTATAGGGAGTGATATAACAGGTAGGATTCGCTTTGGTGATGGTAAGGTTTGCGCCAACATAGGTCAGATTGTAGTTACCTGAGAGGGCCAGGGTGCCTTGTAGGATGGCGTGATTTCCTGCTGCCTCACCTGCCGCACGGGTTAATGCACCGGAGAAGGAATCCCCAAAGACCAGCGAGCCGGAGGTAATCTGGTAGGTGAGCGTCGGATCGGCATCACCGTAGACCTTGGACTTGGCATCGGCAGTGACGATGATGGGGCGCTTGGTGATGGTAAGGTTTGCGCCAACATAGGTCAGATTGTAGATATCTGGGAGAGCCAGGGTGCCTTGTAAGATGGCGTGATTACCTGCTGCCTCACCTGCTGCACGGGTCAATGCACCGGAGAAGGTATCCCCGGAGAGCGGCGAACCAGAGGTGACCTGGTAGGTGAGCGTCGGATCGGCATCGCCGTAGACCTTGGACTTGGCATCGGCAGTGACGGTAATGGGGCGCTTGGTGATGGTAAGGTTTGCGCCAACATAGGTCA
>JBAQFX010000015.1:0-3522 GCA_049287485.1 Anaerolineales bacterium
GGCAGGCTCCACGTTGCACCGCCATCGATCGAAAACTGATACCAGTCAACCAACTGGGTACTGATATCGACCTCTTGCCAGATTCTGTATAAATTACTGCTATGTATTCCACTGATCTGGCTCCAGGTAAGGTCACCTTCCTCCACCACACTGGGGTTTGACCAGGTCGATCCCTGGTCTCCAGATTGGCTGGTATAAAGTGCAAGTAGGTGGCCATCCACTGGGAAGGATTTTTTCACCCAAACGACATTAACAGAGCCATTTTGGTCGGTGGCCAGTTCTGGTGAATCGGCTATATCCCAACCGGCAGCTTCCGCATTGAATACTTGATGAGGGTCAGACCAGTTTTCACCCTCATCCGTCGATTTGACGATATAGATCCCACGATCCTCGTTAATTGGTTTGGAATAAGCTACGTAGACGATGCCCGAATTGCCTACGAGGATCTTTGGTGACTTTCCCGTGAAACGAGTTGTTGATAATTGTAGAGGTGTAGCCCATTCTGAAGGGTTTTGGGCTGTACCCGTATTCGACCAGCTATAGAGAATCTGATCGTTGAGCCCTTCGCTCCAAACAACCAACAAACGCTCTCCATCTACTGCCGTATCCAAATGGGAAATATCCCCTTGTGTTGCGGTGTAAATTGCCTGGGGTTGCGTCCACAGGATTCCGTCCCATTTTGAATAATAAATCGAGGAAATTTTTTTACCATTATTTTGATCACTTTGAATCCACAAAATATGAAATTGGTCCGTTCCGTCGACTGCTATTGAAATCGAAGATATTTCAGATGGAGTGGTAGAAATTACTTCAGGTTTACTCCAATCAGATGGGTTCGGAAACCAATCTAAAATAGATTCGAGAGATCGCGAGGTCAGCCAGGTGTCACCTATCCCTCCGTCATCATAACCAACCACATAGAGCTGAGTGCTACCGGTTAGAATGGTCTGTTGACCACGATAATTGATGGAATTATAGGTATCAGGATCAGTAAAACTTGTTAAGATGTTTTGGCGATTGCTCCATTGGAACCCATTCCAGGCCAGTGATGCGGGTTGATTTTCCATATTCGCTATGAGTAAAATCAATCCATCTTGGAGGGCGAACAACTTACTTTCTGGCGAACACCCAAATTTACTTTGCATAACAAGCAGAGGAGTACTCCAGGAATTTCCATTGTCAGTAGACCATTGACTGTATTGGTCACAATTGGCGTTCGGTTGACCTGATTGCCAAGTGATGAGCATGTCATTCCCATTCACGGCAATGTTGACACCAAATGGGATATTATTTCCATCCTCAACAGCAGGACTTTTAAGGATTTTGGGGTCGGTCCAGGAATTTCCTCCATCTGTAGATTTGCTAAAGAAAATGAGTTTTAAAGGGCGGTTATCCCAAACCACATAAACGGAGCCATCTCCGGAGGTGGCAAGCTTGACATACGCTTCTTCAGGTTTTAGCGAGCGAAAATATTGCGATTGGTATAACGCTCGTGAAGTATACCAATTCGCTCCATTATCCTTTGAAGTTCGATAATAAATTCCGGAAGGCAATTCCTCCGTGCTAAGGATTCTGACGTATGCTAGATGAATGATCCCTTTACCGTCGATCACGACACTGAAATCCACCGCGGGCTCCGCTAATTTTTTCCTTTCTTCCCATGATGTACCAGTGCTAAATTCATCTGCTAACACACGACTATAAAAGAGTGCATTCGTGCTATCAATCCAGAAGGCATGGACATACCCTTCGGAGTCTGACACAAGCATTGGTGATCCATCTTTAATACCGAAAGGGAAATTAACTGGAACGGGCTTGCTCCAATTATTACCGTCGAAACTAGAAGCTGTCATATAACCATTAAATTGATCTACCCATATTGCATCAAAACGCCCTGCGGAATCGATGATCAACTGGGGATTACTGGTAGAACCTGAATGAGAAAGATTTATAGGCTCGGTCCACACCGGATCATATGGGAGTGCCGAAGGTTGAGCCATTGATGCAAGGGATCTCCCACTCAAGAAAGGCAGTCCCGATAATGAAAGAAAAAGTAATATACTCAAAAAAGCTTTATAGATCATATATTTCATCCAGCTCCCTGGCAGTTTCTCATAAAACAGGATAGAAATCAAGCACGAAGTTGATATTGTTAGTAGAATGGATTTCACGCATGTAGAAAGCGATTCGAAAAACACTCAGATTACGGCGACCATTTCGGTCGACTATCCAGCGCAATCCGTTTTTCTATGATCTTCGAGCGGAGGCGAGAAATTTAAGGAATAGCAAGACAATCGTAAAGGTCAAGTGGTACAGTTTGAGGATGGGACGCAAATGAGTGCTTTTAAGATCAAAACCATTCTCTTTGACGTCTCCGGACATTTCCTCAATTTCCTTAATCTTCTTAGCCCCAAAACCCTCTGCTCCTCTTAATCTTGTATAATTAAAACTATGAATCCGGCTGTGTTCCTCGATCGAGACGGGGTCATCATTCGTAACCGTGAAAACTATGTGCGTGGCTGGAAAGATGTCGAGTTCTTACCTTCTTCCCTCCAAGCGCTCAAGCAGCTCAGTCAAACCTCCTACAAAATCATCATCGTTACAAATCAGTCTGCCATCGGCAGGGGCATCATCACTATGGAGCAGGCTGAAACGGTCAATCAGCGCATCATCGAGGAGATCTCTGATGCCGGTGGGCGTGTCGATGGATTATTTATCTGCCCGCATACTCCAGATGATCACTGTTTTTGTCGAAAACCGCTGCCAGGCTTGATCCTGCAAGCGGCCGAGGCTTTATCCATTGATCTTCCATCGTCAGCCATGATTGGCGACGCCCTCACCGATATTCAAGCTGGATCAGTGGCTGGCATCAAAACACTTATTTTGGTCAAGACCGGACGCGGGCAAAAGCAGTTTCGAAAGCCTCAAACGCTATTAAACCCGCCTTTTATAATTACTGATCATCTGCTTTCTGCGATAAACATCATCCTTTCTAAATCCGTTTCGTAGACTCACAACCTACCGCCAATGACATGTTCAGTATTGAATGAATAGGAAAGACTCAACGTCACTGCAGTCAACAGCGATAGGTCTTCCATATTAAACTGTTGGGTCTGCAAGCGGGTCAAGGTTAATACTCCGATCACCCGGTCCATCGTCATTAATGGAATGCAGATTGCTGAACGTGAGGTCTCCCATACCCGCCTTAACCAGCGTGGATCATCCACTGTGTTTTCCACAATGCCAGGTCTACGATTTTCGACGACCCATCCAGCCAGTCCATTTCGTACTGTCTCGGAGAATAACTCAGCTGGTTTAGCGTCAATCTTTCCCGCATATGCAGATGCCCCATCTACTACTTCACCCTTTTCATCCAATACGACAATGCTGCCGGAAGTTGCGCCAAGATAGTTTACGGTCAGGTCTAACAGGCGCATGAGTAAATTGTGCAGATCTAACTTGGCTGCGAATTCTTCACTGATCCGGGTTAATAATTCCGGCGTTTGTATGACAGGTTTTGGT
>JBAQFX010000016.1:0-14248 GCA_049287485.1 Anaerolineales bacterium
ATCTATTTACAGAAAATGAAAATAAGGCTAAATCACAAAGGTGTTGTAAAATTGATATGTTCATTCTAGCACATACTTACCTGATACCACAATCCATTCAATAACACACTATAAGGAGAAGTTATGCGCAAAAAAGTTATCCTCATCACTGGAGCATCGGGCGAGATTGGTCAGGCTCTGGTAAAAAACCTGGTGAGCCAAAAAGAGATGCCCATCATCACCCTCGATATTGCCCCACTAGCTGAAGATATCAATACGCAAGTGACTGCTATACAGGGAGATATCATGGATAAATCTCTGTTATCCCGCCTGGTCAGCGAATATGAAGTGGATACAATCTATCATCTGGCAGCCTTGTTGTCAACGCGAAGCGAGTTCACCCCTGAAGCTGCTCACCGGGTCAATGTGGAAGGGACGCTGGGTTTATTGACCCTTGCGGCTGAACAGTCAGAATGGCGTAATGAGCCGGTAAAGTTTATTTTTCCAAGCTCAATTGCTGCATATGGTCTCCCAGATTTGGATACCAAAGCCACTTACACCCGTGTGCGCGAATGGGAATGGAATAATCCACGTACCATGTATGGCTGCAATAAGCTTTACTGTGAGCAACTAGGGATTTATTTTAGCAAGTACTACAGACAATTAGCCGCCGATCTGCCAGTGATGTTAGATTTTCGTTGCTTGCGCTTCCCGGGTTTGATCAGCGCATTTACCGTACCGAGTGGTGGTACCAGTGATTATGGACCCGAGATGCTTCACAATGCCGCCAAGGAAAAGCCTTATGCCTGTTTTGTGCGGGAAGATGTGCGCATCCCCTTCATGGTCATGCCAGATGCAGTTAAATCGCTAATCATGCTAACTAATGCCCCGAGGTTGACTTTAAAACATTCTGTCTATAACGTGACCAGTTTCAGCCTTTCCGCTGCAGAGTTCAGGGATTGGGTATTGAAATTCTTCCCCAAGGGCATGATTACATTCGAACCAGATCTAAAACGCCAGGTAATTGTAGATTCGTGGCCGGCTGACCTGGATGATAGCGCAGCCCGTCGTAATTGGAATTGGCAGCCAGATTATGATGTCCAACGCTCGTTTGCTGAATACCTGGTGCCGAATATCCGCAAAATGTATCAAGGAAAATAACTTTGCCATGGTTAATTACTTTTCTATCACTGCCATGCTGATGAAAGGTTCGGATGACAAGTGACCTAACCCTTCCAGAACCCGGATTGATCGTCCTATTCGGGTCTGGTGAGACTTCACCTACCGGTCGTAAAATATTTGATCATATCTTTCGATCGCTGCCTAAATCACCCAGGTTAGCATTGCTGGAAACGCCTGCCGGTTTTGAGCTGAATTCTGCTCAAGTGATTGGTCGTGTGAGTGATTTTTTCAGCCATCGACTACAAAATTATGGATCTCAGATAGATATTATTCCTGCCCGCAAGCGTGGTACCCCGTACAGCCCAGATCATCCTGAGATTGTTTCACCCCTGCTTTATGCAGATCTTATCTTTATGGGGCCGGGTAGCCCTTCGTATGCCATCCGCCAGCTTCGTGATAGCCTGGCGTGGTATTACCTGATTGCCCGTCATCGTCTTGGTTCTGTCCTGGCAATTGCCAGTGCGGCCACGGTCGCCTTCAGTGCCTTTGCTATTCCGGTTTATGAAATCTACAAAGTTGGCGAGGAAATCCACTGGATTGAAGGTCTGGACTTTTTCAAGCTCTATGGCTTAAAACTCGTTTTTGTCCCTCATTGGAATAACAATGAAGGCGGAGCAGAGCTGGATACCAGCCGTTGTTTTATGGGTAAGGAACGCTTTTTCCATCTGATGGATATGTTGCCAGAAGAGATGACCATCGTCGGATTAGATGAAAAGACTGCTTTGATCATGGACCCATCCAGGGGTGAGTGCCAGGTGCAGGGATTGGGCTCGGTGACCATGATCCACACCGGTCATAAACACACGCTTCAAGAAACTACTCATTCATTTATTAGTTCGACACATCAAGATATAGGAAACTATACTGACCTGGTCACCATTGCCGAGCAACGCGATGGCCATGTCCACCAGTACCATGCTGGACAGGTGTTTCCAATGGATGCAATAGGCAACTTTCACTCTTACCACCCGGAAGCCAGCCTGCCACCTGACATCTGGCAAAAAGCCATTCAGGCAATTCAATCCACATCCAATGAAAGCGCTCGATCACCCTCCGCAATGGTCTTGGAGCTCATCCGTGCCCGGGAGGCAGCCCGCCATGCAAAAAATTGGGAAATAGCAGATGAAATCCGCCAACAGGTTGAAATGATGGGTTGGGAAATACTGGACACAAAAAAAGGTCCAGTTAGTAGAGCAATATTAAAGTAAAAATTACAGAATGAAATTCATAAGGAGATACCATGTCACCCTCCCTGAAAATTGGTTACATAGGCCTCGGCCTGATGGGAAAATCCATTGCGCGTAATATCCTTAAAGCAGGCTTTCCTCTTGTCGTTCATAACCGTAGCCAAACCGCGGTTGATGAGCTGGTAAAAGAAGGTGCCATTCGATCCACTTCCCCTGCAGAGGTCGCTGCCCAGGTGGATGTCGTATTTACCAATTTACCCGATTCACCCGACGTGGAATCTGTTGCCCTGGGTGAAAAAGGGATCATACTGGGTGCCCATCTGGGTTTGATATATGTTGATAATT
Source organism: Anaerolineales bacterium (assembly GCA_049287485.1). GTDB lineage: Bacteria > Chloroflexota > Anaerolineae > Anaerolineales > UBA4823 > FEB-25. The sequence goes on from JBAQFX010000016.1 coordinate 2,694, forward strand.
CGACCATCAAACCCGCCACCGCGCGCCATGTGGCTAAGATTCTTGGAGAAAAGGGGGTGCAATGCCTGGATGCACCAGTCAGTGGAGGAGATATCGGTGCCCGAGAGGGCACCCTGGCTATCATGGTTGGTGGCCCTGCTTCTGCCCTTGAGGTGGTGCATCCGATCTTTGCCGCTATGGGAAAGACCATCACCCATGTGGGCGATATAGGTGCGGGACAAATTGCGAAGGCAGCCAACCAGATCATGGTTGCAGCACAGATGGTGGCCATGGGTGAGTTATTGATCTTTGCCCGTAAAGCCGGTGCCGATCCTCAGAAAGTGGTGGAGGCCATCAAAGGTGGAGCAGCCCAATGCTGGACCCTCGATGTTAAACCCCAACGCCTCTTTTCAGGAAATCGAAACCCGGGATTCAAAGCCTACCTGCAAGCCAAAGACCTGAATATTATCCTCGAATCAGCCAGACAGTACGGCATTCCATTACCTTCGGCTGCGGTCCATGCCCAGCTATTTAACGCCATGCTTGAAATGGGCATGGGTGATCTGGATAATTCTGCCGTCCTTGGGGTCATCGAAACTCTAGCAAATAGCTCTTTATAAGGAAAAAACCTCAGATTTTATCAGTGCCTGTATTGATAGTTTTGGTTAAATGATATATTGGATGTTTTATTAACCTATATGCTTGCAACATTTTTATACCGACATGCGTATATAGGATCAGATAACCATACAGGAGCTCCACGTGAATAACCTAGAGCCTGAAGTTCTCAACCAGGTGCGTCAAGGTAACCAAAATGCATTCACCCAACTGGTTGAGACCTATCAGAGACCAGTCTATAACCTGTGTTATCGAATGTTAGGCGATCCAAATGATGCTGAGGATGCCTCACAGGAAACCTTTCTACGGGTGTATAAGAACATCAAACATTATGATCGCAAAAGACCTTTTTCAACATGGCTATTATCCATCGCAGCCCACCTGTGTATTGACCAGTTACGAAAACGACGCATGGTCATCGTTTCGATGGATGAAACACCTTATCTTGAACCCGCAGATGGCTTACCCGGACCAGAGGCTTCCTTTTATCGTAAACAGGAACAACAGCGAATGCAGGACCTGTTAAAAACTCTCAATCCCCATGATCGGGCGGCGGTGATTATGTATTATTGGTATGATTTTTCCTATGAAGAGATTGCAACCAGCCTTTCGCTCACTATCAGTGCCGTGAAAAGTCGCTTGCACCGTTCCAGGCTGTCGATGGCACAAAGTTGGTCTGAACAAAAGAATAGCCAGTTGATATCCGAAAGGAAAGCCTATGAATCATCAACCATTTAGAGAATGGCTATTATCTGAGCAGCAACTGACTCTCGAGCAAACCAAATTACTGCAGGATCATTTATCATCTTGTGATTCCTGCAGTCGACTCGAAAATTCCTGGAAGGAAATTGAAGATGTCATTCATAAAATTCCTCCAGCGGAACCGGTTTCAGGATTTACTGGACGCTGGCAATCACACCTGGCTGAATATCAGCTACTGCGCCAAAAGCGTAGAGGTTGGTTCATCATTTCGGGCACTGCGGTGTTTGTCATTTCCTTGTTATCCATCCTGATTTCACAGATTTGGTCACTGGTTCAGACACCAGGCCCATATCTGGCTATGTGGTTCGAGCGCCTGGTGGGAATCATTTCGATGTATTACTCACTACGGAATATTGTCAGTTCATATTCTTTACCGACGCCACTTGTTACCTTCACTATTGTAATTTTCCTGGTCGGTATGATCAGTTTCATGAGTGTACTTTGGCTGGCAACATATCGAAAGTTCAGTTTAGCTCGGAGGGCAGCATGAGCAGACAAAACATAAAATTATTATCATCAATATTGTTGGCAATCCTGTTCTTGGGTTTATTTCCAGCAACAGTTTTCGCCGCCTCTCCTGCAGCTCTCGTGATTGGGAATAGCTATACCCTGGAAAGTGGAGAGACACTTAATGATGAGCTGTTCATCCTGGGTGGAAGTGTCGATTTGATGGTTGGTTCAACTATCAATGGTAATGTTTTCCTGCTTGGTGGGAGTGTTCAGGCTGCTGGAACCATCAATGGCAATGTTACGGTTTTAGGTGGAACGTTATACATGGCCAGTTCTTTTGTACTTAATGGGAATCTCAATTCCGCTGGAACGGTAATTAACCGGGATCCTGGCGCTCAAATTTACGGGCAGTATAATACCAATGAGAATGTTCCTTATGTTATCATTCCCGGCCAGGTAAGAATCCCTGATCTGAACAGTAACCTTAACCCGTTCTTCAGGGTGGTAGGATTTTTCTTCCGGCTGTTCCTGTGGGCATTAATCGCCATGGTCTTGGCAATGTTCTTCCCCGTTCATCTTACCCGTATATCCCAAACTGCTATCTTGCAGCCACTCATCTCGGGAGGAATGGGATTCCTGACCATCATCATCGTTCCGATCATCCTGGTCTTGCTGGCAATTACCATCTGCTTGATCCCTGTCACCCTTCTTGGCGCATTATTATTGGTTATTGCCTGGGTTGCTGGATTGATTGCCTTGGGTTACGAGGTTGGAAAACGTTTCAGCGCAATGTTCAAGCAGGAATGGCATCCTGCTATCTTGGCTGGTATTGGTACATTAGCATTAATGTTAGTATTGAGTGGGCTGGAAGCCATTATCCCCTGTGTGGGTTGGATCCCTAAAGCACTGGTGGGTCTACTTGGGTTGGGTGCTGTCTTGCTGACCCAATTTGGGACTAAACCCTATACTCCAAATCATGGTATAGCAGAAGGAACATCAAATATCGTTCCTTCTTGAACAGGTAAGACCCTCATCCTGATTTATTACCTGATAATCGCTAATTGATAATTTGAGCTGTGTCAGTAAACCACAGCTCTTGATTGTGCTATGACGTAAAGTATCGCCCCCAGGATGATCCCAATTTGTCCGAGATGGTAGGTCACCATTACCCTCAGACGCGCATGGGGGAGTGGGTTAAGGAAACGATCCCATGCCAGCATCGAATCGGAGGCGAAAAATAATACCGCTCCCAGACTGACCGATAATGCTGCAACAAAAGACCATCCGGCTCGGTACCAGGTCATCAGGGCAGAATAGACCATTAAGCTGATGACGAGGGAATAGATCAGCACGGGGATTTTTAAGCTATTCTTCCCCTGTACCTTTAGCCCATTGGCTAATTTGGGGTATAACCAGATGAGATACACAACTAACAGGACAAGGCTGATAATTGCCAACCATTTGCCCAGGATGACGAGCAAACCAAGACCCACGAGATTGATAAATGGCGGGACTCCGTTCAGACCCAGGATATAGCAAATGTGCCCAAGCAGAAATGCCACTAATCCAAAGATGAACATATTCCTTGGAACCATCAGGAATACATCTCCTGCAAGGCAAAATACTGCACCCAGGGTAAACCACAGCATGGAACCTCCCCACCCGGCACTTTGCCACACCCACCAAAGCAACGCCAGCATGGTAGCTGGTTTAGCAAAATACTCGACTACTTTCCATTGTTTATCCGCAGCAATCCAATCTATGATAGCCAGAATCAATACGATAATTACCGGGTAATAAACCATTAGCTATCTCCTCGCTCACAAATTGAACATCTGCTTAACCAACTTTTCATCATCCCGCCAGTTTTTACGAACTTTTACCCGAAGTTGCAGGAAAACCTTCTTCCCACTCATGGCTTCGATTTCTTTTCTTGCCGCCGTGCCAATTTTCTTGAGCATCTGACCATTCATACCGATCACAATCCCTTTATGAGATTCGCGTTCCACGAAAATCGTAGCTTCGATATACACCCCATGTTCGTTTCGCTCAGTATATTCATCGATCCTGACCACAATCCCGTGAGGCACCTCATAATGCAGGCTGTTCAAGCAGGCTTCCCTGATCAAATCTGCGCTGATATCCCGCTCGTATAAATCCGTAACCTGTTCTTCAGGGTAAAAAGGCTCACCTATGGGCATATGATCGATGATTTTGTTGAGTAGCTCTTCACGATGGTCACCTCGTGTGGCTGAGATCAGGAGGATATCAACTGCAGGTAGCAGACCATGATATGCAGCCTGGGTTTCTGCAATGTTCTTCAATTGCACCAGGTCGATTTTATTGACTACCAGTAAAATTTTCTCGGAACGTACCAGTTGATGGAGCATGCTGCTTAGCAATCTGTCCTCATCGGTGGGCATCTGGCTGGCATCTACCATGAATAAAACCAGGTCACAATGCTCCAGGGCTGCGCGAGCCTCCTGGTTCATGCTTTCACCCAATTTATTATGAGGATTGTGCACTCCAGGCGTATCGATAAAAATGATCTGGTATTCCCCGGTAGTAATGATTCCTTCCTGGCGCCTGCGTGTAGTTTGTGGACGAGGTGACACTGCTGCTACTTTTTGACCCACCAAAGCATTGATCAGGGTCGATTTACCCACATTAGGCCTCCCCATCACGGCTACAAAACCGGATTTAAACTCTAACTTTTCGTTTACCATGATCAAATTCTATCAGCATACGTTGGTGTTGTATACACATGCAAGGAATAGATTTACCCATAAATATAATTATCTACTAATCCGCCCCATCTTGACCAATTTCTGCTTTGTGTTATAATGTTCGTTTGCATGTTTGCCCTGTGTGATAGATTAATAAGAATGGACATTAAACCAGAGAACTAAAAACTTACAGCGTGATGGAATATTATCATCACGCCGAATTTGTTTTTCACGATAGACATTGTTTAAAAAATAAATTGTTCAATTAGGAGAGAATTATGGCATCAAATCTGCCAAGCAAGTCCTATGCTCGGATTAACATCGATCTTAATCTGCCGGACTTGATCGAAGTTCAGCTCGACTCCTTCAAGCGCTTGAAAACGGAGGGTTTGGCTGATCTCTTCCATGAGATATCCCCCATCGAATCATATAACAAAGGGATGAAATTATACTTTCCATCCCGCACCAAAGAATCGAAAGAATGGGAGTTAACCTACTGGTTCGACAAACCTAAGCACTCCCTGGATGAATGCGTCGAACGTGACCTGACATATGCAAGCCCATTGTATGTTTCTGTTTTATTAGCAGGCCCTGAAGTACAGAATCCAATTAAACAACCTATCTTCCTCGGCGATTTCCCTGAGATGACTGAGAAAGGTACTTTTATTGTTAACGGTACCGAACGCGTGGTTGTTTCGCAATTGATCCGTTCACCAGGAGTCTATTTTGAGGCTCCCGTAGATCGTTCAACTGGGAGGCTTTTGGCAATCGCTAAGTTGATCCCCGACCGTGGTGCCTGGATGGAGTTTGAGACCCGCAAGAGTGATTACCTCACTCTTCGCTTCAACCGCAAACGCACCGTCCCCATCACTATCTTTTTACGGGCTCTGGCAGCAGTGGATGATGGCCTGCCTGATTCTCCGCTCAACACCGGGACGGATGACGAATTGATTGCTCTGTTTCAGGATGTGGATAACAACCCGGACCGCATGTTCATACCTGCCTCATTTGCTCAGGAACCTGTATGGGACCTTACCAACAACCAGACGATTGCCGAAGCAGCGTTGTTGGAATTCTTTAAACGCATGCGACCTGGCGACCCGGCTACACTCGACAATGCACGTGGCTTCCTGCAGGAGCAATTGTTTGATCAGCGACATTATGATCTTGAACGCGTCGGGCGCTATAAGCTCAATCAAAAACTGGAATTACACGACCGTGTACCGATCACCCATCGCATGATCACCAAATGGGATATCGTTCGTTTGGTTCGCCGTATGATCATGATCAATAACGGCACCCAGGCACCCGATGATATTGACCATCTGGGTAACCGCCGGGCAAAAACCGTTGGAGAACTGATCCAAAACAAGCTGCGCATCGGTTTAAGGCGCATGGAGCGTGTGATCAAGGAGCGCATGTCCATTCGCGATCAAGACCAGCTTACCCCCATCACGCTGATCAACATCCGCCCCGTGGTAGCCGCCCTGCGCGAGTTCTTCGGATCCAGCCAACTATCACAATTCATGGACCAGACCAACCCACTGGCAGAGTTACGCCACAAACGCACTCTTTCCGCTTTAGGTCCAGGTGGTCTGCGCCGAGAGCGAGCCGGGTTTGATGTGCGCGACGTACATCATTCTCACTATGGTCGCATTTGCCCCATTGAGACCCCCGAAGGACCAAACATTGGTTTGATCGGGCGCCTGGCTTCATTCGCCCGCGTTAATGAGTATGGGTTTATTGAAACTCCCTATCGCAGGGTTCGTAAATCAATACCCCCCACCGATGAGCGCCTGGTGGGTCGGTCCTTGCGCGAAGACCTGAAAAACCCCGATACAGGCAAGGTGGTCGCCAAAGCAGGCGAACGAGTGACACTGGACTTAGCTGAGAAAATTAAAAAGCTCAAGGTAAAAGAAATCCTGGTAGCACCCTTCGTTACTAATGAAACCGAATATCTCTCTGCTGATGTCGAAGACCGCTTCGTAATCGCCCAGGCCAATACACCGCTGAATGAATATAATGAATTTGAGCGTACCAGCATATCCTCTCGCCACTATTCAGATTTTATATTCGCCAACGGTGACAATATCGATTATATGGACGTTGCCCCTCACCAGATCGTTGGGATCAGTGCAGCTCTCATCCCCTTCCTGGAACATGATGATGCCAACCGTGCTTTGATGGGCTCGAACATGCAGGCTCAAGCTGTGCCGTTATTGAACCCCGATATCCCTTCCGTCTCCACTGGCATGGAATATCACGCTGCCATGGATTCGGGTCAGGTGGTCATCGCCGAAGAAGATGGTGAAGTCACCTCGGTTACCGGGAACAAGATCATCATTCACAATCCTGAGAGTGACCATACCTACCAGTTGCGAAAGTATCAACGATCGAACCAATCCACCTGCATCGATCAGCGCCCTGCTGTAGTAAAAGGGCAGCGTATTCGTAAAGGTGATGTTATTGCTGACTCCTCCTCCACAAAAAATGGAGAACTGGCTTTAGGACAGAATGTAGTGGTCGCCTTCTTATCCTGGGAAGGTGCTAACTTTGAAGATGCTATCGTCATCTCGGAGCACCTGGTCCAGGAAGACCGCTTCACTTCAGTGCATATTGAAAAGTATGAAGTCGAATCGCGCGATACCCGCCTTGGCCCGGAAGAAATCACCCGTGATATCCCCAACGTTGGAGAAGATGCGATTAAAGACCTCGACGAGACCGGCATCATTCGAATCGGCGCTGAGGTCGGGCCTAATGATATCCTGGTGGGCAAGATTTCACCCAAAGGTGAAAAAGAGCTAACCCCCGAAGAGCGTTTGTTACGCGCTATTTTTGGCGAGAAATCGCGCGATGTAAAAGATACATCCCTGCGCATGCCCCATGGTGAGCGCGGGAAAGTGGTTGATGTAAAGGTCTTTACTCGCGAAGATAACACTGACCTGGCTGCTGGAGTAGATATGATGGTGCGGGTTTCCGTAGCCCAGCGGCGTAAGATCACTGCCGGCGATAAAATGGCAGGGCGACATGGTAATAAAGGTGTAGTCTCCCGTGTGGTTGCAGAAGAGGATATGCCTTTCCTTGAAGATGGTACCCCAGTGGATATCATCCTTAACCCGACCGGTGTTCCCGGTCGTATGAATTTAGGGCAGGTTCTGGAGACCCACCTCGGGTGGGCTTCAAGCCGGCTGGGCTTCCGTGCTATCACCCCTGTCTTCGATGGTGCCACAGAATATGAGATCGATGCTGAACTGGCTCGAGCCTGGTTGATTGACCAGGCCTGGAAAGAAGCCGGTCTCAAAGCCTGGGAGCAACTGAACGAGATGGAACATGATCCCACTCAATACGAAGATGATGATGAAGTTCGCAACCTGTATCTGGAAGATTGGCTGGGTGATCTTGGGTATGATACCTCTATGTTTAAGTCAGATTACTACTATGCCCGCCGTTCGGTATTACGTGAGTGGTTACGCGTCTATGGATACAATCCTGACCTGATTATCGCTCCAGAAGGTATCGTGATTGACAGCTCCCAACAGGAGACCATGGATAGTTACAGCATCAACACTTGCCTGCGCCAATGGTTGGATCAGCAGGGTGTGAACGTTTCTAAGATCAAAGATGAAAATCTCTCTCGCGAAGCAGAAAAACATTCACTGAAATCTGGCATCCCCGTCCCCACCTTGGGTAAGCAAATCGTACGTGATGGCAAGACCGGTCAACCATATGATCGACCAGTAACCGTGGGTGTCATGACCATGCTTAAGCTCCACCACTTGGTAGAAGATAAAGTCCATGCTCGTTCCACCGGTCCGTATAGCCTGGTTTCCCAACAACCCTTAGGTGGTAAAGCCCAGTTTGGTGGTCAGCGTTTTGGTGAAATGGAAGTTTGGGCTTTAGAAGCGTATGGCGCGGCATATACACTCCAGGAAATGCTCACCGTAAAGTCTGATGATGTTCAGGGACGTGTAAAAACCTATGAAGCAATTGTCAAAGGTGAAGCTATAGAAGAACCCAGTATCCCGGCTTCGTTCAGGGTATTGGTTAAAGAGCTACAGAGCCTTGGCCTGGCTGTAGAAGCCGTGACAGATACCGGTGAAGTGATTAAGTTTGGCAAAGACGAAGAACGCTCACGCCCACCCAGGCTTCAAACTGGATTACTCGATTTAGGAGAGCATTTGTAAAATCCTTGACGCTCCTATGAGCGCATGGTAAAATCCCATTTCGTTGTCCTTTACATACGTGGGTAGAGCCCCTACCCGAATCGTATACCAACGCAAGTTAGGCGAGGCCATCTAAGGTGTTGATGGCCTCCCTTAATGGAATTATCAAATATTTTGTTCTTATGTTCGGAGGCGAAGGTGCCAACAACCAATCAACTTGTCCGCAGAGGACGTAAAACGAAGAAAGAGAAGAGCAAGGCTCCTGCCCTGCTGTACACACTCAATCTTATGAACCAAAACCGTATGCGCCAGAGCAGAGGTTCTCCCCAAAAAAGAGGCGTTTGTACTGTCGTAAAGACAATGACACCCAAGAAACCTAATTCAGCCTTACGCAAGATTGCGCGTGTGCGATTGACGAATGGCATCGAAGTAACTGCATATATCCCAGGGGAAGGGCATGCGTTGCAGGAACACTCTGTGGTACTGGTTCGCGGTGGCCGTGTGAAAGACCTGCCTGGTGTGCGTTATCACATCGTGCGTGGCTCATTAGACACCGGTGGAGTAAATAACCGCAAACAAGGCCGTTCTAAGTACGGCTCCAAACGTCCGAAAGAATAATCCCTGGGAGTAATAGAATGTCACGACGTAGCAAACCCGAAAAACGAGAAATTCCAGGCGATGTTCGCTTCAACAACGAACATGTGCAGAACTTTATTAATCGCGTCATTCGAAGAGGCAAGCGGAGTGTTGCCTCCACGATTGTATATGATGCATTTGATATGATCGAGGATCGCACCAAGAGAAGTGCATTAGAAATCTTTGAGCAAGCGATTAAAAACGTCTCACCGATCCTTGAGGTGAAACCACGCCGTGTGGGTGGTGCCACTTATCAAATCCCTATGGAAGTCCCTCCCTACCGGCGCTTTGCCCTGGCTTCACGCTGGATTCTCCAGGGTGCCATGACACGCTCAGGAAAGTCTTTCTCCGAAAAATTAGCCGGTGAATTGCTAGATGCGGCTAATAATACCGGTTCAGCCATTCGTAAACGTGAGGAAACCCATAAGATGGCTGAAGCGAACCGAGCTTTCTCCCATTTCAGGGCATAGCTCGACGACATTATTTTGTGAGTTTCTAAGAGTGATTGTAGGTTCATTTTATGCCCCGCCAGTATTCTCTCGATCTGTATCGCAATATTGGCATTATCGCTCATATTGATGCGGGTAAAACCACAACCACTGAACGCATCCTTTTCTACACAGGCAAAACCCATCGCCTCGGATCAGTTGACGACGGAACCACCGTCACTGATTGGATGGAGCAGGAACGCGAGCGAGGTATCACCATAGTTTCTGCGGCTGTTTCGGCTGAGTGGAAAGGTTACCAAATAAATATTATCGATACCCCCGGACATATTGACTTCACTGCCGAGGTCCAACGATCTCTACGGGTTTTGGATGGTGGGATTGTCGTCTTTGATGCCGTTCAAGGTGTCGAACCACAAAGCGAAACCGTCTGGCGGCAGGCAGAGCGTTATCATGTTCCAAGGATTTGCTTTGTTAACAAGATGGATCGAGTGGGAGCCTCGTACGAGCGTTCGCTAGAAACCATGCGGCATCGCCTGGGTGCAAACGTAGCCGCGATGCAGGTTCCCGTAGGATTGGAGGCAAACTTTCGCGGGGTGGTCGATCTGCTTTCCATGAAAGCCATCCTTTGGGATGATGCCACGGGCATAGACGCTCAGGAATGTGAAATCCCCGATGATGTGATCGAATATGCCAGGGAAATGCGCTCTCGGTTATTGGAACAGATTGCAGAGACGGATGATGCACTGACTATGCGATATCTTGAAGGTGAAGAGATTTCGATTGATGAACTGAAAGCCACTCTTCGTAAAGCAACAATCGCATTGAAAATCACCCCGGTTTATTGCGGTAGCTCGTTAAGAAATAAGGGAGTTCAGCCTTTATTGGATGGAGTGATTGATTATTTGCCTTCACCGGCAGATATCCCTCCCGTGAATGGTATTCATCCACATACTGGTCATGAAGTACAGAGACCCGCAGAAGATGATGCCCCAATGAGTGCTTTGGTCTTTAAAATCGTCTCAGACCCCTATGTAGGGCGTCTGGCATATATCAGAGTGTATTCAGGGAAAATTACCCAGGGAACCATGGTGTTCAATCCCACCAAGGATCGCCGTGAAAGGGTAGGCCGTCTGCTGCGCATGTACGCTGACCGGCGTGAGGATATCAACGAGATCCTTGCCGGTGATATCGGCGCTGTTCTCGGCTTGAAGGAATCTTTCACCGGTGACACTTTATGTGATGCCTCCAACCAAATCGTGCTGGAAAACATCACCTTCCCTGAGCCGGTGATCTCGGTAGCCATCGAACCACGAACCACTGCTGACCAAGAAAAAATGGCAGAAGCTTTACACAAGCTTTCCGATGAAGATCCAACTTTCAGGGTTCGGGTGGATGAAGAAACCGGGCAAACGATCATTTCTGGCATGGGTGAGTTACACCTGGAAATTCTCATTGACCGGATGCTGCGTGAGTTCCGCGTTCAAGCACGGGTTGGAAAGCCCCAGGTCGCGTATCGCGAAACCATCACCCGACCCGTAGAAAAAGCTGAGTACCGCTATGTTAAACAAACCGGCGGTCATGGACAGTACGGGCACGTGGTGCTTGCCTTAGAACCCGGTGAGGCTGGAAGCGGGATTGTTTACGAGAATGATATTGTCGGTGGCGTTATTCCGAAGGAATACTTCACAGCCATTGAAAAAGGTGTCCACGAAGCAGCTGAAGCTGGAGTGCTGGCAGGTTATCCGGTAGTGGATGTCAAAGCTCGTCTTTAT
>JBAQFX010000017.1:0-9750 GCA_049287485.1 Anaerolineales bacterium
GGGAGGGTCCCCGTGACCGGCAAGGTGCAATACACCCAAAAATAACAAAACGACCACGGGGTTGGAGCACACCGTGGTCGCAAGGTACAAATTGTATAACCTAACGAGCGATAGGCGCGCTCCGCGAAGGCACGGCAGGCCCGCTACCAGCGGAAACTGTGCGGACTTCGTAGATTCGATTGACAAAAATGTTCATCAAACGCGCTTTTCCTTTCATTAGAGAATTATTAACAACTTGACGAGTTTACCATTAGATTCCTAAAATCGTCAAGGGGAAAATTGTGCGAATAGGAAGATTATAAAGTGGACGATCACAAGTTCAACGGTTAACCTGAGGATAATATAATTTTCATGGATATATCGATGAGTCCCGATATCATGATAAAACCAAACAGATCTTTACATGTCAATGCTTCAGATACTGTCGAGTTTTTGTATATTTCTATTGCCATTCACTATGAAAAAAATCAATCAATCCACGTTGCATGGCGAAGTTCACTTGACGCATGTGGGTCGATGTGATATTTTTAGATTACGCACCCGCAAGTCCAATTAAACATTCGTAATTTATGAGAGGAGAAAAACATGAATAATACTAGATCTAAATGGATTTGGATTCCGTTTTCAATCCTGGGGGTTTTTCTTTTTGCCTCAGTCTTTACTGCTGGTTTCGCTCAGGGTTCAAACACCACTAAGGTTCCTCAATCACTTAATAATACAGGTCTTGAATCAAATTTAATAAATATCGACGAAACTTCTTCATTCACATACCAGGGTCGCCTGGACTATTCTGGTCGGCCAGCCAATGGCCTCTTCGACTTCATCGTGGAGTTATGGACTGATGAAAATCTAGGGAGCAAGAAAGCTGATTGCGTTGATATACACAATCCCACCGGTCTCGATAACCAGTCTGTGGAAGATGGACTCTTCACCTTCTATCTGGCATGTAATGCCAGTGGTAGTCCTTATAACTTTTCTGGGCAATCACTTTGGATACAGGTAAAAGTTCGCCCAGATGGATCGGGTCAATATACCACCTTACCTCGTCAGCCCATCGCCGCAACGCCTTATGCTTTTAGCTTATATCCAGGGGCGGTAATCAGTGGAACGATCACGACTCCATCCTTAGATGTTTTCAACAGCATAGGTATTGCCATAGCCGGTGCATCGCGGGGAACGAGTGTCCAAAATGGCTATGCTGGTACTTTCATAAGTGATAATTTTCGTGGCCTCTACGTTTTAAGCAAAGCCGGTTATTATGATGCTTACTTTGCCGGTATTGGCGGAATATATGCCGCCAATTACTGGGCTTCTCAATCCAATCGCCTCCTGGCTTTCAATAGCAGCAATCAATCACTCCAATCGGGAGATGTACTTGCCATCGCAGGTGTCGTCGATCTTCCAGATGGAACGCCTCTCCTGGCTGTACAGAAGGCTGATCTGATGAACTCCACAGCCATAGTAGGGGTTATGCTTCAGGGTGTCAGCCTCAAAACAGTCCAGGTTGGCAACAGCCAGGCATTAGATATAGAGCCATTCGATGGTGATGTCGCAGCTGGAGGCTACCTGGCAATTGTGACCAATGGATTGGCTACCAATGTACGAGTAGCAACTTCAAGCGGCAACCTGCAAATCGGTGATTGGCTGACAATTTCCTCCACCCCCGGTATCGCGATGCTTTCCGATTCGCAAAGCCAAGCTGACATTCCGCTATTGGGTAAGGTGGCGGGACCGATTGATCCCCTCACCGGCATGGTTCCGGTCTTCGTTATCCTGCACTAGGAGCTTCCCATGGATCGTAAAAGTAAAATGACAATAGCTTTCCTAATTGCCACCCTTATCTTACTGCTGTTCAATCAACTAGCCTTCACCGCCAATCAACTAGAAGTTTCATGGGCTGCTATCGGTGGTGGTGGTGGGTCTAGTCAGATGGATGGTTTTTCTATGGATACCACTGCTGGTCAGGCGCTGAATGGAACAACCGGGAGTGGTCTCTGGCGCTTATGCGCTGGCTTTTGGTGTGGTACTGAAATTGGTTATCGTATTCACCTCCCACTGATCAATCGGGACAGGTAACTAAGAATTAATCTCTTGTCAATAATATAAAGGTAAATAATGCCCTTCTAGCTACCATTACACCAGGCGCACTAACTGCAATATTGGCTCTAAAGGTTGGGTTGAAGCTACAAACTCGACGGTTTGCAGGATTCTTCGTGCTGTTGTCAAACCCTCCGAAAAGATTTTTTTGCTCATCCTCTACAGCTGCTTGACTTATGCTAGATGAGCAATCTTTATATTTCTTCTAATTTCTCTACCCCTTGTGGATGGAATATTACTATTATGGAAATATCATCGCTTTCTCTAAAAGCGATTTTTCCATTTGATTAAGACCAGAGGGTGGATACACTTTAAAGTACTATCTTCAAAAATTCTTAATTACGATTCGTTTTTCAAACGCGGATATTACATACAATCTTGTTCCAACTCAGCTCTAACGATAATCACAAATCACATCCTCCCGTATCCTCTGTGGAATATCTTTTTCCCCTAGAGCAGATGCTTCTTGCAAGTATTCTCTGTTTCTTTACGCGCTTGTTTATTAATGATCTTGGGTTCACTTTTGGGTTTTTGGTGACCTTAGCGACTTTATAATATTACTCAGAATTGACCTCTTATTTGCTGATCTCGTAAGTATCCACCACCACAGCTTCTATGTTGATGCACTGGAACAGGATGTTCTGTTCTGTCACCTCCACCCGCATCGCCCCGTAATCCCCGTTATACCTCACCTGGCTGCCCTCCACGATGTCCACGAAATCGTAAATCCCATTACCGCCTATCCCATTCACGAAGTAGATCAGACCATCCTCCTCCAACCGCTCATAGGTATGGTCATGCCCGGCCAGCACCACATCCGCTCCCCACTGCTTGTACGGCCACCTTGCCCAGTCCGTCGACCCATGCGTTCCGGATGAATAGGGCGGATAGTGCATATAAACGATATTCCAGGCAGAATTGGAGCTTGCCAAACTTGACCGTAACCAGTTTGCCTGGATCGATGAAACCCCCACCCCATCCGGCTCGCTTTCAATGTCATTCAGCGCAAAAAAGTGTGCCGGTCCCCAGGTAAAATCGTAATAACGCTCGTTACCAGGCAGAGTGAAGTAATCAAAATAGGGCTGGCCAGCATCCGTCAACAGGTCATGGTTGCCCAATGAAGGGAAGAAACGGTTCAGCTCAGCCCCAGTACCAAAACCGCCGGTATATGGGTAAATATAGCTGTGGAAATACTTCCCAATGGCAGCATCGATCGTGTCGTATGCCCCAGCGGGATAGTTATTATCTCCAACGGTAATGATGAAATCTGGCTGCCAGCTCAGGATCAAGTCCGCCACATCCCGTTCGAAGGTATTATCTGCCCCGTAATCGCCAATGACAGCGAATACCAGCGGTCTGGAGGTGGGCGTATCGCTCAGTTGGGGAGTACCCGTAGAAGTTGGCTCATAGCTGGGAGTTGAGGCAGGCGTGAAGATTTGTGTGGGTGCTGGTGCCGGAGGCAGACCCGGTTGTGTGGTGGGTGTGGGAGTAGGGATTAGGATATGGATAACTGCCGAGGTAGCGGTTTCGTGTTGCGTGATGGTGGGTCGTGGGCTGGATACGCCATACGTCGGAAGGTTGGCTGGTTGCTGACAACCAGCGGAAAACCATACCATGAATGAAATCACCCCCAATAACACAGAATATCTTAGTCGCCGCATAGCGATTTGTACCACAATCTCGCTGCTCCCCACCAGGCAAGCAAGGTTATTTCAACATAAATATGCTACCGCGATAGTCCACCAGGTAAATCTCACCATTCTCGTCCATCCCAAAGGATGAAATATTTGCCCCGGTCTCGAACATCAGGGAATTTTGCCAGCTTCCATCTGCCAGGTGCAGTAAACCCCACACTCTCCCGGAGGAAAAGTCGCCATATAAATAGACTCCATACCAGTCTGGCAAGTTAATCCCACGGTAAACATACCCACCGGTGACCGAGTTGCCGACATCATGACCATATTCCGCCACCGGTACCACAAATTGCTCATCCAGAGGGGGAGACCCGCGGTAGGGATGCATGCCTTCAAAATAGCTCCAACCGAAGTTCGCCACACCTGGGCTTCCCACAGGCAGGAAATCGATCTCTTCCCAGGCATCCTGCCCCACGTCTCCGATATATAAGTCTCCCGTCAGCCGATCGAAGGAGAATCGCCATGGATTACGCAAGCCATATGCCCAAATCTCCCATAGCCCTCCACCGTTGACAAATGGATTGTCTGCTGGAATAGCGTAGGGTTGGGTATTGTCCACATCAATACGCAGGATTTTCCCTAACAGCGTTTGCAGGGATTGGCCGTTACCCTCCGGGTCACCCTCCGAACCTCCATCCCCCATACCGATGTACAGGTAACCATCCGGGCCGAATTGCACTTCTCCCCCGTTATGGTTTTGAAAAGGTTGGGCGATGCGCAATAAACGCATTTCACTATTCGGGTCAGCCTGGTCGGGGTCGCTCGCCGATACATTGTAACGAGCGATCACCGAATAAAGTTGGCTACCCACTTTTTCGATATAGTCCACATAAAAATAACCGTTTTCCACATATTTGGGATGAAAAGCCAGACCCAACAATCCCTTCTCACCACAGCAGTTCACTTTTTGGGTCAGGTCCAGGAAGGGAGTAGGGAGTAACATCCCATCTTTGAGGATGCGGACCAACCCGCCCTGTTCAATGATGAATAACCGTCCCGATCCATCTCCGGCATTATCCAGTCCTTCAGGTTTATCCAACCCATCTAACACCAGGTCCCAGGTATAACCAGATGGATCAGGCAATTCACTCACCGTGATTGGTACAGGCGTTGGAGTAAGTGTGGGGATTGTGATGGTGGTTGTGGCTGTGATTTCTACAGTTGGTTCAAGTGTAATTCTCGGCGTTTTCGAGGCAGCAAAGGTTGGTGATGCCACACGGATGAATCTGGCGGCTGTGGGTGTGCTGGTTGGAACCGGCGTTGGCGTTTCTAAAGCGCATCCGGTGAGCAATATTACTAATAAAAAACCAATAATTTTAAAGAGAGGCTTCATTTTCCCTCCTCGTTATCCTCCACGATCTCTCCATCGATCACCTCACCCTGCACTTCACTGTGTGAAGTCTCCTCATAACCGTCCATGACCTTTCGGGTAGCGTTTAATGCGTCCAGATGCTCCTGAACCACTTCAGGCGGGCATAGCTCAACGAATAAATAGGTCGCCAGCCAGATTACTGCGGCATCATCGACCGGACCAGGTGCAATATCAGGTACCACCAAATATATCAGCGACCCAATCGGGAGAACTTTAAGCAACGGGTTTACCCGTCCATCCCCCAGAAGTCGCAGGATTAACTTTATTCGCAGGGTTAAATCTTGAATAAATCCCTTATTTTGAGGGAGAGTTATTTTTCGCTCATTTTTATCAGGCATTTTACTTCTCCAACCTACCTTTATGCTTATATACGCACCTGGCTCAGAATCGTTCTACCACTCCCATTTTCCACCACAGACATGAACGGCTTATTGCTCCTCCACCGGGGGTGCTGCCTGTCCATAATCCAGGATTTCATAACCCATTGGTCCTGTATCCTTACCTATGACTCCTTTTTCCTGCATGGTTTCGACCAGGCGTGAAGCGCGCGTATATCCGATGCGTAAACGCCGCTGCAGCATGGAGACAGAAGCACGCCCCTGCCGGCGAGAAAGGTCGATCGCCTCTTCCAGCAGGGGGTCGGTTTCCTCCTGAGCCAGCATATCATCCCATAATGGGATCTGTACCAGTGGTACTCCTGACTGCAAGGCATCGGGAATGCCCCCTGCTGCGGTTGGGGTAAGTGGTCGGTTAGGTAAAAAGCTCTGCCAGTAGGTCACTAAGCTAAGGATTTCGTTATCAGAAACATAGGTACCCTGCAGGCGGATAGGAGAGGGTGCATCCGGTGCCTGAAAGAGCATATCGCCCCGTCCCAACAGTCTTTCCGCTCCTGGCTGGTCTAGAATCACCCGGCTATCTGTATTGGAGGCTACCGCAAATGCAATGCGCGCCGGGAAGTTGGCTTTGATGATGCCCGTTACCACCTCCACAGAGGGTCGCTGGGTGGCGATTACCAAGTGGATACCCGTAGCCCGCGAGAGTTGCGCCAGACGGGTGATGGCTCCCTGGGTTTCATCCGGAGCAAGCATCATCAAATCTGCCAGCTCATCGATGAACACCACCAATTTAGGCAACTTCTTTTCTTTCCCATCACTCTGACTTCCCAATCGGGCATTGTACTCGACAATATTGCGCGTCCCCGCCTGTGCAAATTTATGATAGCGCATGTCCATCTCACGTAACACCCAGTGCAAGACCCCCACCACTTTCTCGGTCTCCACTACTACCGGTGCCAGTAGATGAGGGATACCATTATAGTTGGTCAGTTCAACCCGCTTGGGGTCCACCATGATCAGGCGTAGATCATCCGGTGTGTTGTGCAGCAGCAGGCAGGCGATGAGCGAGTTGACGCATACCGACTTACCCGAGCCGGTCTGACCGGCGATCAGCAGGTGCGGCATGGCGGATAGATCCGCAGCCACAGCATTACCCGCCACGTCCTGCCCCAAGGCAAAACGCAGGGATGACCTTAATCTCCGGAAGGCATTACTCTCCACCACATCACGCAAGGTTACCAGTGCTATTTGCTCATTGGGGACTTCAATGCCAATATATCCTTTTCCAGGTACTGGGGCTTCGACACGGATCGTTCGAGCTGAAAGGGCTAACGCAAGGTCATCCACCAGCGAAGCGATCTTTGCCACCCGCACTCTAGTGCGAGAACCACGAGTCTCAATGAAATCCGGCTCCACGCCAAATTGAGTAATGGTTGGCCCACGGTGGATCTCTACAACATTGACTGGGGCTCCCAGCACCCTGAGAGTATCCTCAATCACCCGGGCACGCTGGCGATCTACATCATCATCATAACTGGTCTCCATGCCTTTTTCGAGGATCTGGTCAATCGCTGGCAACACCCATGGGCGGGGTTGGTTTATGCCCAGGGTGCTGATGGCGATATTGCCTGCCTGCGCATTATTCAATCCACCTGCTTCAGGCCAGTTACTGGGTGGTAAGGGTCGCTTTCCAGTGGATGTCGACCCGGTTGCCATGGATTGGCGATGATTCCGGCGTTCATCCATCCAATCCTGGATGCTATCCTGCAGGTGAATCACCAGCGGAGGTATCCAGCGAAACAGATCAACCACCGATACATCCAAAACCAGGATCAGTGCGATGATCATCCAGGCAGATAAAGTGATGGCCATACCCGCCCAACCCAGGCTAACATAGAGCAGGTTAAAAATAAATGCTCCTGCGAACCCACCACCCGAACTGCTGGCTGCCAGGGCGTAAGCATCTTTCGGAAAGGAAAAGAAATGCATCCAACCAAGTAGATTAAAGAAGAATAAAACTACCCCGAAAAGCCTTTCGATGGCCAGATTTGGCACATGCTGGAAACTACGCAATACCAGCCATAAACCAATAATGATCAGGCCTGCCGGGAAAAGATAAGCACCCCAGCCAAAAGCCCGCCCCAGAAAGGTCAGCCATCGCGCCGTTATCAGGTTATGGCTGGCAGAGATTATACTCAGCAAGGTAAGCAGCCCAACAAACAACATGATGATGCCGATCAGATCAAGCTTTCGATCCAGAGACATGGCCGTGGGTGCTGAGGCAGTTTCGGCGGGTGGCCTACCCCTTGGTCGTGAGGGAGCTGGTTTACGGAAAAGCGACCCAAGTACCCCCAACCAACCACCCGAAGAGCTGCGTTGGCTCCGGTTTGACCGGGTTGGGCTGTATTTCCGCTTGCCAGTGGTGCGGCCTGCTGGCCTGCCGCGTTTGCCAGAACCACGCCTGTAGGATGAATCCCGGCTGGTTTTAGCGTATTGACGCGTTCCCTTTTTTCCACTTCGTTTTTGTGGCTGGTTTTTGACTGTGTCAGTCATCTTTGGCATTATAGCACGATTGGTCTTATCATCCTCGTGAACGATATCCACGTTAAATAAGGTAAAATTCTAGTGGAATATACCTTCCTATCTCCAAAAACAAGAGGTTTTTTTGTTCGAAATCGTCTTCCTTGGTACATCTGCTTCCGCTCCATCGGTCCATCGTGGGCTTTCCAGCCAGGTGATCATCCATGATGAATTCCGCTTCCTGATTGATTGCGGTGAGGGCACACAACGACAGATCCTGCAATCGGGTATAGGCTTTAAGCGCCTGAACCGTGTACTTATCACCCATGGACATCTCGATCACATCCTGGGCTTGGCCGGGTTACTTTCCACGTTCATGCGTTGGGAAACAATCGACAGGCTGGAGATTTACGGTGGTCAGTGGGCACTTGACCGTATCCACGACTTGATTTACGGCATCGTATTGAGAGGCGCCAAACCTCCTCTTGACCTGCAACTCTTGCAGATCAAACCTGGCCTTATATTTGACGAAGATAATTTCACGGTCACAGCCTTCCCTGTCTGGCACCGCGGACCCGATTGCTTTGGCTTTCTTTTCGAGGAAAAGACACGCCGTCCTTTCTTGCCCGAAAAAGCGGATGAGCTGGCTATCCCTCCCGGACCGTGGCGGCGGGAGCTGGTGAATGGTAAATCCATCAGCCTGCCGGATGGGCGGATTGTATACCCAGACCAGGTGCTTGGCGAAGAACGCCCTGGCACACGTCTGGCGCACGTTGGGGATGTAGGGCGCACAGATGATATAGCTCTGGTTGTCAAGGATGTAGATGCCTTGATCATCGAAGCCACATACTTACAAGAAGAAGCCGAGATGGCCGACCAGTTTGCCCATCTCACTGCCAAGCAGGCTGCCGATCTGGCAATGAATGCTGGAGTGAAACAGCTCATCCTGACGCACATCTCACGGCGCTATCGCGAGCGAGATGTGCAAGCAGAAGCCCAGGCCATCTTCCCAAACACGGTGGTGGCGCGTGACTTCGATGCTTTCCAGGTGCGACGGGGTGAATGCGTGAAGGTCGAACAAGTGAAGGAAAACGGAATTAACAAAAACAGGTCGAATCCTTAGAGAGTCCAGCATGATTCGAACCTCAAAATCGATCGCAAACTTAGTCGCAAAAAACGCTCCATGAACGAAAAGAAACGAATGGTATTAGGGTACATGGTGAGTAAAACTAGGTGGCAGGTTATTCACCGAATAAAATGTTTCTAATCACCCATCTCGCCTTGATTCTTTCAAAATTGTTTGTGGGTGAGGGGATAAGTGTGGGGGCATGTATGGAGATTGAATAATAATCACCATGTTTGAATTGTTTCAACAAAAAAATAAATGGATTCAATTAATCTTCCCTATAGCAAGGTTAAGCAGGAAATTATTACATAAAAAAAACACAAATTCAGTGCATGTCAATTCATCACTGATCGAGATGCCCCTGTGGGCGTCTCTACACAATAAAGATGGGAATTGGGTCGAATAAATTCAACAGTATGTAATTACTCACAGCCCCCGCCCCTTTTTCGCTAATTGCCGCAGGGAAGACAAGATAATTGGTCACGGGTGAGTAACTACAGGTATATGTAATTACTCACCGCCCCCACCCCTTTTTCCCCTCCCCCATTGGCTTTGCAGCCACGGGGGAGGGGAAATCTTTCGAAAAATAGGCGTACGCAGGGAGCA
>JBAQFX010000018.1:0-4873 GCA_049287485.1 Anaerolineales bacterium
TAGGATACTGCCCGTAAACAATCATGAATACATTGCCTGTTCAGGTTTACTTCGAAGTGTGATACTGGCTATCTGATAAGCTGAAAACAACTTTTTTTGGAGGAACAGTAAAAACAGGGGAAAATGATATCAAATGAATACATCGGATGATCAGCAATTAGGGTGGATCGATTTCCTGGCCCTGGGTTTTTCTTTTTTCGCCGTGATCGTGACAGTATGGGTTGCCTTATCCATCGTCTCATTCCAAGGGCAGGCTGCCGGGGAGCCTCTTTGGCCGCTTCCGGGATTCGTTCTACTTGATTGGGTACTACTGGGAGTGATGGGTTTCATCACGACTTATTTTTGCATGAGAAGGTTATCGATAAGGTGGCTGTAAGCAACGTGGTTCATCACAGGAGCATTTATCCCATTGATCATCCTGGGAGCTTTTTCGATTGGTACACTCGTCTTCGTTGTATTTGTATTATTTTTAATTTCATCGATCATTGTGAGCACGAGCCAAAAGGCGAAATGGTTGCAGAGTTTAGGGCTGATGCTCCTGGGTGGTGCGTGTAATCTTATTTTATTGCTCATCATCATCGCCCTGGGAAACACATATTACCAGCTATAGGAAATCAGGTACGACTTGTGCTCGATGGTCATGGTTTCGTTGACCATTGCCCCCCAATTCGCTGCAAATTGAGTAGGATCAAATCTGGTCCGGATGAAGTGGTTACTTGAGTGGTGGCAGAATCATCATTAACACTCAGGTTTTGAACTTCGTAACCCTGTTGCTGGAGAGTGGTGGCGATGGTCAGATAATTGGCAGCCAGGATTGAGACCGAGAAAGGATCTGTCGTGCCATGTTCAATCGCATCCAGCACAGAGCTGATCATATCTAATGTTTGGAAAGCAGAGGTGTAGTCCTTCTCTGATCCCCGTTGACTGGTGGTAATGAACAGAGTTTCCAATGCCAGGTTCGTGGGGGTATGGGGGTGGCGAAGATAATCTGCAACAATGCCTCGCTCTCGCATGGTTTTATTATCCAGTAACCAGGCTGTGCGGAAGTAGGCGGAAGGATCTAAAAGCTGCTGGTAACGACGCATGGTGTCATAATAGGTGACGGTCAGGCGGACGTCATCCACCCAGGAGGATGTATCCGTCTCAGCTCTCAAGGCTGCCAGGAAATCCATTTCGAGTTTGGTAAAGGAAATAGAGAAGTGCTTTTCTAAGGCTGCATCGATGGCGTCTGACTGGCTTTCACCCTGGTTGATATGGATATCACGATAGAAGGAGAAGAAAGCATCCAAGCCATAAGTCTTCACCAAATATTCAATGAGTGCGGCGCCCTCAAGATAACCAATCTCATGCTGTGAGGCATAAAAATCATTGGCGAGCGATTTCAAGGGAATATACCAATCAAGATATCCACCAAGCAGTGCAGCGGCACGAGGCATGAGAGGCTCTGGTTTGTAGTGACCACCGGTCATATAAACTGCAAGGCCTTCAACAAAGATGCTGGGTCGAAAATCACCACCCAGGTGACCGTCAATGGCGTGGATCATTTCATGATGAACTACCATCGCCCAGAAGTTGGCAGCATAATTACGGTCAAGGTAAGATACGCTGATCTCCGTCGATGCAAAACCACCATGCCCCAGGGTGCGAGGCAGAATGGTGATAGTGATGGGTTCAGTAAAATTAGCTCCCATCTTTTCGATGGCATCTTGAGCCTGGGTATCAATCATGGCGGTTAAGGTGGGCAGATCGCGTTCAGAAGCGGTGTCGGTGATGTAAAAAACAGTGCAACAATCAGTTTGTGTCGAAGCCCAATGCGCATCGGCCTGGTCAGGAGGCATGGCGCTAAATGGCAGGAGGGTAACCTGTTCAGTCCAGGTATATCCTTGGGGCTGGGCTTTAAAGGTGAGATGATGCAAGCCAGGATCTTCGGTTTTTGTGTCCCAGGCCCAAATCATGGCAGCTTCAAACCGTCCTTGGATACCCCAGGGAGCAAATTTGACTCGCTCAAGGTGCGGCCCGTCTGGGGTATCAACCTGGACTGACAGCTCTGCATCATTAACCTCCAAATCAATTGGAGAAATCACCTCAAAGCTGACCTGGTCTCCTACATAGAGGAAATCATCGGGGTGAAAAAGTACTGTGAATTGCTCCGGCGGTGGGATTACTGGTGGAGTGGTGACAGGCGTATCTGTAGCAGCTAATGGACTGGGTGGTAAAGGAGGTAATACTGTCGGTGTTAGCGATCGGGTTTTGGATGGGGTGGTCGGCAGGGAGGTACTGCTTGGTGTTGGCGCAGGGAAGAAAAAGGGAACAGATAAACTACTGCAAGAACCAATCAGTATCAGGATGAATATCAGTATAAAAATGCGACGCATGGACATATTATAAAATACATAGGGGTGGTAGAATAAAATGAGATAAATGAGAGTATTCAAAATAAAATCCTGAGGAGGTTCCCATGTCACCGATGTTTGTCCCTGGTCCGGTAGATGTGTCCCCGGATGTGTTACAACAGCAAACAAGACCGATGATCCCGCATCGCAGCAAGGATTTTGAGGCGATCTTCCAACGCTCAGCCGATAAATTACGCCAGATTTTCTACACTCAATATCGCATATTTATCATGACCAATTCAGGCAGTGGGGCACAAGAATCAGCTGTGCGTAACCTGGCGAAAGAGCGGGTCTTGAATTGTGTCAATGGCGCCTTTGCAAAGCGCTGGTATGATGTTTCAATAGCCAATGGCAAGCAGGCCGATAAGGTCGAGGTGCCGATGGGGCAGGTTATCTTACCCGAGATGGTTGAGGAAGCGCTAAAGAAGCAGAAGTATGAGCTGATCACAATCGTGCATAATGAGACTTCCACCGGTGTGCAAAACCCAGTCAAAGAGATTGCTGAAGTGGTACACAGGGTAAGTCCGGATACACTGATTGCCGTAGATGCGGTTTCCTCTCTGGGAGGGACCAAGATCGAAATGGATAATTGGGGATTAGATGTGTTATTCACGTCATCCCAAAAATGCATGGCGCTCCCACCTGGCATTGCCTTGATCGGAGTCAATGATAAAGCAATGGCTCGAGCGGCAGAGGTGCCCTATCGAGGTTGGTACTTCGATTATCTCCTGTTGGAGAAGCATCGCCTAAAAGATTCCACGCCGATGACACCGGCGCTATCATTAATTTATGCATTGGATTATCAGATTGACCGGATGCTGGCTGAGGGTCTCGAAAATATTTACGCACGCCATAGCGCAATGGCCAAATTCTCACAGGAGTGGGCTACCAGGAAAGGTTGGCCGTTGTTCGCCCCGGAGGGTTATCGCTCACAGACGATCACCGTGGTGGAAAACCCGTCAACCTTCGATTGTGGGGAGTTCAATAAATTCGTGGCCCCACGTGGCTTGCGGTTGGCAAATGGTTATGGGGAGATGAAGGGTAAAACTTTCCGAATTGCACACATGGCGGAAATCCAGATGAGTGACCTGGAGAATTTACTGTCCAGTATTGATGAATTCATGCAGGGCAAGTAGAGCAAGATTACTATTCAGAGACGTCCCGCCCAGGGACTTCTCTGCGGTTAATCAACGATAATGGCTGACACAATTGAGGTTAAGATTGCCAAGCAGGCATACGGTGGAGAAGCCCTTGGGAAGTTGCCTGATGGCAGAGTGGTCTTTATACCTTTTGCCATCCCTGGCGAGATAGTACGGATCAGGCTGGTAGAAGATAAGCCGCGCCATGCGCGTGGCGAGCTGTTGGAGGTGGTAGAAGCCTCAGCGGAGCGGGTAATGCCTCGCTGCCAGCACTTTGGACTATGTGGTGGATGTCATTACCAGCACATAAATTATGCGGCTCAATTAAAAGCAAAAGCTAACATTCTTCAAGAGCAGATGGAGCGGATTGGGGGGATCAAAAATCTACCGCCTATAGACATCAAGGCTACGCCGGAATCCTGGTATTACCGTAACCATATTCAATTCCACCTGACAGATGAAGGTAAATTGGGATTCCAGGAAGCGCGCACCAACCAACCATTTGCCATCCAGGAATGTCACTTACCCGTGGTCACAATCAATCAACTTTGGCCACAAATTGACTTAGAACCAATCGCTGGGCTTGACCGAGTGAGCATTAGGGTGGGAATCGAAGATGATGTAATGCTTATCCTGGAGAGCTCCGATCCCCAACCATTGGACTTCAGTATCGAAGATCTAGTTATTTCAGTGGTGCAGGTTGGACCTGGAGGAAGTGTTGTCTTGGCCGGAAGTGATCACATTGTAGAGGAGGTTTCTGGAAGACGATTCAAGGTATCGCCAACGTCTTTTTTTCAGGTCAATACGGGTCAGGCGGTTGCCATGGTGGAGCATTTACTTGAAAATCTATCCCTCACACAAAATATGACAGTTTTAGATGTGTATTCAGGTGTGGGTTTATTCAGCGCCTTCATGGCACCGAAAGTTGGACGATTGGTGGGAATTGAGATATCGGCTGAGGCGTGCGAGGATTTCACCGCTAATCTGGATGAATTTTCAAATGTAGAATTATACGAAGCTGCAGCAGAGGAGGTGTTAGGAAGTGTACACTTCAATCCAGACTTGATCATCATGGATCCCCCGCGTGCAGGGTTGGGAAGAGAAACGGTTGAGGGTATTTTGGCTCAAGGAGCAGACCGACTGGCTTATATTTCATGCGATCCGGCTACACTTGCCCGAGATAGCAAGCAATTGATCTCTGGTGGATATTCACTCAGTAAGTTAAGCCTGTTCGATATGTTCCCGCAGACATATCATATAGAAAGTATCAGTTTCTGGGAAAAATAACGGAGTTTAACTAATCATGAGTATAAATGTGCCATCCACGATGAATCGGATGGC
>JBAQFX010000019.1:0-24012 GCA_049287485.1 Anaerolineales bacterium
CCACAACTAGGTTTTCAGTTTGTAAGGTTCTTTACCAACTTATGAAGGACATCAGACGAAATTACAGAAAAATCCTTGCACAATCGTCCACTGCCAGAATTGATGTATGTTAATACACAATGATGTGGTAAAGGAATTGAGTGAAGGCTGTTCCAAATTGATGAGTTTGATAGGGGAGAAAATGCGATGAACCTTGATAGCCTATCGCTTGAGTTTGCCCAGACTAAGGATGTCCACTTGGCAAACGAATCTTCCCAGGAGAGCTAGTCTGTGTGAGCAGCCTGGGGTGGTTCAGAGCCTACATGTAGGGAGGTGTAAAAAAGCGTGTGGATAATTATCCTATCCTGATCGTGGTTATTCATCCGGGTTGGCTTGCCTGACGAGAAAAATACGTATATACTGGCTGGCATGGAACCAATCTTCAATTATATTGATCACAATCGACATTTGTTCATTGACCGGCTCATTGATTACCTCCGCCAACCGAGCATCAGCGCTCATGGGGAGGGTATGGATAAAGTCGCCGACTACCTGGTGAATTGGCTGGTCAAACTTGGCTTTGAAGCACGGCTGGTGCCAACACCTGGCTGGCCACTGGTACTGGGGCGTCGATTCGATCAGCCCAATGCACCCGCAGTTTTGCTTTATGGCCACTATGATGTGCAACCGCCCGACCCACTCGAGGAATGGATCTCACCACCATTTGAGCCGGCGATACGAAATGGTCGCCTGTATGCACGTGGGGTAGGTGACAACAAGGGACAGCACTTTGCACAAATCCTGGCGCTGGAATCGATACTGGCAGTTAAACGTCAGCTGCCTTGTAATGTCATTGTATTGCTGGAGGGTGAAGAGGAAATGGGCAGCCCACATATCGCCAACTTCATCCGGGAGCACCGCGATTTGCTGAAAGCAAATCTGGTCATAACATCAGATGGTCCCCTTCCGGAGAACCGGCAGCCAAAAATAGAGTTCGGAGTGCGCGGTGTGATAGGGTTTGAATTGAGGGCGCGAGGTGCCAATCGCGATGTGCACTCTGGGAACTATGGTGGGGTTGTTCCCAATCCTCTATGGACGCTGGTACACCTTCTGAGCACAATGAAGGATGCACAAGGGAAAATCACCATCGATGGGTTCTATGACCATGTTCAAGCTCCTACTGGGTTAGAACGTCAGGCGCTTGCCCTTCTGCCAGTGGACGAAAATGCGATCATGCGCGACCTCGAGATTACCCATTTTGACGCTCCGGATGACCGTCCCTATTATGAACGGCTGGCTTGCTGGCCAACGTTGACCATCAACGGCCTGCATGGTGGTTATGGTGGACCAGAATCAAAAACAGTCCTGCCGCATGAGGCGTTTGTGAAGTGTGATATTCGTTTGGTGGAAGCGCAGACGGCAGAGGAGATTTTTGCCAAGGTAGAGGCTCATGTGCGCCAACATGCGCCTGAGGTGGAATTCATCCGTCAGGGAGGTATGGACCCTTCCAAGACCCCGCTTGATTCGCCCTTCGTGGAGCCTTTGAGGCAGGCGATACTTACCGCTACAGGCGAAGAGCCACTGTTGTTCCCCGCCATGGGTGGCAGCCTGCCGGATTACGTTTTCACCAAAATACTGGGCATCCCTGATTTTACTGTGCCCTATGCAAATGCGGATGAATCCAACCATGCGCCGAATGAAAACCTGGAGCTGGATCTTTTCATGCGAGGGATCAAGACAGGGGCGGCCATGCTGACCTACCTGGGTCAAATGAAATCGTAAATCTTAGGTATTTCCATTAGAAACCATCCTGGAGAAATATGATGCAAATGAAAAACATCCCATTTGGTACGACAGACTGGTCGCAGATCGAGGTGACGGAACACCCGGGTGAGACAGGCATGGCCTATTGGCGCACGCAGCAATTCGATGACATCCGGGTGCGCCTGGTTGAGTACACCCCTGGCTACCTGGCGGACCACTGGTGCAAAAAGGGGCACATCCTGTTGTGCCTGGAAGGTGAGCTGCATACGGAGCTGGCGGACGGGAGGAAATTCACCCTGAGGCCGGGGATGAGTTACCAGGTGGCAGATGAGGCAGAGCCGCACCGATCTTCCACCAGCAGCGGGGTGAAGTTGTTCATTGTAGATTGAAAAGGAGGCAGTACGATGCAATATCGTGAATTGGGACGGACAGGTTGGAGGGTATCTAGCGTAAGTTTTGGTGCATGGGGGATAGGTGGAGATTGGGGAAAGGTAGATGATAGTGAGTCTTTAGCGGCATTGAACCGGGCAGTTGAGCTGGGGGTCAACTTCTTCGACACTGCAGACGTATACGGCGATGGGAGAAGCGAATGTTTACTGGTAAAACTGCGACAACAGCGCCCAGGTAAGATATTTATTGCCACAAAAGCTGGTCGCAGACTGAACCCACATGTGGCTGAGGGCTATCATCGCAAAAACCTCACCGCTTTTGTAGAGCGTAGCCTTAAAAATTTACAGACAGACGCCCTGGACTTGCTCCAGCTGCACTGCCCGCCAACCCCGGTTTATTACATGCCGGAGGTATTTGGCGTGCTGGATGACTTGGTCAGGGTGGGAAAGCTACGCTACTATGGAGTGAGCGTGGAAAAAGTAGAAGAGGGGCTCAAAGCAATTGAATATCCTAATGTGCAGAGCGTGCAAATCATCTTCAACATGTTCCGGCAACGTCCGGCGGAACTTTTCTTTAATCAAGCGATGCAGCGCAAGGTGGGTATCCTGGCACGCGTACCCCTGGCATCTGGTATGCTCACTGGCAAGCTGAAAGCAGATTCCCGCTTTGCCTCCAACGATCACCGCGCATATAACCGCCATGGTGAATCCTTCGATCGCGGTGAGACTTTCTCAGGAGTGGATTACCAGGTTGGTTTGCAGGCGGTTGAGGAGCTGAAAGCTATCTGCCCTGCAGGGATGAGCATGACACAGTTTGCCTTACGCTGGATCTTGATGTTTGAGGCGGTCGCCTGTGCCATCCCGGGTGCGAAACGACCGTCACAGGTCGACGAGAACTTCATGGCGTCCGATTTGCCTACCATTTCTGCAGAGGTGATGGCACAGGTATCTACTATTTATACCCAGACCATTCGCGATCTGGTACACCATTACTGGTAAGCCAGTCCAATATGCGAGACATCAGTAAAGAAAACCTACTCCATTTCGCAAAATAACAAAGAAAGGCCATGGCGATTGGTAGAAGATCAATTTACTACGATAAAGATAATTGAAGAAAAGTATGGTTTAATTTTTATTTATGTTGGTTATTAATAATGGTAAGGCAAAAAAAACGCATGGCCCTGGTTATAGATTTGAGGTAGAAAGTGAATACTATGTCAACTAATCCGATCATTGAATGTATGCTGAACCGCAAATCGATCCGCAAGTATACCGGCGAGATGCCTCCTGAAGAGGTGATCCGGGCAGTGGTGCGTGCCGGGCAACAGGCCCCCTTTGCTTCACAACTCTGCAGCGTGTTATTGACCCGCGAGAAGGGGGTTCCATTCGGGGCACCGCTGCTCTTCACCATTTGCGTGGACTTGCACCGCATGGAGCTGATCATGAGTAAACGTGGCTGGAAAAAGGTGACCAATGACCTATCGATACTGGTTTTTGGCATCCAGGATGCCTCACTGATGGCGGAAAATATGGTCATTACGGCTGAAAGTTTCGGTATGGGCAGCTGTTTCCTGGGGGCAGCACCATATATCGCCGATAAAATTGCCAGGAAGTATAAGCTACCACCACGCGTATTTCCCCTGGTACAGCTGGTGATGGGCTACCCGGCGGAAAACCCACCACCACGTCCACGCTATCCAATAAGTTTCACCCTGTTCGAAGATACATATCCGGAATTCAGTGAGGCGGATATCGAACAAGCCATGAAGCAAATGGATGAGGGTTATTTAGCGCAGGACTATTACCGCAAGGGGAAAATCAAGATCCGCCTGGAGGCTGGGCGTGAGGAAACCTTCACCTATGATAACTACAGCTGGACTGAGCATATATCACGCAAGTGGGGGCAGTGGTATGCCTCCCCCTCAGAGATTCTAGGCCAGTTAGCTCAACGGGGTTTCCTGGTGACGTTGTCTGATGAAGATGAAACTGAATAATCCAGTTAATGCTCTGTTTGTTGGCGGAAAATAAAATTTAAGGTATCAGTTAAGCGATTAAATGGCTGAGCGTGAACCCTATATCCACATCCAGTATTTCCCCCGTATGTGTGTGGGAATTTGTCTTCGCCACCAATAATGCAAAACTATTTTTAGTCATTAATTATCGTCATCAATATTTTAGCGATATTTCTGTTGAAAAACATTTGAAATAATTAGGAAGTATTGGAATATTGCCAATTTAATTACCCGGGATCTAATGATTCCATGAAATGCTTATGTTTATCGTTGAAATTGGGGTTAAAATTACGGCTTACTCGTGAAAATTGACTTCGGAATGAAAGGCGCTCTTCAGAATGGATAAACGAAAGACTCAAGTTCCTTTGAGGTTGATTGGAGGGGGAATGCTGCTTATATTGGCAGGGTTAGCATGGGTTTTGCTAAACACATCGGCTACGCCAGTGAGTACACCCACCCCTGCTTCTGTAGATCAGGTACAAAGGGTATCTCCGGAGGATGCAAAAAAGGCTTTTGATGCCGGGAAAGCGGTATTCGTTGATGTGCGCGATAGCATTTCTTACCATAATTCACATATTCCCGGAGCATTATTGGTTCCCATCAATGAATTGACCGGTCAATTAAAGGAACTTAACCCATCCAGCTGGATTATCACCTACTGCACCTGAATTACCGAGGAATCAAGTGCCCGGGCGGCACTTATTTTGATCGAAAACGGCTTTTCGCATGTAACCCCCATCCTGGGAGGATTCAATGCCTGGGTCGAGGCTGGTTACCCGGTAGAGAGCGGTAATTAACTCCAGGTTCTTTCAAAAGGGACCTCATCAGCCCGCCATGGTAGACCAGCTCATATACAATTTCTCCCTCGATGTCGATCCATTCCTTACCGGTAAAAAATTTCGGGTCACCATCGTTCGTGTCCGTGTAAATGAACTTACCCAGCGAATATTTAAACCCACCCAGGAATCGACCAGATTGGTACATTTTTGAGAGGCTTTGTTTTATGATAGATCCTGCTTCGGCCGAGGTGATCATATCCGGAAGAATGATGCGGCCAAAGTAGTTCATCCCCCAAACCACCTGGCCGCGATAATACACTAACTCTTCACCCAGAAAATCGGAGTCTCCGAAGTAACTATCATGGTATGCCCAATCGCCTTCAATAAATTGCAAATCGTGGGAGCCTAAGCGGTATGGCAATAACCTGGTTCCACCACCCACATAGGTTGCTTGTTTGGCACGTAAAATAAAACTTACCAGGTCGTCGATCAGCTCCGCTTGCATAAAAACCTCCTGTTTACCAACTTGTTTACAGCTGATAGTAAGACAGTGCAAAAATTCTATCATATCGCTCGGGTATTGTGCCAAATGCAGGCTTATGCTATGATTTTGTCAGTGAGGACTGAATGAGGCAAGTCAAGCGCTTGTTTTATATCGTCTTGCTCAACATCATCATCTCGGCGATTACAGTGGTTGTGGTACTTCAGTTGTGGGAGCGCAATCATCCTCCCATACCGGTGGATGGCACGCCGGTCGTGATCGTGGTCACCCCAACCCAGGTTGAAGATCTACCCCTTGTGCAAAATGGTCCTGACTTTTACGAGGAGACGCCATTCGTAGATGGCTTACCCATCACGGGAACACTTCCGGCCATCCCCACGGTTGAGATGCTTACCTATCAGGTTAAGGAAGGGGATACACTGGGAGCGTTAGCGGTCCAATTCAACGTCAGTGTGGCAGATTTGTTGATGGTTAATAACCTGGACGACCCCGATAGCTTAACTATTGGCCAAATCATCTATATCCCTACCGCACCTTTACCAAAAGCCACTTCCACTTCAATTCCACCAACTGTTGTTGCCTCAGCGACACCTCGACCATCGGCAACTGCCACTCAGAAGCCAGCGCTAACCCCTACTCAGACCCCAACCGGCCAGGAACCCCAGATGGTCATCTACACCGTGATAGGGGCGGGTGTTTTGGCAAACGAACACGTTGTACTCATACGCAGCGGAGACGGTGAGCTATCGCTGGCTGGCTGGCGACTTGAGGATGGCAAAGGAAATGCCTATACCTTCCCACAACTCACTCTGTATAAGGGTGGCTCGATCAACCTAAACACCCGCAATGGTGAGGATACGGTGTTGGATTTGTTCTGGGGGCTGACCGAGCCTATTTGGGATTCGGGTAAAACGGTTTATCTGTATGATTCACAGAACGAGCTGCGAGCCGTTTACAGCGTGCCATAATCGTTGATCATAAGTCCAGGTAGTTGTTATCAATAAGGGAGCAGTTATGACAGGAAACAAAACCAAGTTTCTGGTTAATCCTAATGCAGATATGGGCCGCGCCTGGCGCACCATTGCAGACCTGCGACCATTGGTGGAAGAATTTGGGGGAGCTGATTGGGCAGGTACAGTCTACCCAACACATGCCACGGTCCTGGCACGCCAGGCGGCAGAAGACGGATATTCCCTGGTGATTGCAGCCGGCGGCGATGGTACTGTACATGAAGTGATCAATGGCCTGATGCAAGTCCCTGCGGATGTCCGGCCACGGTTCGGCATCGTACCTTTAGGCTCGGGTAATGACTTCGCTCATTCTATAGGTATACAGAATAACCCCGCCGACGCCTTAAAGCGGGTTTTTACGGGCCAACCCAGGCGCATCGATCTGGGTATGTTTGATATTGGTCGGGGTGAAAGCGAATACTTTGATAACACCTTTGGCTTGGGTTTTGATGCTACGGTGACCATTCGCACACATCGTCTGAATTGGGTGCACGGTTTTATGATGTATCTGGTGGCGGTGCTTCAGACCATTGCATTGAATCACGAAGCTCCTCGCATGCACATTGAAACCGATAGTGAGACCTGGGATGATGAGACGATCATGTTTGTGGCTTGTAATGGCCCACGTGAAGGAGGCGGGTTCCTGGTGGCACCAGCTGCTGATTATACGGATGGGATATTAGATTATGCCTCCATCTGCTATGTATCCCAGCTGATGATGCTGCGCCTGATACCTGAAGTGATGAAAGGCACTCATGGCAGGTTTAAGCAAATCCGCCTGGGCAAGATGCACAAGTTACAGCTACATTCAGAAAAGCCTGTGACCATCCATGCAGATGGCGAGATCATCTCTGGTTTTGGTATGGATGTACAGCATGTTACCGTCGAAGTAGTTCCCGGCGCATTGGAAGTGATTATTTAATCACTTGATCTGTGACGATGCCCACCTTACCTGAAAGCTTGCAAGGTCGAGACCTGGGGCATATACGCATCATTGCAGAATTGTGGGGGATAAAACTAGATGAGCAGGATACGAATGCAGCAATTCTCCGGCTGACCAAGTCGCTAAAAAAACTTTCCACTTTTAATGAGGTAATTTTCGGCTTGCCCGAAGAAGTACGCATGGCTTTAAAGGACCTGGTACAGCACTCTGGGCGGCTTCCATGGGCGAAATTCACACGCACCTATGGGGAGGTGCGTGTGATGGGGCCTGCCAAACGCGATCGAGATCGGCCCTATGAAAACCCCATATCTGTAGCCGAAACCTTGTGGTATCGCGGTATTGTGGCAAGTGCTTTTTTTGATACCAATAAAGGCCCCGAAGAATTTGCGTACATACCAGACGATTTGCTGGCTTTGGTGCCTGAAACCTCGATGGCTAACCCACCCATCATGGGTCGACTGGCTTCCGGTTCAGAATATGCCCGTATAGATCTGGCGAACGACCGTATCCTCGACCATGCCTGCACCATGCTGGTGGCTTTACGCCTGGGTAACGCGCTACCGGAGTCATGGACTACGCTCATCGGGGAAATGCTGACCTCAATAGTTATGAAGGCCATACTGACTGCTGGAGGTTTATTAGACAAAGCTGGCGTTCCCCTGCCTGATCCGGTGAGGATATTCATTGAGGCCAAACGCGGCGAAGCTTTATTTCAGCTTTACCAGGCGTGGAAGCATAGCCCGCAGATCAATGAGCTTCAGCTAATACCTAATTTAACCCTGGAAGGCAAATGGAAAAACGATCCACTGCGAACCCGTGGGATATTATTAGGTTATTTGATGGACGTACCTGCAGGCAAGTGGTGGAGCCTGGAAGCATTCATATCCGCCATCAAACAAGGCAACCCAGATTTCCAGCGTCCTGCTGGTGATTATGATTCCTGGTTCATCCGCGATAAAACCAGTGGACATTATTTACGTGGTTATGAACATTGGGACCAGGTGGATGGACGTCTGATCCGTTATCTACTCACTGGTCCACTACACTGGTTGGGGGTGCTTGACCTGGCACAACCGGACGGAATTGAAGAAGTCACTGCTTTCCGACTTTCTACCTGGGCAAAAGCCCTGCTGCATGAGGAACAACCTGAGGGTTTACCCCTGGAAGATGAACCATTGGTTGTCCGGTCTGACTTGCGCATAAGTGCTAGGCGGTTGGTGCCTCGGCGGGTGCGTTACCAGGTAGCCAGATTTTGCAATTGGGAGAAGGAGACCCTGGATGAATACCGCTACCGCATTACCCCGCTCTCCCTTTCACGTGCCAGGCAACAAGGCCTGACGGTGAGCCAGTTACTTACATTACTCAACCGGCATGCCAAAGCAGTCCCACCCAGCCTGATCAAAGCCCTGGAACGATGGGACAAACAGGGTAGCGAGTTCCGTCTGGAGAAGATGTTGGTCTTGCGGGTGGCTTCGGAGGATATTTTGTTAGTTTTGCGGAAATCGCGTGCCAGTCGCTTCCTGGGCGAACCCCTGGGACCAACTACCATTGCGATAAAACCTGGGGCGGTAGAGAAAGTATTGAGTGCGCTGGCGGAAGCAGGTTATTTGGGGGAAGTGCGTGGAGAGCTGGACTGATCATGAGATTGATCAAGGGTAGAGATCACAAATTTCTCGATTAAGTTAGCAGCCTCGGGTAATGCCAATTCAACCTCAGTGCTAAGACCTTCACCGATATCCAGCTGACCGACCTCAATGCCAATCAATATCAGTTTTTCAGGCATTTGTGAGGGCATGAGCTCTCGTCCAAGAGCGAGGGTCTCAGCTACTCCCCACCCATGAGCCGATTGAGAATCTCCCTCAAAAGCCTCGAGTTGATTTTCAGTGAATGTGTGAACCGTTCCAGGTTGGGCATCACTACGCACTGCATCGACCAGGATGGCTATCGCGGCACCGTCTAGCATGCTGAGCAAGCCTATGCCGGGTAACTCTGCCAGATCGACCGTGATATTGGGTCGTTCTGTCTTCGCTTGAAATGTCTGCTGCCAAAAGCGGACTGCAGAAAGACCAGCTGCATCATCTCCGCGCAGGCTCTGACCAATGCCGATGATCTTGATGATGTCAGGGATGCCATCCCTGACATCATCAGATGAATGCCTCATGTACGGTCGACCCGCAATCTCAGGAAGTGAGTAGAGCAGGAGATGCAGGGATCATACGAGCGTAACAGGTGTTCAAAGGAGAGTGAAGCCTCTTCCTGAGGCTGGTTAATCGCGCTGGGAGCCAGTGCCCACAGGTCTGCTTCCATCTGAGCGAAATTTTGTGCGGTGGGAGGCGTGATCCTGGCGAAGCGAATCAATCCCTGTTCGTCCACCACATAACGGTGGTAAAGCAGCCCACGCGGGGCCTCAGAAACCCCTACTCCTTCTCCAGGAAGCAGCTTGATTTCCTTGAAGCTTGGTCCTTGCGGTTGATAGGCACTGGCAAGCTCGATTGCCAGGTCACAAGCATGTACCAGTTCAATGGCACGGGCGATTAATCCCTTGTAGGGGTTACGCAAGGGGAATTTTAGCCCAATTTCCCTGGCTGCTTGCCTGGCCATGGGCCGCAGCTTCTTGTGATTAAGGTTTAACCGAGCCAGTGGGCCGACGAAGTAGGTACCCTTCTCTACTGTGTGACTGTGCAAGGCATTAGAGCGCTCGACATGGGTTTCAAGGTAGTTCTTCTCAAAATCGGATGGGCTGATCCTCTTGCCACTGGATGAGAGGATATCGCCATCATAAATAGCGTAATCATCAATGCGGTTGAGGGCAACAAATTCATAGTCGCGTTCGAAGTCGGGATAATTCAAGGTGGCAGCCCATTTCACTGTGTCAATGGAAGCCTGCCTGGCCCACTCCAGCTCGGGTACCAGGTTATGAATGGCTTCCATTGCTGGCCAGCGATAAAAACCACCCACACAGATATTCACGGGGTGGACGGAACGCCCACCGATGGTTTTCAGCAGCTCATTGCCAATCTTTTTAAGGTGCAGAGCTTTCTTCACCAGTTGTGGGTCATCTGCAGCCAGGCTAATGGCGCTTTCATATCCAACCAAATCGGGAGCCTGCAATAGGTAGATATGCAGTGCATGGCTCTCTATATATTCCGCGCAATACAGCAGCTGGCGCAGCAAGCGTACTTCAGTTGAGATTGTCACCTGTAAGGCAGTTTCCAGGGCTTGCACAGAGCTCATTTGATATGCCACCGGGCAGATTCCACAGATACGAGCTGTGATGTCGGGTACGTCTTGGAAATAACGGCCGTGCAGGAAGCCTTCGAAGAAACGTGGTGGCTCATAAATATTGAGCAAGATGTCATCGATGGCACCATCCTTTAGACGGATGGTTAAAGCCCCCTCGCCTTCCACGCGTGCCAGAGCGGGTATGTAAATATCCTGGTTCATTTCTGCTCTCCTCTCGTCTGGTTTCGTGTGACATCCGGTAGCTCTGCAACCTGGCGGAAAGCGGGCGCATAATTGCTGATATGGGTCAGCAAACCGCGCACTTCAGCGGGATAACGCTCAACAAAATTCATTGACCTCACCACGGTTTTCATGTCAACCTGGGGAGCAGGACCAAAGCAACCATAACAACCGCGCCCATTGGAAGGACAAAGTACTCCACATCCAGTGCGCGTGCCTGGACCCAGGCATGGGATACCATATGCGGCCATCACACAGACAACACCTTTGCGTTTGCAATCCAGGCAAAGGCTATGGGTAGGGAGGTTAGGTCGGCGTTTCTGCAACAAAGCCTGGATCACTTCGATGGTTTGGTATTTATTCACTGGGCAACCCCAAAGCTCATAATCGACTTTAACATGCTCCGAGATGGGGGTTGAGGTTGGTAAAACATGCAGATATTCAGGGTGTTCATATACCGCGATGGCCAGGTCATTCAGGTTGGTGAAATTACGCAAGGCTTGAATGCCACCTGAGGTTGCACAGGTACCGATAGCCACCAGGATTTTCACCTGGTTACGAATCTCCTTGATCCGCTCCACTTCATGAGGCGTTGACACAGAACCTTCCACCAGGGCAATATCATATGGGCCAGGTATTATACGGCGGCGCGCTTCTAGAAAATAGGCAATCTCAACTGCACCCACCAGGTCAAGCAACTCATCTTCCAGGTTTAATATACTGAGCTGGCAGCCATCACAGGATGAGAATTTATAAACTGCAAGGGTCGGTTTACTCATTATAATTCCTCCACATTGACATAAGGCTGCAGCTTATCGAAACTGAAGACGGGTCCATCTTTACACACAAAAAATGGTCCAATCTGGCAATGGCCACACGAGCCCAGGCCACATTTCATATTTCGCTCAAGAGAGACAAAGATACGCTCGGGAGGGACCCGCCTGGCCAGGGCTTCGAAGATCACAAACCGGATCATGACTTCCGGACCACAGGTCAAAATCACGGTATTGCGAGGGTCAACACGTGTGTGGTAGAACAAGATAGGTACGACACCCACTCGCCCCTGCCAGGAATCATCACCTCGATCCACGGTAACATTGATTTCAATATTGGCCTCTTGCCAGGACTGATACTCACCGGTGAATTGCAAGTCATTGGGTGTGCGAGCTCCATACAATACAATCACTTTCCCAAACTCATGTCGGTGGTGTTGTATATAGTAAAGGACTGGGCGGATGGGAGGCAGGCCGATGCCACCGGCGGCAATCACGATATCCTTTCCTAAAAATTCATCCAGTTTCCACCAGCTTCCAAATGGCCCGCGTATGCCCAAGACATCTCCCACACTCATACGACCGATGGCTGAGGTAACATTACCAACCGCGCGAATGGTATGACCAATACGGCGAGTATCTTCTACATCTGAGCTGATTGAAATCGCTGCTTCACCGATACCTGGAACATAGACCATGTTAAACTGACCAGCCATAAAATGAAATCCCTGGCGTAGATCTGAATCAAGGAATTCTAACCAATAGGTCGAAACGCCAGGTGCTTCGTGGACAATCTCGCGGATCTCAGCCCAGAAAGGTAGCATAGGTTCGGAGGGCGAAATGGCATGAGGTTTTCCAATGGTAGGGATCATGCCTGCACCTCCTCCCGTAGTGCCCGTAATTCAGCGGTCACATCGATCTTGGCTGGGCACCAGGTGATGCAACGGCCACAGCCGACGCAGCCAGATGTGCCAAATTGCGCATACCAGGAACCGAATTTATGCGTCAGCCATTGCCGGTATCGAGAACGGGTGTTAGGACGGGAATTGCCCCCCACGATATAAGAGTAATCGGGGTTGAAGCATGAATCCCACAACCTGTCGCGACGCGCCTTCTGACCAGTCAGGTCAATCGAATCACGTGCATCCCAACAGAAACAGGTTGGGCAAACTTGCGTGCAACTGGTGCAGCTCATACAGCGGCTTGCCACATCATCCCATTGTTGAGCGTCCAGATTGTTGAGCAACAAGTCGGGTAAAGTTTCGGGTTGGGGCAGACTACGTCCCATCTTTTTGCTGGCTTCTTCCAGGCTCTTTTGGCTGGCCTGTAGCCAGAATGCACTGGTGGGCATGATGGGCATGCCCTCCATGACCAACCGCCCGGCTTCAGAGCCAACTTCCACCAGGAATACATCTTCCAGCTCAGTCAGGTTAAGGTCGAACCCCGGGTTGGCTTTGGGCCCTGTGCCCATTGAAGCACAAAAACCAGTGCCACATGGGTGTAAGCAGTTGACTGATAGGATGAATGCACTCTGACGGCGAGACCAGTAAATTGGATCCTTCCATTCCTCACGTACAAAGATACGGTCTTGAATCTGGATGGCTGCCAGGTCACAGGGAAAGACCCCAAACAGGGCCAGGGGAGTCGGGTCAGGTGCCTTCTCTTCAATGTGCCAGTGGCCATTTTCCTGGCGCGTATAGCGGACAAGTTCTGTAACGGGCGGGAAGAAGAATTGCTTCCAAGATCCGGCGCCGGGGGTGACGTCAAAATAACGCTGATGCCCGGTATATACCAGACGGTAAATCCCTGCATCCTGTTGGCTGATATAGCCTTTTGGTAAATCTCGTACG
The DNA here is from genome assembly GCA_049287485.1 of Anaerolineales bacterium. Lineage (GTDB taxonomy): Bacteria > Chloroflexota > Anaerolineae > Anaerolineales > UBA4823 > FEB-25. The sequence goes on from JBAQFX010000019.1 coordinate 13,464, forward strand.
CTCTGAAGAGGTTTATATACAATTGCTTCATCCTGGACCTGTGGTCCGATCACGCGGTATCCCATCCTATCCAGGTTAGAGATCAGGTTTTCCAAGGCGGTCTTGGGCAAAGCAACTTTTGAACCCACAGATAATTGAATATCAGCCATTCTATTCCTCTTTATAATCGGCCGGGTTGGCAAATATATCCAGCAGCTGCAAACGGGTGGTCATCAAACGACTGGCAACGACGTTTGCCAGACGTCGCATGACAAAATAACCCAAATCATGGTCCTCATCGCACAACTTGCGTAATTCAATCGCGTCGAATGCCACCAGGCGGCTGGGTAACACGGCGCGGGCTCCGGCTGTTCGCTGGCGGACTACGGGTGTTACACTCGACCAGCCAACGACTTCCATCGCATCTGCAGTGAGGATGCGCATTCGCCCACGACCAGGTACGCTAATATCAATCGCTATCCGACCCTCAATGACGACATACAGGTAGTCTTCCTTGTCGCCTTCACGAAAGATCACCTGCCCGGGTTCAAAGGTAAATATTTTGGCAATGCTGACCAATTTATTAAAATGATTTCCATCCATCACCTGGAACCAGGGGATGGCTTGCAGTGCGCTAACTAATTCCTGCTCACTTTTCATGACCTGCATACTCCTTCTATTGGTTGAAAACACAAAACTAGGAGAGAGAGTATTCTCTCCTAGCTAATTAATACATTTATTGCGTATATTTTCACAAAAAACTCCGGATTTGCGAGGTGTATTAGGTCATCATTGGCGAGGCGAAATGTCACACGCAATAGTGAACAAACACACCCGACTGGAATTTATGGTAAGCGGTGATGGATGGGTAAACCCTCATCACCAGCATGATTACGGTAAATTATGCCATATGGCGAATGATCGCATCACCAAACTCGGAGCACTTTAGCAGGGTGGCACCTTCCATTAAACGGTGAAAGTCATAGGTCACCGTTTTGGCTGCAATGGCTCCTTCCATTCCCTTAATGATCAGATCCGCAGCTTCATTCCAGCCCATATAGCGGAACATCATTTCACCGGAGAGGATAACCGAACCCGGGTTGACGACATCTTTATCGGCATATTTAGGAGCTGTGCCATGGGTAGCTTCAAAAATAGCATGACCGGAGGTGTAGTTGATATTGCCTCCTGGAGCAATTCCAATCCCACCTACCTGAGCTGCCAGGGCATCTGAGAGATAATCACCATTCAGGTTCATCGTTGCAATAATGTCAAATTCACGCGGTCGGGTGATCGTCTGCTGGAAGACGATATCAGCTATTACATCCTTAATCAATAACTTACCAGCCTTCAAAGCTGAATCCTGCTCATTATTGGCAGCTTCTTCACCTTTCTCGTTTTTCGTTTGCGTCCACTGTGCCCAGGTATATACCCGGTCATTGAATTCAGCTAAAGCCAGCTCATAACCCCAATTGCGAAATGAGCCCTCAGTATATTTCATGATATTACCTTTATGCACCAGGGTGACGTTTCGGCGTTTATTATCGAGTGCCCACTGGATGGCTGCGCGCACCAATCGGAAGGTGCCCTCCTTAGAAACAGGCTTGATACCTATCCCGGTTGTTTCTGGGAAACGGATTTTTTTATATTCAGCCGGGAAATTCTCCCTGAGCGACTGCATGAACTTTCGATTTTCCTCGGTGCCGTATTCGAATTCGATCCCGGCATAGATATCCTCGGTATTCTCACGGAAGATGACCATATCCACATACTCTGGATGCTTGACTGGTGAAGGCACACCAGGGAAGTATCGTACCGGGCGTAAACATACGTATAGATCCAGGGTTTTACGTAGTGCAACGTTGAGAGAACGGATGCCACCACCGATGGGTGTGGTCAGTGGACCTTTAATCCCCACCATGAACTCGGCAAATGCCTGCACCGTCTCATCCGGAAGCCAGGAACCGACGAGATTATAGGATTTTTCACCAGCTAATACTTCCATCCATTCGATTTTACGGCTCCCACGATAAGCTACTTCCACCGCGGCATCAAAAACGCGTACAGAGGCACGCCAGATATCGCGACCAGTGCCATCGCCCTCGACATAAGGCAGGATGGGGTAATCTGGTACCGATAGTTTACCCCCAACGAGGTTGATCTTTTCACCTGTTTTTGGCACCTTGATCGTTAGATAGGTCATATTCTTTCTCCTTAGGCTGTATACCCCGACTTAACCAAAAACCTAAGATTATCTTAGGCTCAAGACTGCATGCGTGGTTTATAAATTTTATCACCCTTCTCATCATCTGCTATAATTCGTGTGCCCTCGGCTAGGCTACTGGGAGGAATTACATATTGGAGATTAGATGAGCATTTATAAACTTGAAGACTCGCCAGAAAAGCAAGCAAAGATAAGCTGGCACGCGGAGACACCTGAGCAAATCCTGCAACAGCTGGCTACCCCACCCGAAACTGGACTGACTTCTGAGGAGGCAGCCAAACGGTTGGAAGCCTTCGGACTTAACCAGCTGACTGAATCAGCGGGAGTGACTTTCTGGCAGATGTTGATCGACCAGTTCAACAACTTCGTGGTGATCATGCTCATCGTGGCGGCTATTATCTCGGCTGTGTTGGGCGATTTGGAGGAAGCGGCAGCCATCCTGGCAATCGTGATCATGAATGCCGCGCTTGGAGTGATCCAGGAGCGACGCGCCGAGCAAGCACTGGCTGCCTTGAAGAAATTGGCTGCGCCAGAAGCACAGGTGGTACGTGACGGGCAGAGACAATCAATACCTTCCACCGGGTTGGTGCCAGGTGATATTGTGCTTTTAGAAGCCGGCAATTACGTCCCGGCGGATATACGCCTGCTGGAAGCAGCCAACCTGCGCATCGAAGAGGCTGCCCTGACGGGTGAATCGGTGCCGGTGAAGAAAGATGCGAACATCCGCTTGCAGGTAGATATCCCGCTGGGCGACCGCAAAAATACCACCTTTATGGGTACGCTGGTTTCATATGGGCGTGGGAGAGGCGTGGTGGTGGGCACCGGTATGCGTACCCAGATTGGTATGATCGCCGAGATGTTGCAATCGGTGGAGAATGAGCCTACCCCACTCCAGCAGCGCCTGGACCAGTTGGGCAAAGTGCTAGGATGGGCAACCCTGGCGATTTGCGGGATCGTGTTTGTGGTGGGAACCTTGCGCTTCACCGACCTGGGGTTGCTTACCGCCAGTGGAGGTGGAGTGCTGGCGTATTTACAGTCAGCTAAAAGTGAGATCGTTAACATGTTCATGTTGGCGGTAGGGTTGGCGATTGCAGCAGTGCCGGAAGGATTACCAGCCGTGGTAACCATCAGCCTGGCGCTGGGGATGAGCCAGATGATCCAGCGGCATGCTCTCATCCGCCGGCTTTCCTCGGTGGAAACGCTTGGCTCGACCACGGTGATTTGTTCCGACAAGACCGGCACACTAACCCAGAACGAAATGACCCTGACGCGCATCTGGGTATATGGCAGGCAATTGAGCATAACGGGCAAAGGGCGTAGCTTGCGGGGTGAATTCCTGGAAAATGGCAGGAAAGTTAACCTGGATGACTTACCGGCAGTGACCACTGCCCTGTGGGTGGGAGCCTTGAATAATGATGCCGAGCTGATCATCTCTGGCTCGCGCGATGAAGAGCAGACCTACCGGATGACGGGTGACCCAACCGAAGGAGCGCTGGTAGTGGCAGCAGCTAAAGCCGGAGCTTTGCCCAGACCATTGAACCAGGCCTATCCACGCGTGCAGGAGGTACCTTTCGACTCGGAACGTAAGCGCATGATCACGGTGCATGAGATCAAAGAATCCACTCCGGAGGACTTTTCGCCTTTCTATCAGCATGAAACCAGCGGGTACGTGGTGGCGATCAAGGGTGCCCCAGATGTGGTGCTGGATTTATGCACGCATTACCAACGCATCGATGATACAAACGCTCGTTTGACGGAAGAGCAGCGCATGCGCATCCTGAATGCCAACGACCAGATGACCCAGGAGGCTTTGCGTGTGCTCGGGGTGGCATTCAAGGTATGCCAAAGCATGCCAGACATGGAAAACTTGCAAGAATTAGAAGATGGCATGATCTTCGTGGGGTTGGTGGGGATGATTGACCCACCACGCCCAGAGGTGACACCCGCCTTGGAAAAAGCGACCAGGGCGGGCATTCGCACCATCATGATCACGGGGGATTTCCCCAAAACAGCCCGGGCAATTGCTGAGGCGATCGGCTTACTGAAACCTGGTCATCAGGTGCTGAGCAGCACAGAATTGAACAGTCTGAGCGATGAACAGCTCAGGCAGCAAGTGAAATATACGGATGTATTTGCGCGGGTTTCGCCAGAACACAAGCTGCGCATTGTGGAAGCGCTGCAGGATGACGGTGAGGTAGTGGCAATGACCGGTGATGGGGTAAACGACAGCCCATCCATCAAGCGTGCCAATATTGGTGTGGCGATGGGTATCACCGGAACGGATGTGGCCAAAGAAAGCGCCGATATGGTGCTGACGGATGACAACTATGCTAGTATCGTGGCGGCTGTGGAGCAGGGCAGGATCATTTATGATAATATCCGCAAGTTTGTGTTCTTCCTGCTCTCGTCGAACGTAGCCGAGATCATGGTGATCTTCCTGGCGACGCTGGCAGGGTTGCCCTCACCCCTGACGGTGATTCAGCTGCTGTGGTTGAACCTGCTAACCGACGGGGCACCGGCTTTGGCGTTGGCCATGGAAAAGGGTGACCCGGCTATCATGGAGCGCTCGCCTCGCCCGCCCGCTGAGCCGATCATCAACCGGTCGATGCGCTCGGGCATCCTGATTCAGACCATCACCCAGACGGGAGTGGTGCTGGGGGCTTTTGTGGTGGGTCTGTTGTGGCACCTGGAAGCGGAGGCGCTGGTGCCAGCCGGGATGAACCCGCTGGTGTACCTGCTGCAGCATGACTGGCGCGGGGTGGATGTGCAAACGGCCGAGACCATGGCATTTGTAACGCTTTCATTGTGCGAGCTGTTCCGGGCCTATACGGTGCGTTCGGAGAGGCTATCGATCTTCAAGCAAGGGATTTTTTCGAACAAGTATATGCAGTATGCGGTAGGATTGTCCATCTTCCTACTGATCCTGGTGGTCAGTGTGCCTTTCCTGCAGCCGATTTTCAATACGCACTTCCCCAATTTTCGGGAGTGGAGCGTCATCCTGTCATTCTCGCTGGTACCGGCGGCAGCAGAGGAGGTCACCAAGGCGTTCATGAGATGGAAAGACCAAAAGAAGTAGCAGGAGGATAGACCTGCAACGGCGAGAGGGGAGCTTTGCTTACGGGCAATGATTGTTTTGGCTCTGGTTTAGGCACGATCATGCTAAGTCATGCCAGATATCGTGCCTCTGCGAACAGCAACTATCTTAAGTTGTATCCAATCTTATTTTTGGGTGACGAAATTCGCGCCTGATCATTAAATTCATATACATTCAGTTATCGAAGTACCAGAGACAAGCGCACTCTAGAGCAAATTTACTTTAAATGTCCCAATACAGGTCAGTGGATGCATTACCCTCATATTTTGTAGTATATAATAACAAAAGGTGCACAGGGTGACTCCAAGATGATCGATCAAGATAAGCTGATGGCAATCTTCCAATACCTGTCATCAGAGAAAACCGTGGTAAAACTGTATAACACCTACCACGGTTTACCGTTGGATTTGGATACAACCATCCTGGGGGTGGGGCAGGGAGAAATCACTACCAGCCTGTTCGGTTATCAAGCGGTCAGCATGGCGCTGGAGGGTCAGACTCACCTGTTTGTTCCCAATCTACCTGGCAACCTGAGAGCAACCGTGGTGGATGTCGACCTCAAGAAGAAACGGGCAGTGCTTCGTGACTTTGCCAGCATCAAGGGAACAGTAGGCATGCGCAGGCAAGTGCGGGTAGAGCCTAGCGAAACATTGGAGGTCAGGATCTATGATGGAAGACAGCGAATTGGTGGGAGGGTGGTGGATATTTCCATTGAGGGCATGTGCATCTACACCTTTTTCGCTAATCTGTATGGATTGAAATTTAGACGTGATAAGGAGGTGTTTGTCGATTTTCAGCCCCCTTACACCGACACGATAATGCGTTCCAAGGGTATTATTACCCGCCTGACCAGCCGGGAGGGTACGCAGCTTCATCGGTTGGGATTGAAAATTTACCCGAACCCGGAGATTAAACCTCTGCTGGATGACTATATCAAACGCCGGCAGAAAGAGCTTTTAAACGAATTGGAGCAAAGCTACCTTACCTTAAGTCGCAAGAAATCCAGGCGAGGCTAGCGCATGTCGCTTGATTACCTCCAGGTAAGCCAACAGGTGAAGCAGCTGGGCGAACGAGCCCTGGAGTTCCAACATGATTTGCAAACAAAGCTGGCTGAAGCGCATGAGCTGCTGGATGGCTTTGCCACGGAAATCAAGCAGCTGCAAGAGAAAGTGCAGCAGGCGGTACATAGCTATGATCCAACCCTGCGCTGCGCAGTGCCCACGACTGAAGCGTTGGATGCACATTTCCTGCTACCTCCCCTGCCAGAACAGGTTACTCTGATTGCCGCGGATGGATCACAGATTTTCGCTGACCGGCATGCGGAGGTGGATTATTGTCTGGTGAACACGGGCCTCATCTGGATGCGCTATGGCTCCTCGGACACTCCACAGACCAGTATCCATAGCCGGCTGGTCTACGCCGAGCAGCTGGAGGGCATGTCTGATGACAGGCTCTCACTCCAGCGTGACCTGGAGGAGCGCAGCAGGTTGCTGGAGCTGGCGCAGCAAGTCCCTGCACCGGTGATCACGCTGACGGATGGCCCGTTGGAGCTATGGACCACCACCCTAGAAGGAGGCCGGGTGGCGGGGGAGTTCAAGCAGTCGTTGGAGCAATATTTAGCGGTGTTGCACCAATTGCGAGAAAACAGGGCTACCACCGCGGGGTATGTGGATAAACCTGGAGCAGACCTGGTGGTGCGGTTGCTGGAGGTGGCTAAGGCAACCGGTGATGACCTGGCACAGATGAAGAAATTCCGCCCGCTCAAGGGTGTGACAGATAGGGAGTTATTTCGCGATGTGTTACCCGCCAGCGAGCGCTCGGCAGTCTTTGCGATTCAATCGCGTTCATCACTTCAATACCAGGGAGAGCTAAGCTTGCATTTCTTTTATCTCAATGTGGGAAAACCTGACAAGCCATATCTGGCCAGGGTAGAAATCCCCAGGTGGGTGGCGGAGGATCAGGATATGTTAAATGACCTCCATGCCGTGCTGGTGAGCCAGTGCCGGATGATTGGGGCCAGGGCTTACCCCTACTTGCTGCACCGGGCGCACGAGACGGCGCTGGTGAGCCTGGAGGATAAGGAACAGGTGACGCAGATGATCGTGAACGAGTTACATAAACGTGGGCTGGGGGTGAGTGGTGAATCAGCCAAGCAGTATAACAAGGATGTTTCTGGAAAACGGACGAGGTACGGAGCATGAAGCAATTGGAGATCGGGCGGTTATTACGGGCAGGTACCACCGGGTTCGTGGTGGGCTGCCGGGTGGCGCAGATCGATGCGCCTTCGTTTGGGGCGCTGGTGCGGGTGAAGCTGGATGGCGATTACCAGGTGTATGGCTTGATCCATGATATCCACATCGATGATGATGGGCTGGTGCGCCAGTTGGTGACGGCGGAAGGGGTGGAGGAGGCAGTCATCGCCGATAACCGAGTCAACCGTAATGTGCCACTGGAGTTGAGCGTGCTGACGGTGGGCTACAGGCTGGATGGCAAGGTCTCACACCTGCTGCCACCCAGGCCACCGCTCAGCCTGGATACGATCTACCTGTGTTCCGCAGAGGAGATCAGGCAGTTCACCGCTGCGGGGAGGTTTGGTTATTTCAGGCACATCCTGCGGGCGAGCGACCTGCCGGTGGGAGAGCTGCTGGCGGCACATATCCAGCAGGCTGGGGCAACGCATGCAGAAGCGGGAGAGGCGGGGTGGAGGAATGCTGCCACCCAGGAGCTGATCACGCTGCTGAGGGATGATTACGCTACCCTGATGAGCGTGCTTGGTGCCCTGGGAGATATATAAAAAATATATGGCTATTTCATAAGATAATTGGTGAACACAATGGGATGTAGGGGCACGATATATCGTGCCCCTACGAGGAGCTAGTTTTTCTTCATGATGAATATGATGAATGATCAACAAAAGAATATAGGATATGTGGTTGGGGGTGGGTTGAAGGAGAACTTGCGCGTGCGGTTGACTATCCCCTCGCAGGAAGTGCAGGAGGGGGCGTTCGTGGTGATTGAAAGTGGCGAATGGCTGTTCTACGGGCTGGTGACCGATCTGCAGCTGGGCTCCACCGACCCGCGCTTTGCAGATGAACAGTCGGAGAGTCGCTTACCCTCGGAGATGGCAGCCCTGCTGCACGGGCAGACGCTCTATACAACATTGGAAGTGCTGCCGGCTTTGATGCTGGAGCGCGGGCCTGATTTGGGCTCACCGGATTATGCCGCCTGGCAGGCAAGCCATGCAGAAGGCTTGCACCCTATGCCAGTGAAGACCATCCCACCTCATCACGCTGAAGTGCGCCTAGCGGAGGAGGGGGATATCGCCGAAATCTTCGGAAAGAAGGAAGACAAAGGTAATTTTGTGATTGGCTATACCCGCGAGCAGGGTCACCCGGTATGCCTGAACCTGGATAAATTCGTCCAGCGCTCGGCCGGAGTGTTTGGAGCCACCGGCACGGGAAAATCCTTCCTGACGCGCCTGATGCTGGCGGGTTTGATCCAGCACAATACTGCTTCCGTGCTCGTATTCGATATGCACAACGAGTACGGCTTCGATGATACCGCCTCCGATACCCATGTGACGGTGACCGGGTTGAAAACCAAGTTCGGCACCCGCCTGCGTGTGGTAGCGCTGGGTGCAGGATCACTCATCCGTGGGCTGGCACCCGACTTTACCCTGGAGATTGACGAGAAGGACATCCAACCGGGAGATATCGAGATGCTCATGCGTGAGCTCAACCTGCGGGAGACCACCCCCACCACGCTGGAGGCGTTGGTGTCTGATTTTGGGGGAAGGGGTTGGTTCAAGGCCTTCCGCGAGATGAAGGTTGGGGCGGTGATTGAAACCGAGGAGGGCAAAAAGGTCCCCGCACCCGATTCGGTGGCTGCCTGGGCTAATTCAGCCGGGGTGAACGTGATGGCGGCGGAGGGACTGCGCAGCAAGATGCAGCGAGTGTATAACCTGGAATATATCCGGGAAAACCCAGCGGGGAACGGTATCGAGGAGATCATCAAGACACTCGAGGCGGGGCAACACATAGTGCTTTCCTTTTATGATCATGAAATGGACCTGGATTACCTGCTGGTGAGCAACATGCTCACCCGGCGCATCCGCGAGAGGTGGGAAAAACTCACCAATGAGTTCCGTAGCAAGGGTGCCAACGAACCGCACCCGTTGGTGATCGTGGTGGAGGAGGCTCACAAGCTGCTCAACCGCGAGATGGCTGGGCAGACGGCCTTCAGCACCATTGCCAGGGAGATGCGCAAGTATTACGTTACCTTGCTGATCATTGACCAGCGCCCGAGCCAGATCTATGACGAAGTAATGTCGCAGCTAGGGACGCGCATCTCAGGCTGGCTGGGAGATGAGGATGACATCCATAGCGTGCTCTCGGGGCTGGCAGGCAGGGATGCGCTGCGTGGCATGTTGGCGCATCTGCAACCTACCCAGGAAGTGCTGTTGTTGGGTTGGGGTGTGCCCATGCCCCTACCCGTACAGTCCAGAAGGTATGATAATAGCTTCTGGGAGGAGCTGCTGGGGAAGAATAAAGGAAAAATGACCACCGAGCAGGCGATTGAGGATCTGGGATTTTAATTTAGAGGTTAGAATATTACCAGCGTCTTGAACATGGTAAGGGCGAAGCATCCATTACATTTATGACTTTTTCTGCAACCGTCGATGGATGCTTCGCCCCAACAAAATGATACAGGAGGAAGCATGGAAATCATAGAATCTGGGATCGGTGAGATGATCCAGCCCCCCGATATTGAGGGCTTCAGAGAGTGGAATCGCACCCAAAAGACGCGTAAATTAGTGGACAAGCGCATGAGCGAGCAGGAAGCCATCAACCGCTTCGTATTTGATGGTTGCTACATCGGCACCGAGCTATATGGCACCGTGCGCTGCCCGATGTCGGTCTCACGTGAGCTGGTGCGGCAAGGTAAGAAGGATTTACGGGTATGCGGGCAAGGGGTGCTGGAGCTGGACCTGTGGATGGCAGCCGGACTGGTGAAGAAACTGGATATCACTTACATCGGTCTCGAAGTGTACGGCACCTCTAATGCACTGCGCAGGGCGGTTGAATCAGGACAGATCGAGAAGTGCGTGGAGTGGTCGAACGCCTCTATCTCCTGGCGCATGAAAGCCACCGCCATGGGAGTGCCATTCTTGCCGGCACGCTCGATGCTGGGCACCGACATGGTCAAGTATAGTTCAGCCAAGGTGATCGAGGACCCCTTCACCGGGCTGAAGG
>JBAQFX010000020.1:0-4181 GCA_049287485.1 Anaerolineales bacterium
CGATACAACTTTCCATCCCAACCTGTTTCAGTCGGCAGGATGCTACCCTTGAAGTGAAGCCTTGTGATACCTGCCAATAGATCTGGTATATATTCCGTTTGCGGTTGGCTGAGGGTCTCAACCCTGATCTGGGAGAAATCAACATCCGGGTTATCAGCTTCTTCCAGACAGTAAACGAGAGGACCGCGCACCAATGTAATTCGTCCAGTATTTTCAGCTACCATTGGATGGCTCTCAAGAAATCGAGCATTCATTGGCAGGTCAAGATCAATCCTGTCACCTGCTCGCCAATTGCGATGAATTTCAAGGTATGAACCTGGCGAAATATGACGCCTGAATAGCTTGCTATTTATTCTGATACTAGCATTTTGAGACCCGACCCATGCTGGTATGCGAAAGTACAGACTAAATCCGTTTGATTTCTTTTCAAGACCACCCGATGAGTCTGATGGAGATTCACACATTATTTCTATGGCTATTTGTCCATCCCATGGATAGGATGTGATTTGTTTAAGTACTATGATTTGCTGGTTTTCAAGTTCGAATTCAACTTTTGATGATGCATAGAGGTGCAGCCAAATTCCATCATCGGATGTACTGTACATATATCCCGGAAACATGGCAAGGGTTCGACAAATATTTGGAGGACAACAAGCACAATCAAACCAGGCTTTCCTGCGGTGTTCTCCATTATTCTTCAGTGGGTTGACGTAAAAATATTCATTCCCACTCATTGAAATACCAGGCAAAATCGCATTATATAGCGCCCATTCCAATAAATCTGCATATCGGGCACTCCCCAGCAGTTGAAGCATACGCCAATTCCACATGACATTGGCAATTGCTGCACAGGTTTCCGCATATGCCCTTGCATTTGGAAGTTCGAATGGGTTGCCAAATGCCTCTCCATCATAGCGTGCACCTATCCCACCGGTAATATACATCTGCTGGTCAACCATGGTCGTCCACAAGCGTTCAAGTGTATCGATTAATGTTGTCTCACCAGTTTCTATAGCCAAATCTGTAGCGCCTGAACACAGGTACAAAGCACGAACCGCATGACCCGTCAGATAGTTTAAATCTCGGAAGGGAACATGATCTATTAGATATTTACTACCAGATAATAATCCATGGCCACGACGATTAATAAATATTTCTGCTTGCTTGAGATATTTCGCTTCTCTCGTCGTACGGTATAGCTCAATCAGCGCCATCTCGATATTGGGATGACCCCCAGTTCCATCAACCTGTGATGGTCCAAAAGTAGTGTAAATATGATCAGCCAAGCGTAAGGCGACATTTAACAGGCGATACTTTCCCGTGACCCGATAATGAGCAATCGCTGCTTGAATCAGGTGCCCTGCGCAATATAATTCATGTTTTTCAGATAGGTCTGTCCAACGCTGCCTGATTTTATCCAATGAAAAGTAGGTATTAAGATATCCATCCTTATCTTGAGCATCGATGATCAATCCAACTACCTGGTCAATCATTGAAAGCAAGCTTTCATTTTGATCATAATCAAGTGACCAGGCAGCTCCTTCAAGCCACTTATATACATCAGAATCATTAAAAACATACCCTTGATATGGCTTATTTACAACACCAGCCACACGACGAAAATTATCCAACCGACCTGTTTGCTCAAGCAATTGATATTGGCTTGGGATAGTTTCAGTCAGGTTTATCTCTAATCTATCGTGCCAGAATCCCTTTTCCAATGATATTTTCTTAAGAGATATGGGTTTTAACCGCGCAAAAGGACTGTGCCTGGTATCTAGTATCACAGCTTTATTGTTATCAACCACATTCATATTGTCTATACGAAATTTAGGTAATTTGTGGTTATGCTGGATAAATCAGAATAGTATCCCCGATATTCTACGGGTAATAATAATGCTATCTGGTACATAATTTCTTGGACTATAATGTTGCGTAATTCCCGGTTCAGCTTGGTCGCAGGGAATTTCAGCTTGAATAGTCTCCCTACCCTGATGTTAAAATCCGTGCGCTTAAAACGATTAATATTATCACGTAAACGCTCACCTCCGAAATAAACGAGGGGTAATATAGGCGCTTGACTGTACTCTGCCAGCACCACTACTCCTGGTTGCCCTCTCCCTAACCTTCCATGACCACTGCGTGTCCCTTCGGGAGCGATTGCCAGAATTTTACCCTGCTGCAAAGCATTCAAAGCACTTTTAAATGCATTTGTATCTGCTTCACCTCTTTGAATAGGAATTGCCCCCCAAAGATTAAAGAGGAATCCCATGGCAGGATTATCCCAAGTCTCTGCTTTGGCAAATCCAGTTACAGCTCGAGGTTGCAAATGGGTATATAACACGGGTACTTCCATGAAATTAACATGATTACAGGCAATGATCAATGGACCATGGTCGGGGACATGACTCAATTGGGTATCATCAACATTGCATATGAGCCGTGTCAGACTTTTTATGGATGTGGTAACAACAGAATAGGCAATATTCGTCAACTATTTCATCCATGCAAGATTTGTATTGGCTGTTTTATATTCTCAACGATTAACTCATGCCCTGCGATGCAGATGGTTTCTCCATCAGCGTGTGCTGGTAAGGAGCCTTCTATAGCAGTCAGGTGAACCTTTTTTGCTCTAAATATTTTTATTTGTGGTTGGGAGGCCTGTGTACCCTTCATAAATCTAGGGATCATGGTAAGTATACCGAATCTACTTAGCTGGCCTGCAATACATATATCCAATTGGCCGTCATCTACCTGCGCATCTGGAGCCATCATGAAACCACCTCCCATCCTTCTACCATTCATGATTGACACCATTAATGACGACTGGATAATAGTTTCACCATCGTATTCGATCTGAATTGTCGGTGCATTGAAGTAAAGAAATATCGTTTTGAGAGCAGCCACGATATAGTTCAAGAAACCATGAAGATGAGTAAGTTTTGTGGCTTCAAAACCAACAACTGCATCGAAGCCTATTCCGACTCCATTTCCAAAGTAACGCCCTTGAGGATAATCGCCTCCTTCGATATTACCCACATCGATCCATCGTGGTATCCTACGTTGAAGTATTGAAAAGCCTGCTTGAATCCCAGGTGGTATGCCAAAAGCATAGGCAAAATCATTTCCACGACCAATAGCAAGGATTGCCATATAGGTACTTTTATATCCTTGTGTCCAGGCCTGCATGAGACCATTGAGAACTTCATTAGAAGTGCCATCCCCACCTACAGCCACAACAACATCCATGTCAGCCATGGCGGCTTGTTTAGCCAGGTCTATCGCATGACCAGGATGTTCTGTGCTTACGATTTCATATTCCATGGCTAAACCATTTGCCAGGCGATCAATCTCCGGCAATGCAAGGACACCAGCTCCACGACCGGCGATGGGATTAACAATAAATTTAATTTTTTTTCCCATCAAGGGCATACCTCAGGTAAGTTTTGATAGCCAAATATTAAAATAGGGCTATTTCCAATTCGATCAATGGTTCCTTGGACCTGATAACAAGTATCGAGTTCGGCTTTTGACCAGACTAAATCGTAAGTAACCCAGTAAAATGCCCCTCTCTCATTACTAAAAATCACCATGAAATCCGTCGGGTTAGTCACCGTTTCGATAACGATCCCTTGTACACACATTGTCTGACCAACATCGGCAAGTGTGATGGATAAGGCCTCCCGGCAACCCGTAGAAGTAGGAGTGGCTGTCATCGGCGGATAGATTGGAGAAGTAATCAGCACCACCACAGCAGTATTAGTTGGTCTCATGGTAGCACTAGGTTGAGGGGTATTACTCGGTTGAGGCTGGGTATTTGTCGCAGGGAAGGGTGAAGGCGTAATTGTTTGGGTTGGTGTTGTTTCCCGATGAGCTAAACTTGCCAGGTTTCTTTCCATTACGGGTCGACCAGGTCCAGCAAGGATGTACCAAATCAATGCGAGAATGACGATTCCAAACCAAATACCCACCGCAATTTTAAGGTTTTCTTGTTGAAAAATACTTTTCCTGGCAGGCTGTTCCTCTGTAGCCGGTAACATATCGGCACGGATGGAGGTAACAATATTGCTAATATTGGATTTTTCTTCTTGCGCTGATTTAGCCTTGCGTAAATAGTCAAAAGGCTGATTTTCATCTTGGTCGGTTGACTTATTGGCCATGAATCACTACTCTATATAAAA
>JBAQFX010000021.1:0-14050 GCA_049287485.1 Anaerolineales bacterium
GGTAAGAGTATCGGGTTCAGGTCAAAACCAGACCGGATAGGTAGCTGCGCCCTTACCCTTCAATTCTTGATTTCAATTCACGTCCACAATTCCAGCATCATCATCACCACGAAACCCAGCATGGCAGCCAGCGTGGGCAGATTGGTATTGCCTTCCCGCTGGCATTCGGGGATGAGCTCCTCCACCACCACGTAAAACATGGCTCCAGCGGCAAAGGACATGGCGTATGGCAGGATGGGTGAGGTCACGATTACCGCAACAGCCCCAAACACGCCAGCAATTGGTTCAACCATACCCGAAAGTTGGCCGAACCAGAAACTCCTGCCCATAGACATGCCCTCCCGGCGTAGTGGGAAGGCGATGGCGATGCCCTCCGGGAAGTTCTGGATGCCAATTCCCAAGGCCAGGGCGATGGCACTGGCTAGGTTCACCTCGTGCAAGACTGAGGCCACAGCTCCAAAGGCCACACCGACGGCCAGACCTTCGGGGATGTTATGCAGGGTCACTGCCAATATCAGCAGGGTGCTGCGCTTCCAGCTGGTTGGCAGCCCCTCAACGTCCGCTTCGGGAAAACCCAGGTGCAGGTGAGGCAGCAGGCGGTCGATGAGCCACAACACGGCTCCACCTGCCAGAAAACCCACTACGGGAGGAAACCATAACGGTAGAGCACCTCCTCGCGATAGCTCGACGGAGGGTGCCAGTAAAGACCAGTAGGAAGCAGCGATCATCACGCCTGCCGCAAAGCCGAGCATGGCATTCAGGAAACGAGTACTTACACTTCTGGTGAGGAATACCAGGCCTGCACCCAGGGCAGTGATGGTGTAGGTGAACAGGGTGGCGATCAAGGCCTGTAATACAGGTGAGAAAGTGACAAATTTATCGATGATCAATGATTAGCCTCAAGAAAAACATAGCAATAAACTCCGGTTTGCTCAATTGTAGCCTATCCCGGGTATTGCAGGGGCAATTTGTCCAATCATCCCAGGAGGTATTCCTGTTACAGTTCTAAACCCCATTAATACTTTAAGTCCCTGGTGTTTTTCAGGTAAATCTATTCGTTATGAAAGCTTTATAGCGGGAATTTTTCCCAATCAGTGGGGAAGGTGGGGATGGTCCATCTTGCTGGAGGTTTCCAATCTTGCCAGCCGTCGCAGAACGGTGAGGCATTCATCTTTAGCATGCGTATTACCCGCTCACCTTCCGTGCGGATTGCTCTGGCTTTCTCTGGTGAAAATACACCGATTAACTCAGCCTGGCTGAACTCGTCCTCATCCTTCCAGCGCCACTGTGAGCGATCGGGACTGATGACGATATCCAGCATCTGGTCCATGGTATCGAAGCCAATCTGGGTACGGCGGAGTGGTTCCTGGAGGTGAACGTACCAACAGCGCACCTGGCGTGTGCCTGCGTGCCACATGACTTCGATCGAATAGCCTGCCCCAGGTGGGTTCAGTGATAGTATGTCGTTATCCGTCCAATTACGCTTTTTCAGTTCGATATGGTTATCCAATTCATCCCTGACGGTCGGACGCCTGATTGGTGAGAGGGTAGGCGTGCCAACCGGCCAATACAAAGCAATGAGCTCCGGCGTGTCGAGCACCATGTAAGCCGGGCAAGTCCACCACAACTTGCCTTTCAACACTCCGCGCATTACGATGATATCGCCAGGCACCCAGCGATGGTGATAAGCCAAGCCAATACCACCAGTTTAAGCTTTGACCATGGGAAGGTTGCTGCCACAATACGGACAGTCAGCGGATTGTGGGCCGGTCCACTTCACCTCGTGCCCACGGATGGGACCGTTGCAGCTAGGGCAAACTTGTGGCAACAGCTCCAGACGGTGCTCGGGCACTGGAATGGATGGGGTATCAGGGATATTTGCCGTGGCCGGAGTGGCATGATTGGGTGAACTCTGGGTCGGTGAATATGCACCGGTCGGGATTTCTTCGACGTATGCCTCAGGGGCAGAACGTTGTAGATAGGCTTCAAATAATACACTGATCGCCACCAGCACCAGGATTCCCGGCCACCACCAGTCACGCCAGGCCAGGATGGCGAGGCCGATCAGCCAGATAGCTGCATGCAGGCTGCGCCAAGGACCAACCAGTTTTTTCTTGGGTTCATTACTACTCATATTCGCTCCTCTATGAAAGCATCACTACTTTTTGATAAATATAATCCAAGTAGCTCAAACCTCAAAGGGATGATCTATGGGATGATTAAATTAAGCCCTTTCTAACTTGATTGACCTGACCCAACGATCGTTAACCCTACGTTCCCGGGTTTGAATCAACCACACGAGCAAGGAATTCCTGCACCGCATTAAAAACCACTTGCCGATTTGGATCCATCACCAAAGAGTGATCCATACCATCAAAAGCCACCATTTCCTTTTTTGGGCTGCCCAGGTGATCGTAGATGGACTGCATACGATCGAAAGGCACGGCCTGATCATCCCTGGAATGAACCAAAAAGGTCGGGACATGTACCTGCTCCAGGATTTGCGCCATGGTTTCGATCAACTGGTTGAGCTGGGAGAGAATCTGGGCAGGGAACTCAGGGTAGGTCGGGTAATATAGCTCACGTCGGTGATACAGCGGATGATGGCGAGGGAAGCGCCGGACTCCCTTGTTGATGATTGGGTGTATGCATAACTGCAACCGTTCGTTCCAGCGAGACTTGGGTGGCTTGCCATAAGGGGTAGACAGTGCTACCACGGCGGTATCATCATAGCGCGCGGCGGCCGTCAAGGCGATCACCCCTCCCAGGGATTGACCGATCAGCACCCGTTTCGCGCACAACCTGGAGAGCAAAGCCAGCCCATCCTCCACATTATCCAGCCAATCTGTCCAGCGCGTGTGTTTGAGATCATTGGGATGGGTAGCGTGTCCGGCGAGCCGCACGCTAAGAACGGTGTATCCATTGTTTGCTAGAAACTTGCCAAACAGGCGCATCTCGCCTGGGGAAGCGGTAAAACCGTGCAGCAGCAGGCAGCCAGTTGTGCCACCGGGTAAGAAAAATGGCTCACTTCCAGGGACGAGGTAGGGCATGTGATAAATTCCGCAGCGGAGAGAATAAAACCAGAGTCATATCAATTGCTGGATAGGCTCAGCATGTGACTTGAAAAGGATACAGAAATCATTACTGTTATTCCGGGCTAGCAAGGGATTTTGTGATCCAACTGTCGATATCAGGGGGGCATATTTATTGCGTATAGGCAATGTTTGGCCAGGTGCTAATATTTATAAGGATAGGTCTTTACCATGAATAGCTGGAAGTTAACCAAAACGATTTTAGTATAAAATCAGTCTCACTGCCAGCGCCTTACCCAGGAAAAATAAATAAAACAGCGGTTGGTTTCATGCCTATCGCTGCTCTTGGAACAGTCGATCAACTGCCTTTATTTACTGATAAAGGGGGACAAGTATATCGTGCCGAAGACGGTGAAGTTGGCAGCCACTGGCAGGTGATTAATGGTTGAATCCCAGCTTAAATATATTCCCCGAACGCGTCAGAGCCCACAGATTATTCTGCGGGTCCTGTTCCATATCTACGATCCAACCAAACCCGGCGATATCGGTGATGATGGGCTGCCATTCCAGCCCTGAGCGTAGGGCAGTGAAGTCTCCCCCCAGCACCAGCTGACTGGTTGGTAGCACACTCAAAGCATAGATGCCACCGGTGAGGGGCGGCACAGCCACCCGTAGCCACTGGCTTCCATCCCCGCGAAAGAGTACCCCGCGAGTATCCGACTGATCGCGAGCTACTTCGATGCCTCCAGCCCATAACGTACCATCGAAGGACTGTATCAGCGTGTAGAGATGGTCGGCTCCTGGCATCAGCGTGCTTGACCAGGTTGAGCCATCCCAGTGGAAGATCATTGCCCCCAGGTCAGAGCCACCGGCAGCATAGACATTGTCCTGGCCCAATACGAGCACTGAATCCAGCCCACCGTTGCATTCGGGGAAGGCATTTTGCCTCACCAGGTCTGAGCCATCCCAGTGTAGGGCATAGGGGCTTGTTTTCCCATCGATGCCCTTCATGGCGCCTACCATCCAGGCGTCATTGACCGTATAGGCATCAACAGCGTATAACGCCTGAGTGGAGCCGCCCGGTCCTTCGCCGGGACCATGATAGGGTAGAACCTCACTCCACCCATTCCCATCCCACTTCAATACCTGTGCTCCAGCTCCCACAGCCCAACCACTCACCGGGCTGGAGAGGCTCAGGTCATACAATGGATGCACGGCTGGAGAGCTGATTTCTGTCCAGACCTGCCCTTCCCGGTGCAGCAGAATGCCATCATCTCCTGCTACCCAGGCCTGCCCATCTGGGGTGAAGGCCAGGGCATTTAAAAGAATGGAATATGATATCTGGCACAAGCCTACCGTGCCGGCGGCATCCTGGCATGCCCAATGATTGGGTGAAGTATTGACCTGGCCAAAAAATGGGTTGGAAACCAGCTTGAAAGTGGACAGGACGCTTTCTGCAGCCTGCGTACAGGCTTCATGGTCGTCTCCAGGGGTCAGCTGGTAACAGGTGTAATCTTCTCCTTCGCCGGTGCAGTAATTGGCAAAAGCCAGCACCCCTGCCTGGCTTACTCGATCGATTTCATAAGTTGTGGCTCCCAGAGGGCTGCGGTAGTGTTCCACTTCGTAACCCTCCGTGCCCTGTCCTATAGACGGTTCCAACAAGCAATGATAGATCGAGCGATGGGTGAGAGCATAACCCATATACTTAGTGGGATAGGAGGTGTTTAGTGACCAAATCGAGGGATCATACTGCAGGGTGACCAGGTTGGCTGGTTTCGGCAGCTGGCTGGAGGTGGGGCGATCCACCAGCAATTCAGTTGTAGGTGTGCTAGGGAAGGGGATGATAGGACCAGAGGGGGTGACCAGGGGCGTGGAGGTGTTGCGGGGAGTGTTGGTAGCCTTGGGCGTGGGGGTGTTCTCAGGAGTCCAGGTGGGCAGCATGGTGATGCGTGGTGTGACAGTGACTGGGATGGCGGTGATAACGGTGAGAGTCGATGACGGCTCGGGAGTGGAGGTCGCACAACCTGCCAGAATCAGGCTCAAGACCAAAAAGGCGGTCCATTTGCGGGTCATTCCATGCCTCCCAGTTGTCTACGAATTAATTCTGCATTCTTCTCCAGCTCGTTCGATGGTGTGCGAGTGAAATATGCCGGGCTGAAGCGCAGGTGATGACCGTCACCGTGGTAGCGTGGCATGACGTGCAGATGCACATGCATCACTTCCTGTCCGGCTGCTCGGCCATCTGCCAGGAACAGGTTGACAGCCTCACATTGGAGATTGGTTTTACGCAGGGCGACATCCACCTGTTGTGCCACCCAGAAGATTTGCCTGACGGATGCCTCCTCCAGCTCTGTCAGCAATACGGCATGCTTGAGCGGCACTACCAGCAAATGCCCCGGGTTCACCGGGCGAATGTCCATGAAGGCTGCGCAGAGATCGTCGCGGTAGACGAAGTTAGCGAGTGCCTTTCCAGCCAGGATGTCACAGAAGATGCATTCGGACATTCCTATCTCCAGTTATGGGAAGTTTATCATTAGCGAATGGATATTTCATGGTTAATTTTACACCTTTCAGAAAGGCTAAAACCTTTTATGATCAGAAACCAGATTGGAACAACTGCTTTACTTATTGTGGCTATAATATTATAATGTAGTTACAATAATGGAGCATAAAAATGAGTGAAATGAGAGTAGGAGTTCGCAATTTAAAAGCCAGGTTAAGTGAATATCTCCGCCAGGTTCGACGCGGTCAGGTTATTGTCATCACAGATCACGGAAAAGCCGTTGGTCGCATTTTACCCAGCGAGACCGACCTGGATGAACTGGTTAAAACCCATGCGTGTCTAAATGGTATGCTAGGTGCACGTGAGGCTAAAAATATCTACCTATATTAGGCGATCTACGACAATTTTACGAGTGTTGTCTATATATGAGTGGTGCTAAATTAAACTAACATACTAAAAAGACACACAGGGCTTTGTACACCTATATATGGTTGTCAGTGTTTGTTTTACCAAACTCGTTTTGATATAAGCCATTGGTACTTTAACCATGATTGTCAGTTGGAATAATCTACTCACCCCTTTGGTCATTCTTAATAAAGATACTCTTTGGACGTTACCTCTCGGAACCATGCAGTTTCAGGGACAATACAGCTCGGATCTGGCTTTACCAGCTGCATTCGTGGTCCTATCGGCCTTACCGGCAATCATCTTTTACCTGTTCGCTGAACGGCAGATCGTTTCTGGCCTCACAGCTGGTGCACTCAAAGGGTAAACCTAGGAAATGCTAGATCATGCCGGTTATTCGAAACGTCTTCTTCGGATGCAAAGATATCTATCTTTAAAATACATTGGGCACAACATCATTCGGTACAACTAGGGTAAACTATCCTATGATAATCACTCTCCAAAGATTGCCGAAAGCGTCTATGCTAGTGAAGGAATTATTATGTCGCAACCTCCTTACCTCGATCCCAATTTACCTGTTTCTGAACGCGTTCACGATTTGCTTTCTCGTATGACGCTAAGTGAAAAACTCAGCCAATTTATTCATAATGCGGATGGCATTCCACGCTTGGGGATAGCTCCCTATAATTTTTGGAGTGAAGGTTTGCATGGAGTTGGGCGTAACGGACGTGCAACTGTTTTCCCACAAGCGATTGGTATGTCAGCAACGTGGAACCCGGCATTAGTGAAATCTATTGCATCAGCGGTTGGCGACGAAGGACGGGCAAAATTCCACGAAACCCTGCGCACTAAGGGAGAGACCAACCTTTATCAGGGGTTGACATTTTGGTCACCTAACATCAACTTGTTTCGGGACCCACGCTGGGGACGTGGGCAGGAAACATGGGGCGAGGATCCTTTTTTAACCGGAGAAATGGGCACAGCTTATGTGCGTGGCCTGCAGGGTGATGATCCAAAATATCTTAAAACCGCAGCGTGTGCTAAGCATTATGCGGTGCATAGCGGACCTGAGAAATTACGTCATAGTTTTGATGCCAAGGTAAGCTACCGCGATCTATATGAATCTTATTTACCAGCCTTCAAGAAATTGGTAATCGAGGGAAAAGTCGAAGCTGTAATGGGCGCGTACAATCGCGTTCTGGGTGAGCCCGCGTGTGCGAGCAGGTTGCTCATCCATGATATTTTGCGAGGTGAATGGGGTTTTACCGGGCATGTTGTCTCTGATTGTTGGGCCCTTTCTGATGTTCATGAGGGTCACCACTATACTTCTGGTCCGGTTGAGACTGCTGCGCTGGCCTTAAAAATCGGATGTGACCTTTCATGTGGTTGTACATTCGAACACTTAGGGGAAGCCCTTGAGCAAGGGTTGATATCACAGGCCGATGTCGACTTAGCCCTTTCACGGGTACTCACCACCCGCTTCAAGCTGGGCATGTTTGACCCACCCGACCAGGTACCATATGCATCTACGCCTATGTCGGTCGTGGGATCGAAAAAGCATCGTAACCTGGCATACCGTGCAGCACTCGAATCAGCAGTGTTGCTAAAAAACAGGGATCATATTTTACCCATCGCATCACAAGTAAAAAGCATTTTTGTGACTGGTCCAGCAGCAGCTAGCCTGGATGTGTTATTGGGCAACTATTACGGTATAAATGACAAAATGGTTACATTTATTGAGGGCATTGTGGATCGCCTACCGGAAGGAATAAGGTTGGAGTATCGGCCAGGATGTCAGTGGACGCAAGGAAGTGGGATTCTACATAACAGAGCCGAAGATGAAGCGATCGGAGCTGATCTGACGATTGTGTGTGCGGGAACTTCCCCACTCATGGAAGGCGAGGAGGGTGAGTCGATCCTCAATGCAGAAGCTGGCGATCGAACACTGCTCGAGCTTCCCGCCGTTCAGCAGGAATTTATTCGCAAGCTGGCTAAGCTTGGGGCGCGCATCGTGTTGGTGCTGACGGGAGGCAGCCCAATTGCATTAGGTGATATTACTGATTTGGTGGAGGCTATCCTATTTGTTTGGTATCCAGGGCAGGAAGGCGGGCGAGCTGTAGCAAGCTTACTCTTTGGGGATGCCTCACCCAGCGGGAAGTTAACCATCACATTCCCAAAAGCCACAACCGACTTGCCACCCTTCGAAGATTACAGCATGGCTGAGCGTGCCTACCGATTTGCAACTAAAGAACCGCTCTTTCCATTCGGTTTTGGGCTATCTTATACCAGGTTTGAATATCTCAACCTATGTATCATCCCGCCAATCGAACCAACCAGGGGTTTGAGGGTAGCTGTTACGCTTAAAAATTCCGGCACTGTTGCTGCAGACGAAGTATTCCAATTATATCTGAGTGGAGTGGATATCTGCACGCCCGCGCCTTTGTACCAGCTGATTGCCTTTCGTAGGGTACGCCTCAAGCCTGGGCAGGTGAAGACTATCCGGATAAGTATCCCACCAGAAATGCTCATGCTATTTGACGATGATGGTCGGCAAAAGTTAGTGCCAGGTAAATATAAATTGATTGCGGGTGGTTGCTCACCCGGCTCTCGCGGGGTGGAACTTGGTACTTCACAACCGGTTTGTGATGAATTCTTTATCTCATAAAAGCATTACAGAGGAGATGCCATGTCTGATTACTTGCCAAAACCTGAACACAAATTTACCTTTGGTCTGTGGACTGTTGGTAATCGTGGTGTGGATCCGTTTGGCAGCGCCACTCGTGAGCAAAAAACTCCGGCAGAGGTGGTTTACCTGTTGGGAGAAGTAGGTGCTTATGGCGTCAATTTCCACGATAATGACCTGATCCCAATCGATGCCACACCGGCTGAGGCTGAGGCTATCAAGAAGGAATTTCGTAAAGCCCTGGCCGATACTGGTATCGTGGTACCCATGGCAACCACCAATTTATTCAGCGATCCTGTCTTCAAGGATGGAGCATTTACCAGTAATGATGCCCAAGTGCGCGCCTATGCTCTACAAAAGACGATGAAGGCCATCGATTTAGGCGTAGAATTTGGCGCCAGTACTTATGTCTTCTGGGGCGGGCGTGAAGGCACAGAAACGGATTCTAGTAAGAATCCTCTCGATGCGATCAAACACACGCGTGAGGCACTGAATTTTCTGTGTGAATATGCGCTTGACAACAAATATAATTTAAAATTCGCCCTGGAGGCCAAGCCGAACGAACCACGTGGGGATCTGTATAACCCGACCACCGGCCATATGCTGGCGTTCATTGCCACGCTCGAGCATCCGGAAATGGTCGGTGTCAACCCCGAAGTGGCTCATGAGCAAATGGCTGGTATTAACTTTATGCATGGTGTTGCCCAGGCTTGGGAAGCAGGCAAGTTATTTCACATTGATCTAAATGATCAATATCCAGGCAGATATGACCAGGATCTCCGTTTTGGCTCACGTGACGTAAAGGCAGCCTTCTTCCTGGTTAAATTCCTCGAAGATGTTGGATATTCAGGTTCACGCCACTTTGATGCCCACGCATATCGAACTGAGGATTATGAAGGTGTCAAGGATTTTGCACGAGGGTGCATGCGCACCTATCTCATCCTCAAAGAAAAAGCTGCCCAATTCAATGCAGACTCAGAGATCCAGGCGTTACTTGCTGAAATTAACAAAGTTGATGGAGAGATGGCTTCTTACTTTGGAAAATATACTGCTGAAAAAGCCACAGTACTTAAAGCACGTTCTTTTGATCGCAAGGCAATCTCTGAGCGGGGGCTGAAATACGAACGACTCGACCAATTGACCATCGATTTACTTCTTGGAGTTCGATAATAAAGTAGACAGATGAGTACGAAGAGCTATTTTCTCGGTATTGACATTTCCACGACTAGCAGTAAGGCGCTGCTCATCGATCAAGCTGGAAGAGTGGTTGCGGTTGCTTCAGCACCGCATACGCTGCAAACGCCGAAGCCACTCTGGTCAGAGCAAGATCCTATGGAATGGTGGCAGGCGGTCTGCGCAAGTATCCGTGCTGTTTTGAAGCAAGCGGGTGCAGTGGCTGAATTAGTCGCTGCTATTGGTCTGACAGGGCAGATGCATGGGTTGGTCCTGCTCGATGAGGCCGGTAAAGTCTTGCGCCCTGCCATTCTGTGGAACGACCAACGCACCCAGGCACAATGCGACGAAATCCATTCACTTATCGGGCGAGAGAGGTTCATCCAGATTACTGGCAACGTAGCTTTGACTGGTTTCACTGCGCCAAAAATCCTGTGGGTCAAGGAAAATGAGCCGGATATCTATAACCAAGCCGCGCATGTGCTCTTGCCGAAGGATTTTGTGCGTTATAAACTGATGGGTGATTACGCCATGGACAAGGCAGATGGGTCTGGGACCGTTTTGTTCGATTTGAGAAAATGCGACTGGTCGGATGAAGTTTTGTCTGCCCTTGCTATTCCTCGTAGTTGGATGCCACCAGTTTACGAGGGGCCACAGATAACTGGACATGTCACTCCTGCTGCCGAAAAAGCTTCTGGTTTGAAAGTTGGTACGCCTGTTGTTGCAGGCGGTGGTGACCAGTCAGCGCAGGCTATTGGCGTTGGTGCAGTTATTCCAAGCGTCATTGGATTGACTGTAGGAACCAGTGGAGTTGTTTTTGCCACCACACCTTCTGTATTAATTGAAGCTGAAGGACGGCTGCATGCCTTTTGCCACGCCGTGCCTGGAATGTGGCATTTCATGGGCGTGATGCTTTCAGCGGCAGGTAGTTTACAGTGGTATCGAGATACACTCTCTCCAGGAATAAGCTTTGATGAGTTGCTAAAGGAGGCAGAGGAGGTTACAGCTGGGAGCGAAGGATTATTCTTCTTGCCATACCTGAGCGGCGAACGGACCCCTCACCCCGATCCATTAGCACGCGGTGCTTTCATAGGCCTAACTTTGAGGCACGGACGTGGACACATGACTCGCGCTGTCCTGGAAGGTGTAGCGTTTGGATTAAAAGATAATTTTATGCTAATCCAAAATGCCGGATTGGGCTCTATTGACCAGATACGCGCCTCCGGTGGTGGAATAAAGAGTCGGTTATGGCGACAGATTTTGGCGAGTGTGCTGGGATATGAGTTGGTGACTGTTAGCGTGGTCGTGGGGGCAGCTTATGGTGCAGCTCTATTGGCAGGGGTAGGTGCCGGTTGTTGGGCAGATGTTGCGTCGGCATGCAAAGAAGTAATCAGGCTGACAGAATTCACGAAGCCGAGTGAAATGCAAGTCGCGATCTATCGTGATGCATATCCAATTTATCGCGAATTGTATCCTTCATTAAAACCTATCTTTAAGAGAATCTAGTGAAATATCATGAGAGTTAATTGATCGGGAATAATCATTGAGTTATTCCGGATAAGTGTAATATTTGGTTAAACCATAATATGGAATTATTTTACTCGTTCATTTCTTCCAATACATTGGGGTTAACAGAGAAGAACACTGATTGGGAAGGGTGTTTTTTAGGAAATTCCTTTTTTACTAGTGGTTTATTATTCAAGCTCAACCAATTAGAAGGATATTTCAAATAACCTATATTACTTGTTTTATTTATTTTTTCCCCAATGGGCAGGGCTGCGAACCGTCTTTCATTTTTTCTTACCGCGGGTACAACGCGGGTACAATTGGGTACTAATATGCTGAAATTGACTGTTGATTTTGGGCGATATTAGACGTAAAAGACGGCTTTTTTTTCGTTTTCCCCTGGATTTTTATCATCGCAATGAAGATGTCGAGGGTTCAAATTCCTCCAGGTCCACTAAATTTCCACAAGAATTATTGTAATATCCCCCAATTTGCCGGCTAAACAGCCGGCTTTTTCGTTCAATTCGATGGATAACAGGGATTATCGCTCATTTTTTTGTTGCAGTTTGGGGGTTAGGAATTGAGGCATCACAATTTGCTCAGCATTTAATATCTGCAAATTGGAGAGATGTGATTACTGCTATCCAACGGGTCGTAACAATCGCGGACACAAATGATGTTAATCAACAGGAAAGAATGCTTCTATCTGAGTTTATAGACTTCCTTGGATATTTTGGATACAGAAAATTCCAGGGCTTGATGTGGAGAGACCTGCAATTACCGCCAAAATACATGCTTCGTAAACATAAACTAAGTAATTATATGAATAGGGGATTTCTTCAATTCAGTAATTTATTGTCTGCCCCTAATTTCAGAGTAAAGGGTTAATTGCCTGACCTAATTGGATAATATTCATTTACGAATTGCCAAATATGTATGTTGTGTTTACCAGTACCAACCTAAGGGATAAATGTTTTTTTGATAAATAGAGAGAGGTGATTTCATGTTGCAAGAAGACCAAATTCGGTTCCAGGAAAATCGCCAATGGTTTAATAATTTCTATAATGATATTCGGCAGTTAATCATAGAAATTCACTCAACATTAGCCGGTGAGTTGAACTTACGATAATATGTAAAAGAAAGAATGAATTATGACTGCACTGCAAAAACGACTGGACAAAACTTGTCTTAATTTTACCCTCCTCAAACGGCCAAAAATTTAATATAATGGAGCTATCTCAAATATAAGGCAAATTAAATGTTCCGTAAAAATAAACGTCACTTTCAATTACCCCTCACCAGCAATATAGACGAACTACCACCAAAGTTGCGTAAACGCCTGGATAGCTCCTGGTCAGGAGTTTTCTACCGGGAATTCTTCTCCCGGCTCGATGAAACCCCCTTCGCAATATTATATGCAGATTGCCCCTCGCGCCCAAACATCCCGGTCAATGTGCTGGTCGGTCTGGAGTATTTGAAAGCAGGTAATGGCTGGACTGATGAGGAGATGTTCGATGAGTTTGGCTATAATTCACAGGTTCGGTATGCACTTGGATTTCGGCAATTAGGGGACGGGGATTTCGAACCGCGCACACTGTACTACTTCCGCGAACGCTTGAGTCGTTATATGCAAGAGACAGGGATAAACCTACTGGATCAAGCCTTCGAGCAGGTAACAGACAAACAGATCGCGGCTTATCATCTGAAGACTGGTAAACAGCGTATGGACAGCACCCAGATCGCCAGCAATATTCGCACCATGAGCCGCTTGCAATTGCTTGTTGAAGTCTTGCAGCGCATCTATCGCATGCTGACAGAAGAAGACCAGGGTCATTATGCCGAAGTGTTTGCGCCGTATATCCAGGGGCATGCCGGGCAGTACGTCTACCACATCAAGGTACAGGACACGAATGAGCATTTGCAGAAGATCGGTGAAGTGATGCAGCGCCTGCTGGCTGAACTTCAAGCGAGTTATGCCCAGGAGCCGGTCTACCAGATGTTTGAGCGCGTATTTGGCGAGCATTACCTTGTTGAAGAGAAGGTGCTGAAGACCAAGCTAGACAAGGAGTTAAGTGCCAGCAGTCTGCAATCACCCGACGATCTGGAAGCCACTTACCGTGAGAAAAATAAAAAGCATTACAAAGGCTATGTCGCCAATTTGACCGAAACCTGTGATCCTGATAATGATCTGCAGCTCGTCATAAAGGTACAGGTTTCAGCAAACAGCGTGGATGACGCAAAACTGATGGAAGAAGCCTTGCCCAACTTGAAAGAGCGCACCGAGTTGAAAACACTCTACACGGATGGCGGCTATGGCAGTCCAAGTGCCGACCAGACCATGCAGAAAAACAAGGTTGAACAGATCCAGACCGCCATTCGCGGTCGAGCACCCAGCACCGAGAAACTCAACCTGTCCGATTTCAAAATCAAGCAGACAGAAACCGGGAAGCCGACCCAGATCACTTGCCCGCAAGGACAAACGGTTACTGTACATCCGAGCAGCCAGAAAAAAGGTTTTGTGGCTCACTTCGAGGTGGAGGTATGTCAGACCTGTCCTTTCCTCCAGAAATGTCCGGTCCAAAGAGGAAAACGGGATGCTCGGTTCCACCTGCGTTTTAGTCAGCAGCAGGTCAACATGTCCCAGCGTCGGCGGCGGAGCCAGACTCACCAGCAAGAAGGGCGAAACTTACGAGCCGCGGTTGAAGCCACAGTCCGCCAGGTGAAACATCCCTTCCCGGCCAGCAAGCT
>JBAQFX010000022.1:0-45712 GCA_049287485.1 Anaerolineales bacterium
GGAATCTTCTTGTGAATCGTCTGGCCAGTTATTTAGCTGTAAATCCGGGTTGCTGGTATAGAGGGCATCAAACCCGCCAGTATAATAATTATTCAATAAGGCTGCCAGCTCAGAGAAACCCTCGCTAACCCAATTTTCCTCGTTTTGATCCTGATGCCAATGGATCATATGTTGAAATTCATGGGCAAGAACTCCGAAAGTGTATTCACTATCCAGGGGGGAATTATCGGCATTGATCTGGAACATTTCATGCCCATTGGAAAAGCGATTGATCTGAGGGGGATATTCGTCTGCCGATGAAAAATAACCTGAAATTCCATTGCCAATACCGTGAGCATAAAGGATATAGATGTGAGGATCGCCATCCACACCAGGAGACCACTCACTACCAAAATACGAACGAGTGGTCGGGTAAATCTGATTTTCGAACGTGTCTGCCAGGTCAGCAAGGTCTCGCTGACGATAGGGGGTACCATCTTCAATCCAGAAATAGGCATGATCCGTGACATAGCGCAGGGTTGCCTGTACCGTAAAGTTTTCTTCTTCACCGTTTCCAACCCAAAAGGTTTGCTGTTCACCGACCTGATAAAAGGAATCCGGAGGCATTTCGGTTGCTGAAAGATTATCCAGACCGAGCAATCGGTGGCCCAGGTCAATGGGATCGAAGTTTGGAATAAAAGTATTCTCCAAAGTGTTGAGAGTGTCGGTTGGCACCAACATTGCAGAAGGTGAAACTTCTGGAATGGGCGTGATCGGTTCAAGCTGAGGCGTGACGGGAATTATGGCGGGGGTTTGGGTTGGGGATAGACTTTGCTGAGTGGGACGAATCACAAACGGGGATGGGCTTGAAGTACCATTGGCTTCCCGTGGGAAGGGAAAACCCAGAGTTAGCGCGGGAGCGATGGAGATATAACCAGTTACACCAATCAAACTCACAACCAGGCAAAAAACACCAACACACAGCAATACAACCAAGCCAATAATACAGGCTATCCAGCCGTTTTTGGACATAAACCTTCCTACGGAATTTTATCAAGTTTGCCGGCATTATAATTCATAACCCTGGATTATAACAAATCGGATATTATTTATCGCCAGGCCAGTATCCATTTGGTTTCATAATGAGGTGTAGAAGAAAAAGAGCGGCTGGCGATTATTCGCCACCCGCTCAAAGATCATGAGAAAACCAACAAATCACATACTAGTTGAAAATAAGATCCCTTGGTGGAGAGAAGATAATAACGTTGTAAATCCCTGAGGATTTGGTCACCGCGACACGCCAATAATATGATCCCTCTGAGATATGGGTGCCATCACTCAAGGTACCATTCCAACTGAAGGTGGTCGAGGTTAACTGGTTGGATGACCAAACCAGTTCATCCGTGTCATCGGACACCAGCTCAATATGATAGGATCCACCTGGATTGTAAGCTGACCAGACGAATGGGAGTGGAGTAGACGAATTGATTGCGGTCGCCGGATAGTCGGCACCGTTTTCAGGAGATTGAAGCTCGAAGATCATCTCGTTAAGATTAAGGCTGATTTCAAAGTCAGGTAAATCGATGATTTCAACTCCTGTGGGCAAGTTGCCTTCAATCCATGCCAGAGAGGCAACTTCAGCAGTCGGCGAAAGTTGGGGATTGTCAGCCTGGTTGAACGTAAGTGTAAAAGAAGTGCCTGGAGCCAGGGTAGTAAACCAATAATGACCACTTGCATCAGTGTACGCCTTGCGAGCGGGTGTATCATCTTCAAATACAACCACTACATTGACTACCGGGGTGCCATTTTGGAGAACCCGCCCGGTGACACCAATTTCACCTGCGGAGAGCGTGCCAGTGACCGCAGGAGAAGCGGTAATAGAGGCTGAAGTAGAAGTCAAGGTATACAGCAAAGTCCCAGATGGCGTGGGATTCAAAGTGTGTGTTGGAACGGTGGGAGAGACTGTTCCTTCAGGGGTTATGGTCTCAGATTGATTGGGTGATTGAGAAGACGTTCCGGGGTTGAGAGTCAATAACGTGGCAAATGGCGTATAGGAAGTCTGCCGAGTGGGGATTGGAGTAGAGGATGGGGCGGCAGTAAAAGTGATGACAGGAGCAAGATTTGTAGCGGTGATGGTAACTGGCGGGCGACTGAATGGTAACGGGGCGGTCGGATCTTGCAGAAGGTAGAAGGAGAAAGCGGTCAGGAAAAGCAACGCAGTTGCAATGATAATCAGAAGTAATTGATTCGAGGTGAGCTTTTGATTCAAGGAATGATCCTGGTGATGTTGATCAGGCACGACGTGGACCAGCGAACTTTTCAGTTCTTAATGCGTTAGCAATCAAAGATATTACTAGTTTCAAGCCCATCAACAAATAGTAAAACCAATTAAATAAGAAAATATAATCTTTAGCAAGGTTTTTCTGGTAGTACCGGTAATATGAGCGATGCCATTCATAAATAGACCGGTATGGTTGGACACGCGAGCCACCCTGCCCGCCAAAATGGATAATCTGTGCAGCAGGCACATAAACGATTTTCCAGCCAGCTTTCTTTACCTGGAAGCAATAATCAGCATCCTCCTGATAAGCAAAGAATTGCTCATCAAATAGTCCTACCTGGTGGGTTACCTGGCGGCGAATGAGCATACATGAACCTGAAACCCCATCCACCTCATGGGTTTTGTTCTCATCCAGATAATTCAACAAGTAACCCCCAAATAATTTACTGTGGGGAAAAAGTGCTGATAAACCAGAGAAATAACTGAAGGCAGCCCATGGACGCGAAACTCCACGACGGCATGCTTTTTGCAAGCTGCCATCGCGATTTAAAACCTTGGGACCGCATATACCAACATCAGGGTGAGAATCCAGAAATTCGACCAGGGTATTCAGTGCACCAGGCAGGATGATCGTGTCAGGATTGAGTACCAGCATGTAACGCCCCTGACTTTGGCGTAAAGCTTGATTAATTGGTCGAGCAAAACCCTCATTCCCGTCATTCAGGATAAGCCTGGCAGTGGGGAATTCAGCCTGGAGCATTTTTACGGTATCGTCGGACGATCCATTATCAACAATGATCGCCTCAAGGTTAATCTTCTCCCGATCAGAATTGGATCCATCAGCTGCTTGAGGCTGGATATCAGTGCCAGCCCAAGATATGGTTGAGGATTGCTTACAAATTGAGTACAGGCAATTACGTAAGAAATCAGAGGCGTTCAGGGTGACAATGCAGATGGATAAATCTAGCATGGTGAACAGTTATGCAGGTAAGTTATTTGTTGGGCTATTTGACTAATCGAGAATTTCCCTTTGCCCAGGATTCAAGCAAGGAAATTATGATTTTGTCTCAAGGATGGCTTTGACAATGCGTTGGGCAGCTTTACCATCTCCATAAGGGTTGATCGCTTGGGCCATGGAGGTATAAGCCTGCGGGTCATCTAATAAATTTCGGGCATGGCTCACGATGACGTCTGTATCGGTACCCACCAGGCGAACCGTGCCTGCCTGTACACCTTCAGGCCTTTCCGTAACAGCTCTCATGACGAGCACCGGTATACCCAAGGCAGGGGCTTCTTCCTGTAAACCGCCAGAATCGGTCAATACCAGGTTGGCATGCTTCATCAGGTGTACCATGGGGAGATAATCCAATGGTTTGAGTAAGGTGATATGGGGAATATTGCCCAAAATCCGATGAACCGGTTGTTGAACATTTGGATTGAGGTGCACTGGATAAACGATGCGGATCGCATCCCCATAGGTTTCTGCCAGGATTTTGAGAGCTGAGCAAATCTGCTCAAGGGGTTTCCCGAAATTTTCGCGGCGATGGGCGGTGACCAGGATCAGGCGCGGAGCAGGGCTTGAGGTTTTCAGCGAGGGCTGCGATGATTGGTAGGGAAGATCGATACGCTTGAAAAGGTCGAGCACCTCAGGTGTGGCTGGCATTTGCACAACCTCTTGCAGAGCGTCGATGACCGGATTCCCGGTGACAACAATCTGTGATGAGGGAATATTTTCGCGCAGTAGATTCTGACGTGCCCATTCGGTGGGGGCAAAATGCAAATCAGTCACCACACTGGCGAGGCGCCGGTTTATTTCTTCCGGAAATGGCTGCCATTTATCACTGGTACGCAGACCAGCTTCCACATGTCCGACAAGGATATGGTGGTAATACGCTGCTAGAGATGACGCCATTACAGTGGTAGTATCCCCTTGCACCAGCACCCAGTCTGGTTTCAAGTCGATCAGAACCGGGTCGAGATGGGTAAAAATATCAGCGGTCAGTGAAGCAAGGTTCTGGTCGGGCGTCATTAAATCCAGGTCAACATCGGGATGAATATTAAATAAGCCCAGCACCTGATCTAGCATCTGGCGATGCTGGGCAGTGACACAGACGAATGGGGTAATTTCTGGTGTATGTGCTAAAGCCTGAACCACAGGCGCCATTTTCACTGCCTCGGGTCGGGTGCCAAATACCGATAGAACGCGCAGAGTCATACGCTCTCCATGGCGAGTTTCAAGGAATATCTCCAGTCCGGCAGGGTTAGTTGAAACGTCTGAGAGAAATGGTCACAGTTCAGGGCAGAAAATAGCGGGCGCCGGGCTGGGGTGGGGAAGTCAGCCGTTGGAGCAGGAAGAATTTCCTGGACGAGTTGTT
Source organism: Anaerolineales bacterium (assembly GCA_049287485.1). Taxonomy (GTDB): domain Bacteria; phylum Chloroflexota; class Anaerolineae; order Anaerolineales; family UBA4823; genus FEB-25. The sequence goes on from JBAQFX010000022.1 coordinate 4,636, forward strand.
CATGCCTGTGAGGGTCTAGCTGTAGTATTTCTTGCCCCCACTCAAAGCGGCTGCAATGGCCAGAACCAGCCAGATGATATAGCCCACGATGTTCAGAAAACCAGTTATATGGATCTGCTTTGCCTAATGTAATAAGCTGGCTGGTAACCTCGGCGAGCATACGCGCCCAGGTAGGACCGCTGACCTGGTCAGCGACTAATTTTAGGGCAGGCTGAGTGCGAGCCCATCCCAGGACCTTGGTCACAAAACTGTCACGTCGCATACTATAGACCCAGCTGGTACGCAGGATTAGATAAGCCCCATCGACCTGTTGTGCTGACTGTTCTCCGGCATGCTTGGTGCGCCCATATGCACTGAGGGGGTGGGGCTGGTCGCTCTCCAGGTAAGGGGTTCCTTTTTGTCCATCAAAGACGTAATCGGTGGAGAAATGGATGAAAGCTGCTTTTATATACCGGGCTTCTTCGGCAAGTGTGCCAGGGGCGACTGCATTGATGGCATGCGCTAAATCTGGTTCGGATTCGGCTCGATCGACGGCAGTATATGCAGCTGCGTTAATCACCACCTCAGGCTGACAATCATTGATCACCTGGCGGATACTTTTACTGTCCGCCAAATCGATGTGCGGATAGTCACAGGCATTCAGTTCACCCAGGGAGGCGAGCGTACGCTCCAATTCCCAGCCGAGTTGTCCGGTATTTCCTATCAGTAGAATACGCATGGCAGTTTTAGGGTAAATGTCAGGGTAGATAAATTTATCTGAGGTACTACCTCATCGTTGGAAAGGCAACTCATCTTCCAGGAGATGTAGCAGGTATTGACCGTATTGATTGTTGTCCATGGTGATTGCAAGCTGGCGGAGCTGATCTGCATCAATAAAACCCAGGCGAAAGGCAATTTCCTCAATGCAGGAAATCATCATTCCCTGACGATCTTGAACTGTTTGAACAAAATTACTGGCTTGAAGCAGGGCTTCATGAGTGCCAGCATCCAGCCAGGCAACCCCTCGACCCAGGACTTCCACACGCAACCTTCCCTGTGATAGGTAGATCATATTCAGATCGGTGATCTCAATCTCGCCACGGGGGGAGGGTTTGAGAGTGGCAGCCAGTTCAGAGACTTGCGAATCATAAAAATACATGCCAGGTACGGCGTAAGGAGAACGGGGCCTGGTCGGTTTTTCTTCTATGCTAAGAGCCATGCCATGCTCGTCGAATTCGACCACGCCATAACGCTCGGGATCACGCACCGGGTAAGCGAAGATCAAAGCGCCGTTCGTAAGTTGAGCTGCTCCTCGAAGCTGATAAGGCAGACCATGGCCGAAGAAAATGTTATCTCCCAGGATCAAGGATACCGGTTGGTTGGCAATAAAATCACGCCCAACTAAAAAAGCATCTGCCAACCCACGCGGTTCAGCCTGTTCTGCGTAGGAAAAGTTCAATCCAAGGTGGGAGCCATCTTTTAAGAGCGTGCGGAAGGCAGGCAATGCTTCAGGCGTACTGATGACCAGGATATCACGGATGCCAGCCAACATCAGCATTGAAAGCGGGTAATACACCATGGGTTTGTCGTATATAGGTAAAAGCTGCTTGCTTACCCCAATGGTGAGGGGATATAGCCGTGTACCTTTACCACCTGAAAGGATGATGCCCTTCATGGTTACCTCCAACACAATCTATTGTCGCTTGTCGTAATTTCGTTCGAGCCATTGCTGGTAATCCTGCTGCTGCTGAATGGCTGATACCCATTCCGGGTGTGAAAGATACCACTGAATGGTTTTGTGCAGGCCGCTGCCCAGTGATTGCGTGGGTTGCCAGCCTAATTCGGTCTTGATCTTGGTAATATCGAGGGCGTAGCGCCGGTCGTGCCCTGGACGATCGGGGACGAAACGCATCAGAGAGGCGTGAGGGGCAGAGGATGATTCCGGCAGGAGCTCATCCAAAGCGTTACATAGATGCTGAACAACCTCCAGATTAGTGGGTTGGGAACCTGCAGCGATATGATAGGTCTGACCTGGGCGACCCTTACGCAAGATCATCCATATGGCCTCACAATGATCTTCCACGTAGAGCCAATCACGTATCTGAGCACCGTCTCCATAAATGGGAAGGGGCTTGCCATCGACAGCATTTAATACCATCAGCGGAATCAACTTTTCGGGAAACTGGTAAGGACCATAATTGTTGGTGCAATGGCTGATGGAATAAGGTAAGCCGTAGGTATGCCCATACGAACGCACGAAATGATCACTGGCAGCTTTGGAGGCTGAATACGGGGAGCTTGGGGCGTAAGGGGTTTCCTCCGTCCAGGCTGGTTCATTCGGTGCAAGAGTGCCGTAGACCTCATCCGTGGAGATGTGATGGAAACGAAGCTCATCGGGAGGTAACTGTTTTTCCTGCAGCCAGTATTGGCGGGCTGCTTCCAGCAGATTGACAGTACCAATGACATTGGTGCGCAAGAATTGCTCAGGAAAAAGGATCGAGCGATCTACATGGGTTTCGGCAGCAAAATGAACAACCGTGTCAATCTGATAAAAATGGAAAAGATGATCAACAAGAGGCCGGTCGCAAATATCTCCCCTGACGAAAGTATGGTGTTCAGGTTGAGGTAAATCCTTGAGGTTTTCCTGGCTGCCTGCGTATGAAAGTACATCTAGATTAATGACATGGACCTCAGGCTCAGTTTGAAGCAGATAGCGAACGAAATTGGAGCCGATAAAACCAGCACCACCCGTGACGAGGATGTTTTTCATTTTATTTCCTGTTGATAGATTTCAGCTTCAGAAAGAGGTTTGCCCAGAGTGTCTTTGGGAGAAAGGATGGGTTCTTCACCTACCGGCACTGGCCAGGTGATATTCAAGGCTGGATCATTCCAGAGCAAGGTACGCTCCCATTCGGGGGCATAAAAATCTGTTGCCTTATAAACTACCTCAGCCCATTCACTCATCACATAAAATCCATGGGCGAAACCGGGTGGGATCCATAATTGTAATTTGTTCTTTGCGGAAAGCTCGAGACCAACCCATTGACCGAAGGTGTGTGACCATGATCGTAAGTCCACCGCCACATCATAGATTTCACCAGCTATCACCCGCACAACCTTGCCTTGCGCCTGGCGCACCTGATAGTGTAATCCACGCAATGTGCCGTGCTGGGAACCCGAATGATTATCCTGAACGTAGATGAAGGGCAAACCGGCAGCACCAAACCTTTGAGCCTGGTAGGTTTCCATAAAAAAGCCGCGATCGTCGCCATGAACTTGTGGGGTAATCAGGATAATTTCCGGGATGGTGGTCGGTTCAAACAACATGCTGGCTGTCCTCCTTACAGTATTTATCCAATTGTAATCTCAATTGTAATATGAATAATTGTGTCAGATATTGATGATCTGGCGTAATTTCACCCGCAGACGAATTGGTAACCAGGCATAGGTAAGGCGGCGCAAGTACCAGCGAAGTATCAGGGAGGGTACTTTTTTCCCGGTTTCACGTTGAGCTACCCGGATCATATCCGGGTAGCAGAGGTCATCCATGTAGATGGTTTTTCCTGCTTCATGCAAGCGGAAGTTCGACCAAGTACGTGGAACATAAACCACAGGTGCGATTTTTGCCAGACGCACCCAAAGGTCATAATCAAATGAGTACTTCAACGTCAAGTCGAGGGGACCAACCTGTTTCCACAAGCGCATCCAGAAGAAAGTGGTCGCCTGAGGGATGTTGACTGAGCCATTCAGCATGCGGCCATAATCCGTCTGCTTGGCAGGAAAACGACCAAGGTACTTACCACTCTCGTCGATCAGATTGGCATCACTATACACCATGGAAATACTTGGGTGAGAGAGCATATAATCCACAGCTTCGCGGATAACTCCCGGCTGGTAGGTATCATCTGAGTTCAGCCAGGCGAGGATCTCGCCAGTGGCATGCGCAAAGCCTTTGTTCAGGGCATCGGCGTGGCCTTTATCGCGCTCGGAAACCCACCAGGCAAGCTGGTTAGCATACTTGCGGATCACTTCCACCGAGTTATCGGTTGAGCCACCATCGATGATAATGTATTCGAGGTGAGGATAATCCTGTGACAGGACAGATTGGATGGTTTCCGGGAGGAATTGTCCCTGATTATAGGAGGGGGTGATAATAGAAACTAAAGGAAGCATAAAGCTATTAGAAACGAAGAGGCTTGAGCAGACTTAAATCTAAAAAAGCGATTGCTATATTGGATGGGAACCGTACTGATTACATAGGCATGTATGCAAAAAGGGTCGATCATTCAAATCATGTATGGTGATTACAAAAAAACCCATCGTTTGGTTGAGTGAGATATTGGTAAAAATCTAGCTCAAGGCTATTCCCGTGTTCTGCTACCAGGTTTATACCTCAGGCAATAGATCGCATATCTCCCATGCGATGATAACAGCATGGAGTTGGGAACACAATAACCGGGGGAGGAATCATTAAATCAAATAACCCTAAAAAATATGATGGAATGTAGACCAACCGAATCAGACATTTAAGTCAGGTATAGAGGACACAACATGCTATAAACGTTTTTAGATTACTTATTGATTCTTCTTTCCAAGTGAATTGGTGATGACATTTGAATCCCAACTAATTTTGAATACAATGAGAATAGGTTTCAGGAATCGGCTGACCTTGATCGTAACTGATATCTGGCAGTAGGTTAAAATGTGTGCCGAAATAGGTGTTAAAAATAACCCGGAAAGAATTAACCGGTGAGATCGATGGATACAAAGCCTGCTCGCCATTATCTGGGAGAAAATATGCATTTAAATTTAGATAGTGATCCACAAAGCTAGTCCCATGATCGCCCATTAAAACAATAATCGGAGGTACATTTGAATTGGTAATGATGGTATGTAAAATATCTGGCATGCGGTTGTTGAGAAATTTGATTCCATTAAGATACCCTTCAGCCTCATGTTCTCCATCGATGGGTGAAAAGCCAATCTCGCTAAAGAATGCTGGATCAGTCTGAATGTCACCATTCGGTGTAAAGACGAAAGGAGGATGAGGAATCAAAATATGAGTAAATACAAATTTTGGCCCGGGGATAGATGTTATACGTGGCAACTGATCCAAAATATAGAACTCTCGATTGATATGGTCCTCATATTCGAAATTCATAGTTGCAAAGATAGTGGGTGTATAAGCAGGCAGTGATTTATATGTAAAGTCAGACCAAATTAATAAAGCGGTGCTGCGAATCAACATGGCTTCAAAGGGTTGAAAAACCTGCATCTCATAAGGCACCCCAGTGTATTGGAGATAAACCTCCGCGTCTCGTAACCGGGTCAATTCATACCCACTATCGAAAGCGACTGTTTTATACCCCATCGATTCAAGTAAATAGCGAACCTTACTTTGCTTTATTAATATCCAGACATCCTCGGGATTAGTAAAACCCTGAGCTAGAATTTCATTGATAAGAGGGTCTAAATAATCCATATTTAATGCAGTCAGTAATGATTCACGAGTACTACCATAATTTGATCGACTGCAATCAGCGACATAAAAACCCATAGACGATAGTTTATTCAGGAACGTTGAATTATCATAATTGAGATCGTTCAATAAAGCATCTCCCCGCGCGTAACCATCCAGAACAATAAAATAGACATCCGGTAGATTTTTAGGTTGAGTAAGAACCGATGGGTCAACATTGAGGGAAACTTCTGATAAGCGCTGTTCACTGCTAGAAGTATGTAAACCATGGCTAACGATCAGGATGAGCGGATACACCAGCAAGAGAATCCCAATAATATTAAAAATCTGTGTGGCACCAGTTAAATCTTTGGACTTAAACAATATTGCCCACAATCCGATTATCAAGATAATTCCATAAAGTATCACCAGATACCTGTGCCGGCCAAAATTTACTCCAAATATTGAACGCGCCTGTAAAAATTCATATACCTGCCCGTAAGAGTAGAATAAAATCAGGATCAGAGTGGTGGTGATGGCTGCTTTTTGCCAATTGCGCGTGATCAAGGCAAGGATAAGGAGAAGGATGACTGTCCCGATAAGCGAGATAACCAACGAACGTAAGGCAATACGTGGGGGCACTTCAGTGATGTTGTAAGCCAATAGGGCCAGTATCGGGAATATGGCAAAAGTAAAAGGGTGGATGATCAGACGTTTTAACATTAGATAACTACCCCTTTTTTGTACTTACCAGATGGACACCGTGCTCATCTATGACCAAGCAGCGTTCTCGGTTTTTTAACCGCCGCCGAAATGTGCGGTAAGACAAAAATATCTTTTCCAATCCCAAACTGTTCCCTATTGCCTGCACGACCTTGTACCAGACGAGCAAGACAACTGGAGGGGATAATCGCCAGGCTTGCTTGAAATGCTCGAGTGCCAGGCGAGGTTTGCCAGCATCGATCTGGCGCCTGCCGTCGAAGACATGTAAACCAGCATAGATTATTTTGTGGTCCCGGATAATCACTGGCCCCACAGCAGGGTCACTCTCCAGGGATTGGATGAACGGAAAAGCTTCTTCTCCATAATAAGCTGCACGGGAAATGGTCTTCGCATCGGAATGGGTACGCTCAACTGCCCAAAACTCGCTCACGTGCATGATGGGATATTTTGCTGCAATCAGAACCCATAGGGCGTGATCCAGGATCAGGTCATAGTTGGTGGGGAGAAAACCAACTTCATTCAAGGCAGAATGACGCATGAACACCGTGGGTTGTAGTAATACCCTGAAAGCCAGCAAGTCGGTGAGGGTGAGTTGTGGATAGCAATGCCAATCCAAAAGGTTCAGGTGCACATCGACCATGATGCCATCTGCATAAACCATACCCACTTCTGGATGAGCCTGTAATGCCTGGACAGCATGACTGACAGCATCGTGGCGATAGTACAAATCATCTGAATTCAACCAGGCGATGATCTCTCCGTGAGCGTGGGCAAACCCTTTATTGATAGCGTCAGCCTGACCATGGTCACGCTCAGAAACCCACCAGGCAATATGGCTGGCATACTGCTTAATAATATCTACAGTGTTGTCTGTTGAACCACCATCAACAATGATGTATTCCAGATTTGGGTAATCCTGTGATATGACGGATTGGATGGTCTGCTGGAGAAAACGCCCGTGGTTATAAGAAGGAGTAATGATTGAAACAAGGGGTAATTGGGTCATAATGTATATTTAGCAGATTAGCATATCATCATTTAGATATTCATCAAGTGGATACCATGTTTATCCAGGTGAAGCTGCTGACCATGAAATTGGTAATGCCGACGGGTTTTACGGTAAGCAAGAAAGAGCTTGTCAAAACCAGTAATAAAACCAACAGCTTGGATGACCTTCCGCCAGGAGCTTAGAACTGCCAAGGGGGATAATCGCCAGGCTTGGCGAAAGTGATCAAGAGCCTTTGCGGGCTGATTACCATCAATCATGCGCTTGGCGGCGAATATGTGCAGACCAGCATAGATTTTGTTACCTTGTTGAGCCAAAATCGGCTGAAAATTTATATCCGTTTTCAATGATGGAATAAAATGGAAGGCCTCTTCCACAAACTGGCCTGTCTGAGCGGTAGTTTTAGCATCGGAATGAGTACGTTCCACTGCCCAATATTCGCTAACGTGTAGGAGAGGATGATAGGCTGCTATGCACACCCACAGGGCATGGTCAAAGATCATATGGTAGCGGGAGGCAAGGAACCCGGCGTGCTCCAAAGCCTCCCGGCGCATAAGGACGGTGGGCTGTAAAATGACCTTAAAAGACAACAGATCCGCCAGAGAGTATTGTGGGTAGGTGTGCCAATCCAAGACGCGCAGGTACGCATCGACCATGACACCATCGCCATACACCATGCCCACCTCCGGATGGGTTTCTAGAGCCTGGACGGCATGCCTGACCGTATCCGGGTGGTAGTACAGGTCATCTGAGTTCAACCAGGCGATGATCTGACCGTGGGAGTGGTGAAAACCCTTGTTGATGGCATCTGCCTGGCCTTGGTCTGGCTCTTAGACCCACCAGGCGAGTCGGTCAGCATAGCGTTGGATAATCTCAGGGCTGCCATCGGTCGAACCACCATCGACGAGAAGATATTCGATCCTGGGGTAATCCTGAAACAGGACGGATTGGATGGTCTGCTCGAGGTACTGTGCCTGGTTGAAGGAGGGCGTGACAATCGATAGCAGAGGGAGTTCTTGCGCAATCATCAGGGCGTGGACACATTAGGTTGGGTGAGATTAAAGATCAAATAACCTTCACCCTCGGCATAAATGGGGTAATGGTCATACAGGTAGGACTTGAGCAGAGGCTGAGAGTCGAATTGGTTGAACATGGTGACGATAAAATAGTCTTCCCCACCAACAGCCTTATTAAACAAGCTGGTGAATTGCTCCATTGGATCTACCTTGCCTATGGAGGCCTCGTCTTCCGCATTATACGGCCAGGGGGTTACATGCCGCCAGCCGTAATAAGCGATACGATATCCGTCCTCATGGGTAATTCCGATCAGGTCCCCCTCTTTTGGCAAGACCTGGCCCATTTCCTGCCAACTGATAGCCTCATAGCGGTAATTCTTGCTTAGAAGGATAGATTGTCCCATCCACCCTGAGTAGAAAATGGCAAACCCGAGAACAACAACTACGGTCCATCTCGCCAGACGATCGTGTTCCTTAATCCGATTAAATACCAGGCCTGCTAATGGAGCCAAAGAAAGCGCTACAGCAGGGATCAGGGGAATAGAATAGTACTCGTGGGTGGTAATATGGTAGGGGAAAGCCAGCCCAAACAAAATATACCCCGCCCAAAGCGATAGAGCAAAAATCCGTGGTTTTTTGGGCAATAACCAAACCCCTACAAAACTGACAAAGGCGATGCCCAAATCCACCAAACCCCCGGCAAAGATGATCCATTGGATATAAAAAGATGGTTGCAACCATTTATCTACCAGGGAAAGTGTGAAGATCAACCAGCCCTGGGAATAGCCTGGGATAATGAATAGATAGTATATGACCGGTAAAGCCAGGAGCATAACCACCATCGCCCAGACCTGAGGGCTGGAGATGGCTTTTTTAAAACCTAGAGTATCAATTACAATCCAGATTAGCATTAAGCCAATGGGAAATATTGCCGGTATTTTGACATATACTGCCACACCGGCGATCAAACCGGTAAGAATGGCCCATTTCCAGCTGAGCGTCTCGCTCCAGAGATATAGGAAGTAAGCAGCCCACAAGGTGAGCATGACCATGATCAGGTCCGGTTGGAAGATACGGCTGAAGATCACGCTCCAGGGCAAAAAGAAATAGAAGATGAGCGGTGCAATTGCTGCCAGGGGGGAGGTCATCCGGCGCGCCAGCAAATACAATGCTATCCCACCAAGCAGCCAAAACAAGATAGCATAGATACGTGCCACCCAGAGATGTTCTCCACCTATGACAAGGTAAGTTACCGCCACCAGACCTTCAAACACGGATGGCTCGCGTGGATCCATCGTTTTCGCCAGATAAACAGCCTGGGCACGCAAGGCGGGGTCAGCGGAGGGTAGGAGCTGGTAATAGATTCCCCGGGCAATAATCGCGGCACGCTCCTGACGTTGGGGGAAGTAATCTAACGGCGGATCAGTCAGGTCTAAGAAACGCAACCCGGTCCCCAGGATGAAAATAGCGATGATACAGATAGTCGGCCAATGTGAAAATCGTCTGTGCATAGCCAGTTTCCGATTACCCTCAACCATTAATCCTGACCTTTTTATGAATCGTGGATCCTTTTATAGGCGAATGATCATTGTTGAAGTGGTATTGGTACAATCTGGAACAGCAATCGATTGTTCGATTAAAACAAAGTAGCATAATCAACCTTGGGGAAGATAGTCAGCTTGCCACCAATGGTTGCATCAACCACGCGGCGTCCAGCTTGTGAATAGGCTACTTGGGCCAATTGGTAGGCACGTTCCGAGCCTGCCAGATCAGGGAGCTGCCATTTAAAGCCCTTACCGAAGTAATTGGGAGCAAAATGGTTGGGATCATCCCCCTGTGAGACGATAGCCTGGTTGGCAGTCCCTTTGGTGACAAAATTATGGTCAACTCCCACTAGAATTGCTTCGCTGAAACCCATCTGGAATGCCAGCTGCAGGGCGACATAGGTGACGGTGTAACCCTCAAAAAAACGTCCGGTGATATTTGAACAGAAGTCCTCTTGACCGGTGAAGTCAGTGTCGAGGTAGGTGATTTTATGGTCCGGGCGGAACCAACGGCGGGCACGCCAGGTAAAGAATTTTGGCAAAGACAGGCTTTTCATCTCCGGAGCACACTGCTCTAGAACCAGATCATTGACCGAAACCAGATAAGTGGTAGTAAAACCTAACTCAGGGTAGAGCAGATAAATGCGATTCAGGCCAAAGGTGTATTCACCGCGCAGCTTATTCAAATCAGTCTGGCGCAGGCTGGGTCCATTACCGATGATGAAGCAGCGCTGGTTAGCATGCATATTTTCGTATTGTCTCAGGCGGTGGGTGCTCTCTGCCCATCGCGAGTCCAATGATTTCGCCACAAGATGCCGCCCGCGATTATGCCACCACCAATAGGTGTCAGAACCCAGTTTCCAGACGGGTGTGGGGGTGATTTTTTTTATGGATTGGCGTAAAGTCATCTGTTTATGCCCGGGTAACCATAGTGGTTTAAATCACTCGGTGCTGAGACGAGCAGTGGCACCACCATCCACGATCATCGCCTGGCCGGTCATAAAGGATGATTGGGTGTCATCGGCCAGGAAATAGATGGCATGGGCGATCTCTTCGGGGGTACCGATACGACCATTGACGGTTTTACGGGCCAGGTTATCCAGGCGGGTCTGGATATCTCCACCTTGGACATGTTCACGGACCAGACCAGCGCGTAGCATGGGTGTATCCACCGCGCCGGGCAGGATGGCGTTGACACGGATATTGTTGGGTGCAAACTCGATGGCCATGGCGCGGGTGAGAGCCAGCAAACCACCCTTGCTGGCGGCATAAGCCGCAATATTTGCAGATGTGGCAACGGCATGCACCGAAGAAACGTTGACAATCGCCCCTTTTCCTGCTGCGTTGAATAATGGGAAAGCAAGCTTGGCACTGAGAAAGACCGAGCGTAGGTTCGAGGCCATGACCGCATCCCATTCTTCCACGCTGGTCTGCATGATGGGCTTGGCAACCTGCACTGCGGCATTATTGATCAAAGCGTTGAGATACCCGGTGTGAGCCTGGACCTGCTTGAAGATCGATTCCAGGTTGCCACCAATGGAGATATCAGATTGGATGAAAAACCCTTCCTGGGGGAATGTGTCTCCGAAAGGAGACCGATCCACACCGATGACACGCCAGCCTGACCTGGCAAACAGATGGACTGTAGCCCGGCCTATCCCGCCAGCGGCGCCGGTGATGAGGACGGTGGGAGGGGTTGGAGATTTTAAGGGATCAGCGGTTTGATTTTCCATGTTCATGTTCTCCTGGGGATAGATATACCCAATCCTTCCAGCAGATTATTGATGGTATTTTGGTGCACTCTTTCCCAGGCTTTGGGACTGGAATTGGCATTATGAGAGGCCAGCAAAACGTTATCCAACCTGCACAATGGGCTGTCAATAGGAAGTGGCTCAACCTCAAAGACATCCAGGGCGGCACCTGCCAACCTGCCTGTCTGCAGGGAGGAAATCAGGGCGGGCTCATCGATGACTGGCCCACGAGAGGTGTTGATGAGGATAGCGGATGGTTTAATATCATTGAGGGTATTACTGTTGATAAGATGGTGGCTAGAGGAATTAAGGTCACAGTTCAAACTGATAAAATCAGCGCGAGCCAGTAAATCTTCCAGGGAGGTCATTTCGACGGCATTATTGGACAGAAAGACCGAATCGATGGGGATAATATCATTGCCAAGTATCTTCATGCCGAAGGCGCGCGCCCGCCTGATAACAGCCTTGCCAATCTTGCCTACACCCACAACGCCCAATGTGCATTCACTAAGGGAGCGCCCGGGGATTTTCTCCCATACGCCCGATTTCACTGCCCGATCCATCCAGGGGAAGCGCCTGGCAAAGGTGAGCATATACCCGAGTACTGTATCGGCCACTGGCAGGGTAAAGGCGTTGGGAGTATTACGCACCTGGATGCCAAGTTTTTCCGCAATTTCTTGGTTGATCGAGTCAATGCCTGTGCCCCATTTGGAGATGACCTTCAGGCGAGGAGAGCAGGCTTCAAGCACGGAGGCGGTATAGTGGTCATCACCACAAATGGTGCCATCGTATTGACCGGCATAGGCCAGGAGCTGGTTTTCATCCAGGCGCTCGTGCACCTCAGGAACAATCAGCTCTAAGCCCAGACCTTCCAGCAGGGGGCGATATCGAGGCAAAAGAGGGATCATGTAAGGAGCTGAAAAAAGAATGGTGGTCATGGTTAACCCTTTTCCTGCAAGCGATGCTGCAGAAGAAATTCAGTAATGGCAAAATCGAGCTCTTCATCGATATCCCAGGCTTCAGCCCGGTCGATCTCAAACATCAGAGGTCGTTCACCCAGGCGGTTTAGACGTTTAACCAATGATTGGCGGGTGAAGATGTACAGGCAGGAATTTTCTTCATAGACAGGGGCTAAATCCTGGGTTTGCAACAAAATATCCGGGTCATGATTGATGGCATGCCCGTGCTGGTCCCACAGGCGCACTTGAAGGCGGGTGACAGAAAACAAAGTATCATATTCGGGGATTTTGTTCAAATAGGAGTGGATAGCCTGCGAGATCGTCTGAGAGCGCAGGAGAGGATTGGTGGAATGGGTCTGCAGGTAATAGTCCGATTCCACTTGTGAAGTGTCATACAGCAAGATTTCATTCATTGAAATCGCATCGCCACGCAAATGCTCTGGACGCTCGAGAATGCGAACCATAGGGAAGTATTGCCTCAGTCCCTGGATAATGGGCTGGCTATCGGTATCGACCACCACCTGAGAGATCTCAACGCAGGCGAGTAATGAAGTGATGATGTGATGGAAGAGCGGCTGACCAGCCAGAGGCCGGAAATTCTTGCCAGGAATGCGCTGAGAGTGGTGACGCATGGGTACGAGAGCAGTAATTGCAGGCATAATCCCTCTATTGAGGATGGGTGTCTTGTTTTGGATGATATTGAATGGGGGAGATATTCCTGGTTTGGCTGGATGGCTGGCTGTTTGTGCCGCGTGGATAGTAAAAAGTCTGGCGTAACTGCCAGGTGAGCGGTCCTGATTGGCGATAACCCCGGTAAGTTCCCCAAAACTGCATCCAGCGGAACCAAAAAATCTCTCCAAAATGAGAAGACAATCTCTGTTGACGAGATGCATGCCAGATATCACTGGCTATATTGGTGGTGAGGTTGTGGAATAAATGCCATAGATTGTAGTGCTCTTGCGGGAACAGGCGCTTGAAAGCCATGGCTTCCCGGCGGTAACGGTTAAACACCATAGGTGGCGTCTCTTCATGCACATGCACCACTTCCGCTTCGGCGACGTAGCTAATCGCGTATCCCTGTGCCATGATGCGATGAGCCCACTCCAGGTCTTCCAGACCAGGAAGGGCCTCGTTGTAATGCTGATTTTCCCACAAAGAGCGGCGGATGGCAGCGTTGGCGTTGTTGCAGAATGGATACGGCTGGTGAAGCTGAGAATAGTCGGGGTACCAATGCTGGAAGATTTGACCCTCTGAGAACTTGTTGAGCTTGTTGCCACGCTGCTTACCATAGGTGAGAGCCACCTGTGGGTCATCAAAGGGAGCCAGTAATCTCTCCAACCAATCGGGGTAAACTGGATAGACATGAGCACTGACAATTATGATCAATTCCCCCTGGGCATGGCTGATCCCACGGTTAAGCGAGTAACCGAAGGTAAATTCTTCCGGTTGAATTTGCACCACACTGACCGGGTAGTGTGAGGCGATATCAAGGGTGTGGTCGGTTGAACCCGAATCTACCAGGATGATCTCAGGGTCTTTCAGGGTCTGTTGGGCGATGCCCTGCAATAAGCGGGCGATATGTCTTTCTTCATTGCAGGCACGGATCACAATAGATGTGGACATAAAGGAGAAAATTTAACTATTTGGGGTGAGCTGGAATCATAAATCAGACTCGAGCAGGAAATCACCATTCTCCAGGATGCCTTCCAGTATGGTTTTTATTGCAGGCGAAGTAGAAGGCAAAAGGGCTTGTGGGCCGAAATCCTTCAACCGGACGAAACCCGGCCAGATCTCATCCTCTTCGAGATAGTCTCCAAAAGGTAATGAGGAGCGAAAGAGCTGGTAATACAAAAATCGGCGGGCATTGCGTTTGAATTCGGCTGGCAAGGAAATATGCGGGGTTTCCAGGAAAGCCTCCGCCTGGTCGTGATATTCCTGAGCAGTGCCAGGGAAAAAAACAGTGGGGAGCTGGGTGAAGCGCGCCCGACCAGCACATAATACCGGAACACCCAGGATGGAGGCTTCAAGACCAATGGTTGAGTTATAAACCATCACGAATTTGGAACGCTGGATCAGCTCGTAGGAGCTGAGCGATTGATGTGAGTCTACAAAGATGAGATTGGGAATGGAACCGACATCCTTTTGACTTACCCACTGGCTGACGCTCTCCTGGCTGGCTTTTCCAGGCCTGGATTCATCTGGGTGGGCGCGGATGACAAACAGCGTCTCGGGATGCTCAAGGATGATTTGCAGCACCATATCCAACCAGGCAAACATGTGCGGGAAGACCACATTGGAGTGAGGTTGGCTGGTATCGAAGATGACGTTGGTAAAGACAGGCACGATTTGCTTGAAACCCGCGGTTTTTCTTATAAAATCTTCGTTAAGTCCTTGCATCTCAGGCCAGAAGCGTACGCCAGCCATAGAAAACTGACCTTGAAAACGCTGGCTGAGGTAGGCGTCCAAACGTTTATCCTGCTCTGGATTGAGCTCGAAGTCATCAGGCACATGCAAGGGGTATGCGGTGGCTTCCCCAGTGGTGAAGAAGGCGCTGAAGGGTTGTAAACCAACTTCGTGGGTGATGGTACGGATGCCACGCTGTAGTGAAAGCCAACGGACCGTCGCTTCTGGAAAGAATTGTCCATTAAACACGATCACTGCCTGGGGATTTGTTTTATCCAGGAAGGAGGCGAATTCGTGAGCAACACGATGGGCTGATACGATATATTGTCGATAAAGGAAGCGGGTTGCTTCGTCATCCAGGAGGTGATGACGGCGTAACACCCATCGGATGGAAGGTAGAACCAGGACTCCTAGCGGCAATGATGCAGGAGTAGTGTCCTGGGCTGACCCAATCGTAGTGCTGTATTCGAACCCCATTAGCTGGTTAAGTGTCAGTTCACGAAGTGCTTCAATAAGCTTGCCATCTTCCTGGTAGGAAAACGGCACAACATCCGTGCTGGAATAAAACCAACGCGATTGAGCCATGCAGGCCTGACAGGGGGGAGATTTTGAAAAATCATTTCGGTCTGTGCCCAAAACACAGCGGGTCATCCCTGCCTGGCAGACGAAGTGTAGCACGGGAACGTTTTGCAGGCGAAGAGCCCAAGAAGTGAGCAGGGAAAATCCCCCGTTCAAGCTCATTCCAACCAAACGGGTTGAAGCGTTGAATAAGGCCACAGGTTTTGCCTCAGGTTTGGAATGAGCCTGGGCGTTAACCTGCGCAGCCATGTGCCTGACCTGAAGGTTAATCTCACGGCGCGCCAGACGCTCATGAATGATTTTCTTAACTTTGGATAACGAAATCATGACCCTTTCATCAATTTAGGCAACTACGAGCCATGCGAAGAGGTTGACCCTCCATGTTTTTAGGGATTTGTGGCTGCTTTACACTGGGGGTTGGGGTCAATAACCTGGGTGCAGCCGAAAGGATTCTTCGAGGGGTCCGTGGTACATGATTGGTCTGATAGCAGGGGCAGGTGCCCACTAAAAAATTGATCAAAGATCACTCGAAAGCTGTTGACGGGGGAGATACCCTGGTAAAGCTGCGTATCACCATTTCCAGGCAAGTAGTAAGCATTCAGGATAGTATCGTTCCAGCCGGGTAAGCGAGGTACACCATGGTCACCTTGCAGGATGATCACTGGAGGCACAGAAGACTCGTTGATCAGATGGTCGACGATGGTAAGGAAACGCTTGTTGAGGTATGTTATTTGGTCGTCATATCCGGCGACGTAGTCCTCCAGGGCGACCACATCTCGGTCATCGTTGAGCGTGAAGGGAGTCTTACGTTCGATATACTCACCGTTTGGTCCAAACACGAAGGGATTGTGAGGGGCTAAAATATGAACAAAGACAAACTTTGGCCCGGGTAACGAAGCGATGCGTTCTAAACGATTCAGGGTATATAGAATGCGATTGCGGTGTACAACGTATGCGGTATCCAGGCTGAGGAACTGTTGCACCTGGAGGGGAAAATGAGGGCTTAGTTCATAAACGAACATCCCGGCAGAGGTATTGAGCTGCATAGCCTCAAAGGGATTAATGCCATCCTCCAGAAGGATACCCAGCAAGTCACTTTCCTGGGAGTAATAGGTATCAGCGTTGGTGAATTCAGTCGGCGAATAGCCCGATTCAAAGGCGACGAATTGATAACCTAAATTACGCAGAGTAAAGACTACAGCATTGTTGAATAAGTATGGGTAAATATCGGTTTCGTCTTTATTTGCAGGGGAGAAGCTATTGCTAAGAGTATCGATATAGTTATAGTTCAGGGAGGAGGCCAATGATAAAGTGGTGAAGGAATAATTGCTTTGACTGCAATTGGCAATATAAAATCCTCTATTTTCGAGGTCAGCCAGGAAGCTGCTGTTGTCATAATTGAAATTGGTGGAAAGCGTATCAGCACGAGTATAGGTATCCAGGATAATGTAATAGATATCCGGTGGTTTTTTGTCGGTTGGAACTTGTAAATCTGCAACTTCCCCAAGCAGGTTTTCTTGGGGTGTTCCAGCAAGAATCGAGGATGTTTTTATTTCATATGAGACAATCTGGAATACAGGCAGAACCAATACAACAATACCAATGATATTCAAAACACCAGTAATCCCCAATACGTCCTTGCGCTGTAATACCCAGATAAAGATGAGAGCCATGAGCAGGATGAATAACGGGATCAAAAAGCGGTGACGACCGATGTTGAACCCTAAGATCGTGATATCTTCAATGAGCTGATACACATGCCCATAACTGAAAAACAATACCAGAAAGCCACTCACCACAATAGCAGACTTGCGCCAACCACCCATCACCAATCTTAAAATCACCCAGAGAAGCAACGATAGTAATAGTGAGGCCATTAGCGTACGTACAGCGTCACCGGGAGGCACTTGCGAGATATTATTGCCCAGCAATGCCATGGGTGGAAAGAGCGCCCAGAGTAATGGATGGAGAGGGAAATATTGTATTTTTTTCAACTTTACCTCGTACTAATCCTTAATCCGACGAAGTTTGCGTAAGGACGGCAGTTCGCTATCATAAACGCGTTTGATTCCATCCCCCAAGGCCTGTTCCGTGACACGAATGTATTTGACCAAGCGCTCCATGCCCCCGGGTTCCACCGAAGCAGACTGATCACTACCCCACATGGCTCGGTCCAGGGTGATATGCCGTTCAACCAGGCATGCGCCTAAGGAGACTGCCACCACGGTGGGGATCAAGCCAACCTCGTGACCTGAATAACCAATCGGGCAGGAAAAAGTCTCATTGAGCGTGCGAATCATCTTCAGATTTAACTCTGCAGGGTCACAGGGGTAAGTGCTGGTGGCATGGGTAATCAGCAGGTTGTGCTCACCCAAAGTTTCCACAGCCGAATGAATCTGCTGGAGAGTGGACATGCCGGTCGAAAGGATGATGGGCTTGCCAGTCTCACGAGCGTGCAGCAGGAGCTGTTTATCGGTGAGAGAAGCGGAAGGGATTTTGTAACAGATTGGGTCAAACTGCTGTAGAAAATCCACAGAGGGTTCGTCCCAAACCGAGGCAAACCAGGGGATATTATTTTGCTTGCAATAGCGGTCAATTTCACGGTACTCATTCAAGCCAAATTCTATCTTGTGGCGGTATTCCAGATAAGTGATATAGCCCCAGGGTGTTTCCCGCATATGTTTTTGCTGGTCGGGAGGGACACATAGCTCAGGCGTGCGCTTTTGCAACTTGACTGCATCGACACCGGATCTGACTGCCGCATCAATCAATGATTTAGCAATTTCCAGGCTGCCATTGTGGTTAATCCCAATTTCAGCCACGATAAACGTCGAGAATCCATCACCGACCTTTCGATTTCCAAGGATAATTTCACGCGACATGATGTTTCACCTTTCTGAATACCGATTTCAACGGGTTTTGAGGAATGGAAATAATTCAGGATATAGTTTTTTACCGCTGATGTTGAAGGATGCGGTCGCAGAGCTCTCTTACCGCACCATACCCACCCGGGTGTGACAGGACGATATCTGCTTGTGCAATGACCTCCGGGTGGGCATCAGCAACAACCAGTGCACAACCAACTAATGGAAAGCAAGGTAGATCATTGACATCATTACCAAGGTAGATCACGTGAGATGGATCCACGTTTCTCTGCTTAAAGAGCTGATGTAGAGCAACAGCCTTATCAGATTGCCCCTGGATGACTGGCAGGTTTAGCTTACGGCAGCGTGAGGAAACAACCGGATTAGGCTCGGTGGATAGAACCACCATTGGAATTCCAGCTTTGTGCAGGGCGGCGATACCCATTCCATCGCCACGGTTGGCAGCGACTGACTCATGCCCCTCCTGATCTATCCATACACGGTCATCGGTCATCACCCCATCGAAGTCGAATACCACCAGATCGATTTGTTCCGGTAAGGCGCGTTTTTGATGACCTGGATGTACGAAGGGTATATCAGCCTGGGAAATGACCCATTCGGCACGCTGCCAATCGCGCAGGCTATCGATGTCGATGGCATAGCGTGGGTCGAGATGTAAGGGAAGGATGACCTCCCCACTTAACGATTTTTTTTGAAGGATGGTGGAAAGGCGGATGGCATCGATATGACCGGTTTGCCAGAAAGTGTGGGGGAGTGACTGGCGGGGAGCATTGAAAGGCTCCGGGACACCCTCCAGGGGGAGTAGTGGGATCATGCGACCTTGCTCATTGACCTGCCACATCTTGTAGGGGTTTTGCCCAGAGGGGATGACTCCACGCACAGAATCCGCCTCGGGATGATCGAGCAAGAGCTGCACTGCCTGGTCAACACAATCCGGTGGGCGGATAGGTGAGGTGGGTCGTAGCTGCACCACGATATCCGGTTGGTATCCTTCGTTTTTCTTAAGCCAGCTCAGGGTATGCGTAAAAACCGGAAAGTCAGTCGAATCATCCAATGCGTACTCCAGCGGGCGCAGGAAGGGCACCTCAACCCCATATGCCTGGGCAATACGGGCGATCTCTTCATCATCCGTAGATACGATCGTGCGCGAAACAAGCCTGGACTGCAAGGCAGCTGCAATGGAGTAGGCAATCAGGGGATGCCCGGCGAGTGGGCGGATATTTTTGCGCGGGATGCTTTTTGAGCCACCCCGGGCAGGAATAAGGGCAAGAATTTGCATATCAGTCCATCCAATTCATATGTTACCAGGCTGTCCAGCCACCATCGACCACCAGGTTGGAACCTGTCATGTAAGACGAGGCATCTGATGCAAGGAAGAGTAAGGCACCGTTCATCTCGTCTTTGTGAGCCATGCGTCCCATGACCGTACGGGCACTGTAGGCCTTGAGGAAGACTTCATCGTGATTATTAAATATTCCGCCGGGGGTAAGGGCATTGATGCGGATTTCCGTGCCAGCATAATAAGCGGATAGATAGCGGGTTAATCCCAAAACACCAGCCTTGGTGACAGAGTAATAAACGGGTTTGAAAGTGGCCTGCTGTCCTTCTCGCTGGTAAATGCGCTGGTCTGGGGCAACCAGGCCATATGTGGAGCATATATTGACGATCGAGCCTTTCTTACCTTGGGCAAGCATGGGCTTAACCGCTGCCTGGCAGCATAAAAACATGCCGGTAAGGTTAACCTCCAGGGCAGCTTTCCAGGCATCCAGCGGATAATCTTCGAATGAACCGGAAACAGCAGCCTGGGTAGCCATCTCAGCCAGCGCCTGAGGGTCAAATTTCGGGTCAAGGGCTGCAGAGTTGACCAGGATATCCAGACGCCCAAAGGTCGATAAGGTTTCCTCAATCAGCGCATTAACTGAATCAGGCTGGGTGATGTCGGTGGCTACACCCAGGCAATGGAAACCGGCTTTGATCAGTGTGGTAGCCAGGGCATTCACACCCTGGGCATTGATGTCTGCCACAACGATACTGGCACCTGCCTCTGCCAATGTTCGGCAAAACTCCTGTCCTAGTAAGCCGGGCCCACCGGTAATAATAGCGACCCTGCCGGTGAGATCGAATTTTTGGAATATATTTTCTGGTTTCATATGTTTTATGTATTACCCGATTGATTAAAAGTTAAAGTCTGCAGTAATGTTTTTTGATCTCCAGGAGATATTCAGGTTAGATGAACCAGCTGTTGCTGACGCGCAGCCAAAGCCAGGCGTAAAGCCATGATGCCATCCTGCATGCTGCAAACCGGTTTCGTCTTACCCTTAATCACCGCCAGGAAGTGCCGTAGCTCATCCAGGAACATGTTGTTACGCTCGAAATCTATCGGAGGTGGGAAATCCTGCCACATATTCGTATTACCATCCTGATTCACTTGAGCCAGGTGGACAATCCCGTCTGAATTATCCCAGCGGATGGTGCCCCTGGAGCCAATGATCTCCAACCAGTGTGATGCAGGGCGTTGGAGGTAATCCAAATGGACAGAACCCAAAACGTTATTATTAAAACGCAAGAAAATCTCTGCCATATCATCAACAGGCAGCTTAAGTCCTTTTTGACTGGTGAAAGCCGAAATACTTTCAATCTCGCCTAACAACCAGCGAAGATAATCCAGAGGATGGGATAAGGTGAGGATAACTCCACCACCCAACTCAGGGCGAGCAGCGTAAGCTTGCTTATAGTCCTCCCAAGGATGCCAGTTGGGTAAATATTCGCCCCAATGGGCATGAACCGAAAGCGGTTCACCGATAGAGTTTGCAGCTAAAAGCTTTTTTATCTTTTGCAACCCTGGGTGGAAGCGGAACTGGAAGCCCACCAGGACTTTATTGTGATTTTCTTCGATAGCCTGTAGCAATTCATCCACTCTGGCCATGGAATGGGAAATGGGTTTTTCTATCAGAAGGTGACACCCACACTGAGCAGCCGGGATGGCAACATCCAGGTGCAAGGCAGTCGGATTGGAGACAATGACTGCATCTGGGTTATACGCCAGGGCAATGCGCAGGTCAGTTTCGACGGGGAAATCGCTCAACTCATCATCCGGCAGGGTGGAGTGATGCGTGTGGTAGAGCACGATATCCCTTTCACCCAGCGTGAGTAAGTTATGGAAATGACGGCGACCAATAGAGCCGAAACCGGCGATGAGGAATTTCATGAGTTAATCAGGATGTGCAAGCGGTTGTATAAGCCTAGCACCAGGCGTTTAATCATCGGAATATGCATCACTCGATTAATCGGGCCTGTATGTGGCTTATTGATCGTTCCGGGTTCAGCCATCAGACCCAGGCGCATGCCTTCGGTAGCATTCTCGGGACTGATAACATTACCCAACAGGCGAGTTACTGGTTCAAGAGTGCTGAGGCGGAGGTATCCCAGCTGGTCCACATTATTTTCCAGCTCGATCATTTTGCCCATCAGATTGCTGTCCCAGGATGGCAATGCATCCAGGATAAGCTGGCGATAGCCAATAAACTGGTGATGCCCAGCGGAAGCCAAGGTGCTCACCCCTCGATAAGTAAGTTGGATATCTTCCAGACCTTTGACTTCCTCCTGGTAGCTCTCCCAGCTACGACCCATGTTATCGATATAATGCTGTTCTAGCTCATGAGGGATCAGCAAGCCACGCGCAACCTGGACATCCTCTTGCCTGGTAAATGCTTCAATGGTTTGCATGGCATAACGTAGGTGCGATCGAATATAAAAACCTGTGACCAAACCCACCCGCGGGTAGGATTCCAGGATTTTCAGGTGGGCCTCCAACCAGCCTGGCAGGAAGAACACATCATCATCGGTATATGCCACGATCTCGCCAGGCGCAGCACGGAAAATCTCGTGCAAGGCACCCACCTTCCCGATATTCGTGCTGGATAACACCAGATAATTAATAAGCCCCTGATCGCGTTTTTGGCGTAAATAGTCCACCAATTCAGGGCAGCTGCCATTGTCAAACACGAGCAGGTCAAAAGGCTGCGGTGTATGTGTGATCAGGCTTTCCAGACTCAGGCGAGTGACCGCCAGGCGTTCAGCGAAATAGCCAGCCTGGTTGGGCAGGTAGGTGAGCATAGCGAGCGTTATACGAGCAGGACGATATTTAGTTACCTGACCACGATTCGGGTTAATTCCAATTCTGGGCATAGCAGGTTTGTCAGACGATATTTGTGCCTGGTGAGAGCCAGGCGCGCTGTGGTAGAAGGCGCTCAACCAGCCGACGCTGCAGGAACCCAATCTGGCGTTTAATCCGTACATAACGGTCTGGCTTGAATGAATAAACCGGGTTGCTGTCCGGTTGGGCTAGAAGAGTGAGGTAGAGCGGGATGAGCCGCGAACGGGGCTGGCCATGGCTGCGTAATTGGATTGGGCGGAAACCGGCTTTTTGAATTACCTGGCTCAGGGAATGAGCACTAAAGGAGATGAGATGGGCCACTTCGAAACAATCGTGTGCATACAAGTTGGGTACTTCGACAAGCAACCATCCGTCCTGTTCTAGCAGGTTTTCACGTAAATGTCGTAAATAATGCACAGGGTCGGGAAGATGCTCCAATACATGCATCATACTAATGAGATTAAAATGAGGCACTTTCTCTTGTTCGAGCTCTTCCAGTGAAGGGTATACAACTAATCCTGAAGATTGGGCATAGTTTCGGTATACCGTGCCTGGCTCTACCCCAAATGCCTGTGCTTGATAATAGGCTTGTAATTGTTGAAGCAGAACGCCACTGGAACAGCCGATATCCAGGATGTAAGGGGAGGATTTTACCCACTTGCACACGAAATCCAGGGTGATTTGAGCCCGGGCAGCCTGTACCGCCAGGTCTTTGGCGTTAGGGCCTTCCTGGCCCTGGTACAGGCGACGATACTCCGATTCGTAAAAAACCTGGCTTTCAGAAGCTGTCATGCGAGGAGACTGGTAGACTAGGCCACAATGATGACATATTCTGTTCGATACCGGATGATCGCGAAATACTCGCTGGTCAAACAACGAACTGGTGTTTACTCCGCACAAAGGGCAAATTTCCACGGTATCAGGCATTCGATTTTCGACTCATCTTTATTTTATAGGCCAGCTTACCGCGCCATTCCCTCCAGGCATTAATCGGATGAAAGATGGCGAAGAAAATATCGGCCAATGGCTGTGAGTGCAGGTGGGTTAGTGGAAAGATCTCGATTTCGCGCATAAGCTTGCGAGGCTTAAGCGGGATACGTTGTAGTCGATCATTACTGATAACGTATTCCGCATCGGTCAGGCTGAAGATCGTACGGGGCCCACCTGCCAGGCGGATATTTTCTGAGGATTCAGGCAGTCGATAATGGGGCTGACCATTGGGGAGGTGTGAATAATCGTGATCCTGGTGAATCACCACGATGGATGAAGTAGCATCTACCATCATATAGTGTTGAGTACGGGCATGATATAGCATCCAGTTATCCCAACCAGCACGACCGATGGCAAATTTGGGGATGTCGGTAAAGCATAGACGAGGGAAGATGAAATAGTCACTGCCCGCGGGGGGATGCAATCGCCCTCGAATCTGTAGATCAGATAGCAGGTATATATCCCATCCAGTGTGAAACTCGAGGGGTTGCTGAAGGTCTAGATCATAGCGTTGACCCACGATCAGGAATTCTTCCACCTGGCTATATACCTGCCTGGCAACCTCGATAAAGTGAGGGGTGAGGATGATGTCTGCATTCACGTAAGCCAGCAAAGGAGAAGTACTGGCCTGGCGAGCCAGTTCGAAGATCGAGCTGACCAGGGGGGTGCCAAATGGATTGCAAGCGACCTTGGGTAGGTGTCGAACGCCCACATGCGCGGCAAATTCTACCGCGCCTGGCTCGTCACCTATGATGAGTACATCTACTTTTTCACCAAGATTTTGCCAGGATTGGATGGCGTTACTTTGGATGAGGCTGATGTGTGGATGGGTGAAAGGTTTTGGTGCAGTAAAAATGGTGAGCAGGGGTCCAGGGTTTGGCATTTTCGAGCTACTATGAATTTTGATTCCGCAGTTCGGCATCATAGGCGGTTTTGTGATCTACATGGGCATTGATCGAAGCCAGTTCGGGTTCTTGTTCCAGGAGAGCAAGCACTTTTTTCCAACCAAATCCGACCTGATCATCCAGGTGGGCGTAAACCTGACGCACAAATTCTAGATCAGCCGAAGTATCAACCGTCCAACGCAGGCGACCATAATCCGGGGAGTGATTCAGTAAGGCTACCCTGAATCCACGTGGAGAAACTCCCTGTTCGATGTACCACTCCGTTTCTGCGGAAAGTTCAGTCGGTGGTAATGCCAGACCCTCATAGAGATATGGCAAGACATGTTCACGCTGGTATGCTTCCCTGGCTTCCTTCCAGGCACGCCGTAAGGCTGTGAAGGAACATACTTCAACGTCCAGACCGATGGGTAGTGTGCGTTTCCAGGGGGGAGGCAAACGGTTGGCAACAAAGTCGAAGGGTTCAGTGTTTTGTGCTGAGTTATTTGTGGTTCGTGATCGTTGCAAGTAGTTTTGGAAGTTGATATTCCCCAGATATGCGGAAATGGTGAGATCGATCAGGTCAGGGTCCAGGAGTGGACAATCAGCCGTCAGGCGGACGATGACATCGGCATGGTAGTGAAGTGCGGTTTGATAAAAACGGTCGAGAACATCCGGCAAGCTTCCCTGAAAACAAGGGAAACCATGTTTTTGACAGAATTTCAGCAGGATATCATCCGAAGTATCGCTGCTGGTGGCAAGCACAACCTGAGTAATATATTTGGCTTGCATGGTGCGCTCAATGACACGCTGGAGCATGGGTTTCCCGGCAATATCCATTAAGACTTTGCCTGGTAAGCGGGACGATGACATGCGAGCCTGGATGATAGCAAGTCTATTTATCGTCATGATGCACCCACCCCGATGTACAGATAACTACCCAAGTGCGATGGCATATGCTTTTTCAAGCATGGGGAAGTTCCGTTCCCAATCGGCACGCGCTTCAGCCAATAAGCGGACTTTTTTCCCCATTTCAGGAAGGTTATGGCGCTTATCCATGGCCATCAGAATGGTCGAAGCAAGATCCTTTGGATCACCATCGGAGAACAACCAGCCGTTCATTCCTGGAACGATCCATTCCTGGTTGCCGGGAATATCGGAAACGATAGGGGGAGTACCACAGGCCAGTGCTTCCAGCAATGAAATCGAAGTGCCGTCACTGTGGGAGGCGCTGATATATACATCTGCGTGGCGATAATAGTTAGGCAGATCGGCATAGCTCACACGACCAGGGAAGTCAACGCGATGATAAACACCACCAATCAAGAGAATCTGGCGGATTAAGGCTGCTTGAGAGCCATAACCGAGCATGGTAAGATGCAGCTCAGGGCGCTGTTTTGCTGCAATGACAAAGGCGTGGGCGATCACGTCGATACCATAAATAGGCTCCCAGCCGCGGGTGGAGAGCAGCTTGAAGGTTTGATCATTAGAGCGGTCAAATGCCTGAACGTTAAAATGGTTCAAGTCTATTCCCCAGGGGAAGGAGACGATGCGATCATTGGGCATACCGTAGGTGATAGCAAGGTTACGGATGGTATCACAGTCTCCCACCATAGCATCAGTGTGTTTCAGGGTGTAATGTGTTGCCCAACGCCATAAGGGGCTGATGTGGACATCATGGAGTAAGTCATAGCCCCAGGACATGCTCACCAGCGGGTGAAAGCCCGTCAACGCTACCAGGAAAGCTGAACGCTGAATCGGACCTGCCTGGATCAAGTCGGGCTTGACCTGGTGGATAACTCGGCGTAGATCAGGTAGCAGACGAAATCCATCCTTCCTTGTGGCAGGCCTTTTTCCCCCTGCCCACGATACCTGTTCAATCTCAGGGGGCAAGGGACGCTCTTCGAACACCTGCTTTCCAGCTTCCAGGCGTAAATAATAAATCCGGTGGTTTGTGTTTGCCAGGGCGGTTAGAAAGCGATAATCGTGAGAGGTGTAATCTCGTGAGAAGTAGAGGATACGCATTGATTTTTATAGCCGCTTTATTATCGCCTGATAGCTTCAACGCGCTGAGGAATGGTGTTCGGCAAACTCATGCTCCCAGATCGGTCCAACGCAGCTCCTTCCCCAAGGGGAGGTTCACCAGGGCACGCTTGCCAATCACGTCTCTTATCTCGTGAGGCTTGATGGCGCCGGGCGTAGCCGGGCGTAGCACATCGATCATCTCGCGAGTGAAGGCCTCTCCGGCTTTGATCTCGCGAGCGGCGCGCAGGCAACGACGCTGGATGATGGCAGTTTCAACTTCATTACCGGCGACAGTTTTATCAGGACGACCCAGGCTGCGTTCCAATATCCTGGTCTCCTCGACCATATTTGCCCATTTATCCGGGTTCATGGCGAACTTATGGTCGGGACCCTGGCGTTCGTTGCTATCGGTGAAATGGCGCTCGATGACTCGGGCGCCCAGGGTCACTGCCCCCAGCACGGGAGCCAGGGCGTGGGTATGGTCAGAAAGACCCAGGATAACCTCGGGGAACATGCTGGCATAGGTTTTGAGCACGTTTATGTTTAGGTGATCGTAATTATCGGGGCTGGCGGTGTAGTTGGTGTTGCATTGCATCAGCACTAGCTGAGGGTTGATCTTGAGGATGGCATGCACCGCGCGCTGGACTTCACCAATATCAGAAGCACCCGTGGAAACGAAGAAAGGCTTGCCTTTGGAAGCCATACGCTCCAGGGCTTCGATCCAATCAATCTCACCCGAACCGGCTTTATACATCTGGACGTAAGGGTCGAGCATGTCAATGGCTTCAAAATCATAGGGTGCCGAGAAAAAATCAATCCCGGTTTCATCACAGGTCTTTTTGAGGATAGGCGTCCATTCGAAGGGTATGGAGGCTTCCGTGTAAACCTGGAAAACAGATTTCTTCCAGGTTGCCTGGTGGGAAACCTGTTCGTCCATGTGCGAGAAGCCATAGTCCGAGACGATCTTGGGGGCGCGGAAATTCTGGAACTTGGCCGCGTTTGCCCCAGCCTGGCTGGCAAGCTGGATGAGCTGTTTGGCTCGCTGCAGGTCTCCATCATGGTTGGCAGCGATATCGGCAATGAAATAGGTGGGTTGATTGCTGCCGATGGTATGAGAACCGATTTTAATTTCCATGGCTGACTCCGTGATATGACCAACAAGGATGATCGTTCAATGTGCTCCCAGATTCTGCAGCATCTGTGGATAACCCTGTTGATAAAGTGTGAATAACCCCTCCATACCTGTGGATTGCCTGGGGAGAGATTCCCCAAGGGCTTGAGCAAGCTTATCTGAGCGCAAGGTGAGGTTGGGGGAGCGACTGGCTTTTAATCCAGATTGAGTGACTGAGGTAGGCTTGATCAGATTGCCATCCAGGTTGAAGCGTTGGGCGAGGCGCAATCCAAATTTGTACTTGCTCAGGCATTCAGAACTGACCACATGGTACAGACCACTCAACTTCTTTTCAAACATGCGGACGAAAAGTTGGGCCAGGTGATTGGCCAGCAAGGGGCAAAAGAATACATCGGTAAAACCCATTACCGGCTTGCGCTGGCTTAGATTGCTGAAAAAGAATTCCGCCAGGCTGCGATTACCACTGAGTGACCAGCCATACAGGTTGACCCGGGCAATGATGGCACCGGGATCAGCTTGCGCAACAGCCAGCTCACCCTCTAGCTTGGTGAGGGAATACACGCTAAGCGGAGAGGGGGCATCATCTTCAGTGTAATTACCATCTAGTCCGTCGAAGACCGAATCGGTAGAGACGTATATCAGCCGCGCTCCGCTCCTGGCGACAAGGCTTGCCAGTGTGTGGGGGAGGTCGGTATTCAGCTGTTGCGCCAGGAGGGGGTCAGTCTCACAGGCGTCTAAATTCGCTAAAGCGGCACAGTGGATGACCCAATCGGGTTGTGTCTGGTCGAGCAGGCGCTCCACTGCGCAAGGAGCCAGGAGGTCGGTTTGGATCACCGTAAAGGCGTCAGTCTTCAGGGCATTCTGATTGACCGTCCCAAAGACCGTATGCCGGTGGGTGGTTTCCAGTGCTAGGTTTAAGCCCAGCAGACCACTTGCCCCGGTAATCAGGATGCGCATATCACTTATTCTTCAACATAGCCATTCAACGCTCGGTCTTCAAAAGGTGCTACCATTTCACGGATCTGCTCTACATTCAGCCAGTGAGGATTATTGTCACTGCCAAAACGGAACCCGGCAGGTAAGGCTCTCCCTCCAGGCTGCCAATCATGCCCAAACCAGGCATTCGCGCTGGGCTGGACCACATACATGTCTTCCATCTCCACCGTTGAGCGAGATTCATCTTCGGAGATCAAAACTTCGTGCAGTTTTTCTCCAGGGCGAATGCCGACGATCTCCAGATCGGTGCCAGGGGCGATAGCTTTTGCCAGATCAATGATCTTCATGCTGGGAATTTTGGGCACAAACACCTCGCCGCCGTGCATTTTTTCAATACAACCGATGACGAAATGTACCCCTTGCTCCAGGGTGAGCCAGAAACGGGTCATGCGCTCATCAGTGATGGTCAGCTTGCCCGAGGCTTTTTGCTGCAAGAAGATGGGTACCACGCTACCTCGCGAGCCGACGACGTTGCCGTAGCGCACACAGCTGAAACGGGTAGCCATCCCGCCAGCATAGGAATTGCTCTGGATAAAGAGCTTTTCAGCAGCCAGCTTGGTGGCACCATACAGGTTAATCGGATTAACCGCCTTATCGGTACTGAGCGCCAGCACTTTGTTGACGCCTGCATCCAGGGCGGCATCCACCACATTGCTACTGCCCAGGATATTGGTCTTGACCGCCTCCATCGGGTTATATTCGCAGGCGGGGACCTGCTTGAGGGCGGCGGCATGCACGACGATATCCACGCCATGCATGGCGCGACGCAAGCGTTCCACATCACGCACATCGCCGATAAAATAACGTAAGGTGGGGTGGTTGAGGCCTGCCACACGCATCTCATGCTGCTTGAGCTCGTCGCGACTGAAGACGATCAGCTTGGCAGGATGATATTTCGCCAACATCGTCTCGACGAATTTCTTGCCAAAAGAGCCGGTACCACCGGTGACGAGAATGACTTGTTCGCTCCAGTTCATGGGTGCTCCGTAAAAGAAAATCTGGATAGTTTCATTGGCTTTTCCTGACCACAATCAATGGGTATTGACCTGCCTTGCCTAAAAAATGTGGGAAATGTTCTTCGAACCAATAGATTACTTTTAATTTAAGTTGACCAGCCAGGCGTTCATGGATAAAGGTGCGCAAAAAACGCACGCTCACACTTCGCCAGCACCAAATTTGGATGGGAACCTGGTTGCCAACTTCCCGTTCCAACCAAGCCGCATTATTTTTGTGGACATAAGTGCCGCGCCTCACGGTCTGTCCATCAGAAGACTCGGATAGTTGGTTTTTATGATTGCCTTTATGTTTGGGGCGAAAAACTGCGTATAGTCGTTCGTAGAGATTAATCCAGATCTTTAAAAATACCATGAGTGGTGGATTATCCCAACCATTGACAACAACCGCTTTCCCAGCCATGGCGAGGGCGCGATAGAGTTCCTGGTAGGCAAGGATATGGTCGTCGGGAGGTAAGTGGTGCAGGGTGTGCAGGGATACCTCACCGTCGAAACTCCCAGACTTGAAAGGCAGGTGAGCAACATCACAGACCACGAAAAGACCATGGTTGCCTATTCTCTTACGTGCTTCCTGCAAGGCGATGATCGAGAGATCGGCACAAACACGGTAGTGGTAACCCTTCGAATACTCCAGATATTCCGGGTATTGGATGGGCCCAGATCCCGCGTCGAGCAATAAATGCCCACATGGATTCAGGTGGCGCAACAGGCGAAGGTGGCATCTATGGATGTAATCATGCGAGACCGGTCGCAGGTCTTCATAAGAAGCGTTCTGGTAAAAACCATCACTTTGCTCCTGCCAGCCGACCTGGTTATAAAATTCACGGACCCGCTGCTTAATCTCAATGTCTGAATCCATTTTTCACCAGCTCATCGGCTCTCCAGCCAGGTAGCGGAAGGTCTGTTGATACCTGGATAAACCTTCATCAGTTAAAAGTCGTGAAACTGGCCAACTTTCAAGATCTTCCCAGAAATGGACCAGGTGCCAGGGGAAGGGTTGAGGATACTCAAAGAAAAAGCGATAGGCATAATTCCAGGCCTGCGCCACCTGAGACTGAGAGATTCGATAAGACCCTGGATCTGTAAGGACATCATCCAATAATTTGAAATATGCCTCCCAAGAGTCAGGATCAAGCGTAAAGCCCTTAAGGCGGTAATGCGTGTTGCCAACCACGATCACGGGCACGCCGCTCATGGCCATTTCCATGCCTACGGTTGTGGTATAGACCAGACCCAGGTCAGCAATCTCAACCAAGTCGTAGGTATTTACCTTGGCCTCAGCAGCGATCAGGTGGATGTTCTCAGGCAGAGTGGGTAGAGCTTGGTGGACTATATCGGCAACAGAGGGACCCCTGGCAATCAATTCACCCGGGTGGATACGGATAACCAGCTGCGCATCAGAGCGGCTGGCAAAATATTGTATCGTACGCTCCAGCCATACAGTCATTGAATCGCTGAACACCTGTCGACCCAGGGTGAGACTATCGCCAATCACATTGGTAGCCAGCAGGACGATTGGACGTTGATCCAGGCCTAGCGTTTGGCGCACCTGTGTGCCTCCTTCAGAAGGCACCCCCTGCCAGCGACGGGAGAAATTTCCCCACAGGCTGGCGCGCTGGCGGGCTGCGAATAGCTTACGCACCTGTTTCAGCTGGTCCTGGTTGAGGGGTTGGTCGTGGTACCTCTGCCACAAATCTGAGGTTTCCTGGCGCATCACTTCAGCGTTGTGAGCCAGCCAGATGCGGTCACGCTGCTCACCGAATTCGTAGGTGACTGTTGGCAGACTGAAGGAACGCGCCACCTGGTAAATCACGCCGAATTCCAGAATGGTGCCATTGGGGAGGATAACCACATCTGGCCGGTGTTTCTTCAGATATGAGAATGCTGCATGGGCAGCTGCCAGGTTGCGCTGCAGGCGCAAGCGGTAAAGTTCGCTATCCAGGCTGACCTCCTCCATCTGAAGAGTGTATTGGGTGTCACGTAGTGAAACAAGTTCGACCTTTTGTTGCAATTCAGCCGGGAAGCGATTACTCCCGGATTGAGTTAACAGAGGAATGACCTTTAGTAATGGAGAAGCTTTCGTCAAAACGCCTCCAGCGTATACGTTCTGGCGGCGTAAATTGAAAGCATCCAAAGGCTGCTGCCACCTGGCATAGGGAAGATATCCCAGTGTGACCTTATGGCCTAAGCCCGCCAGAGTCATCCCCAACAATGTGGCATGCTCAAGCCAATAACGCAGGGTGGCAAAAATAAAGATGCGTTTATACCGATTGGATAGCCTCGAGCTTTCTGCTAAGGTGTAAACCGGAGAAGCCAGGATCTGTGCACGCCAGTCTGGAATGGAGTTCTCCAGCTTGTCCAGGGTAAACTCGGGTGTGATCGGTTTACCTGGCTGGCGCAAGTACCAGTAGGCTTCAGCAGTCAGGGGTATCTGCCCCAGGATATTTTTGAGGCTTTGCTTGCTAACCATTCTCATAGGCGTTCAATCACCCAGTCTAATGCAGGGCGTACTGGTCCCATGCGTGGTTCTGGCCAATGTTTTCCTGGTGCACCCGTGGCATCCACGCTGAATGCCAGGGCGTGGTCATCCCAGAAATAACGTTTGATGCGAAAGCTGCTGGCGTTGACGGACAGGATGTAACGCCCCTCGTTCAAGGTGTTGCCGGGGATGGTACAACGACTGATATACTTACCAGCTTGCCGGAAGCTTAGCTGCTCGAATCTCTGGGAGTCATCCAGGTCGAACGATGTGAATACGTATTCACCGCGCATAGTCAGGAGGTAGATCCCGACCCGGAGACCTGTGATGGAATGGTCAAGCTGATACTCAACCTCGACCGTGAACGGTTCAGTGGAATGCACGGTATCCAGCACCCGGCCATTTTTGTCGCGCAGGCGGATGGCCAGAGGAGTGAATGGTGCCGCTTCAGGAGGGATTTCTGCTGAAGACCAGATGCGTTCACCTGCTCCGGTAAAGCCGGAGGCCATGTAGTAATCCACAGCCTGTGGAGTGGAGGCGCGATAGACCAGCTGCCCGTTATCCAGCACCATGGTTTCCTCAGTCAGACGTAACACAGCTGACATATTGTGGCTGACGAACAGAACCGTCCTTCCAGCCTGGGCGACATCACTCATCTTGCCCATGCATTTACGCTGGAATTCGGCATCTCCAACCGCAAGTACCTCATCCACGACTAAAATCTCCGGTTCCAGGTGAGCGGCGACGGCGAATGCCAGGCGCAAGTACATGCCACTCGAATATCGCTTGACCGGTGTGTCGATGAACTGCTCAACTTCGGAAAACGCGACAATCTCATCGAATTTGCGCTCGATCTCCAGCCGTTTCATGCCAAGGATAGCGCCGTTCAGGTAGATATTCTCCCGACCGGTCAGCTCGGGGTGAAATCCGGTGCCAACTTCCAGCAATGAGCCAACCCGACCGTGGATCTCGGCACTGCCTTCCGTTGGCTCAGTGACGCGAGATAAAATCTTAAGCAGGGTGCTTTTCCCAGCACCGTTGCGACCAACAATCCCCATGACCTGTCCCTGGTGCACCTCAAAGGAGACATTGCGCAGTGCCCAGATGGTATTGGCTTCTTTGGAAGTAGCAGTGAGAGAGACGCCACGTCGTAACCTGTGGATGGGTGCACTAATACCGGTGACAATGGTGTCACGTAGTGTCTTATAACGTTCCGGTGCGCTACCGATGCGGTAACGCTTGCCCAGGTCTTCAACGCGAATGGCAATATCGTTCATTGAAATTTCATTCGCACCAGTGTAATGTCAGGTTCTGGGTAGGTTTATATTTCATCAGCGAAAGTCCGTTCCATGTTACGGAAATATACCAAACCGGTGATCAAGACCAAGATGGCGACGCCCGATGAGACTGCCAGTAACTGCCATGGCAGGCTATGGACTCCCAACAACGACCAACGAAAACCTTCAACCACACCCGTGAGGGGATTCAGGGCATATAGGATCTGCCACTTTTGAGATACTACAGAAGCTGAATAGACAATGGGGGTAACAAAGAACCAGATTTGGGTTAAAAATGGCAGGATATGGCCCACATCGCGGTAAATTACGTTCATAGCGGAGAACCACAGGCTGACGCCCAGGGTGGCGATAAGAGCCAAGATGATGAAAACTGGCAGGGCAAATAAGGCAGGAGTGAACTTGAACGAGTAAGTTGAAGTGGGTGAAAAGGTGTAATACAGGATGATCACAATATATACTAGGAAGGCGATAGCAAAATCCACCATGCCAGCCAACACCGAGGCCACCGGGATGGTCAGGCGGGGAAAGTAAATCTTAGTGATCATATTACGGTTGGTGACCAATGAGCGCCCGGCATCATTCATCGCCTTGGAAAACAGGCCCCAGGGCAGGAGGGCAGTGAAATTAAAGATGGGATAAGGTACGCCTTCTGATGAAAGCCCGGCGGCATTCGAAAAAATGAAGGTGAATACCACCATCTGGACAACAGGTTGAATTACTGCCCAGGTAGCGCCTAAAACTGTTTGTTTATAGCGCACCAATATATCCCGCCAGGTGAGGAAAAGCACCAGCTCGCGATAAACCCACAGGTCACGCAGGTTTAATGCTGCCAGGCCGCGTGTCGGGCGCAAGAAAATTACATCGGAGCGAGTCTTAGATAGGTGGTTTGTAGCCATGGGCGGTTAATTTTTACGATTTTGCCGGTACCAATCGATGGTCTGGCGCAGGCCTGCTTCAAAAGGTACTTTTGTTCGCCAGCCGAAATATTCGAATGCCCGGCTGGTATCCAACCCACGACGAGGTTGACCATTCGGCTTGCTGGTATCCCAGACCAGCTTCCCCTCGAAGCCGGTGAAACGGGCGATCAGCTCGGCTAATTCTTTGATGCTGATCTCCTGCCCTGAGCCAATGTTCACCGGTTCATCACCGTTATAGAACTCTGTGGCGGATAATATCCCATCCGCAGCGTCATCGGCGTATAAGAATTCCCGCGTGGGTGAGCCATCCCCCCATAGGATGACTTCCTTCTCATCCCGTTCCTGGGCTTCGATGCACTTGCGGATTAACGCCGGTATGACATGAGAAGTCTCGAGGTTAAAGTTATCTCTTGGTCCGTAAAGGTTAACTGGCAAGAGATAAATGGCATTGAAGCCGTATTGTTGCCGATAAGCCTGGGCCTGGACAAGCAGCATCTTCTTGGCCAACCCATAGGGGGCATTGGTTTCCTCAGGGTATCCTTGCCACAGATTCTCCTCCCTGAATGGTACGGGTGTGATTTTCGGGTAGGCACACACTGTGCCAAGCGCCACGAATTTACTCACCCCATGCTTCCAGGCTTCATGCATCAGCTGGACACCCATCATCAGGTTGATATAGAAGAAATCAGCCGGCCGGTCCCGATTGGCACCAATCCCACCTGCCAGAGCAGCCAGATGGATAATGATATCTGGCTGGCTGGCATCTAGCATGCGCTGGATATCTTGAGGGTTAACCAGGTCATATTCTTCAATATGGGGAATGAAGATATGCTCAGCACCACGTGCCCGTAAGCCCTCGAGGACAAAAGAACCCAGAAAGCCTGCTCCCCCGGTGACACAAATACGCTTATTTTGCCAGAACTCAGGATTCGATTGATAAGCCATCATCTTTCCTAAACAGTGCTTCACTTGCGATCATGGGGGGTTTATTGCACAATGAACTGTGCATTTCGGTAGCGTTGATCATTTGGATTGCTGATCAGGCCTGAACGTAGGGCATGATGCACTTCGCGGATGCCATCGTCAGGTGTTAAACGAGTCTGAAATCCTAACTCACGCTGGATTTTTTCATAGGAGACGGATATATCGCGCATATCTCCACCAAAGGTCATGTCTTTATACGTTACAATCGTTTCTGGCATCCGTCGAAGCACCAGTTTCACAACCTGATCCTTGGTGTAATTGCCGTCCTCCGAACCCAGGTTATAGATTTGACATCGTGTTTTTTCGTCAGTAGCTTGTAAGCCCAGGATCAGACCACGAATCGCATCGTGAATATGAACGAAAGAACGTTTATATCCTCGTTGATAAATGAGCAACTCCCGCTTGGTGTAGGCTTCAAGAACGAATTGGTTAATAATCAGGTCGAAACGTGTGCGTGGAGAGAGCCCATACAATGTTGCCAGTCTGAATATGAGAGGTGTACATGAGGCATCACTTTGGGCAATCAAGACGCGTTCAGCCGCGATTTTTGTCTCTGCATATAGTGATTGCGGGGTGAGCGGTGAGTCTTCATTGACGGGTTTCCCATCGGGGGAAAGACCATAATTACTATAGGATGAAGCATATATCAGACGCTTAACCCCCAGCGTGTTAGCTTGCTCGTAGACCCGTTCGGTGGCCTCAACATTGTACCGCCAGGCAACCTGTCTGCCGACGGATTGGCAGGCTGGGAATCCGACAATGGCAGCCAGGTGAAACAGCGTATCAGGCTTTTCCCAATCTGAACGAAGGTTAGAACGCAATACACGCGGTTCGATCACATTGGCTTTGGCAAAGTGAAAGTTTGGATGAGACAGATACCCCAATAGAGATTCACCACCAAAGAGCAGGTCATCAATGACGGTGACCTTCATTCCCAGGCGTAAGAGCTCACCAGCGAGGAACGAACCGATATAGCCTGCTCCACCGGTGATAACAACGTGTTTTAAGGGCGTTGGTTCCATGTAAGCCTCCCCTTCAATCAAGATTTCCCCTCCATTTGTAAACCGACCTTTACCCCTCGTACCATCAGGATGGGGCATGACTGATCCTGACTGATTTTGATCCCTTGCTCCAGGCAGGTCAGGCGGCAAACATCGGCGATGTCATTGGTTTGGCTGGAAAGTTTCGGATCATCGAGATTGGTTTCGGTCTCAATCTGCACCTGGTCGAACCCAGCGTGTTTGACTTCAGCCAACAGCTCACGAACCCGCTTGCGGATATTCCGATAGAGCAGGAAAGATTGCTCGATATAATCAACTGTTAGGCGAGCTCTGAAGGTGATGCCTTCGGGGGTAATGATATAACGCAGTTTACGCCTTTCAGCGCGCTTTACCTTGACATAGCCCTTGGCTATCATACGCTTGAGGTGCCAATTCACCGTCCCTACAGCAACCCCCAGCTGGGTAGCCAGGGAGGCCTGGGTAATATTAGGATCGTTCTCGATCTCCTCAAGCAGCAGCCTCTCACGTGTGGTTTCTACATTTTCAGACATTGGAAGGACTATCTTTGGTTTGTGATATGACCCGATTAATCAAAATTCAGTAGTTGAATTTCAGAAACTGAATTATAACTCATATTTACTGTATTTAAGGCATGGATCGCGAATTTGAGTTGTAATTGGTAATTAACTCACCCCAAAATTACCAACAATACGCAGGATGTCAAATCCCTCGGCAAACGGGCGTTCTGCCAGAGCACCGTGGCGTATCAGGGTGGCGCGTAGCACCGCATCGTCAAAATAGTATTTATCATTGTAAGTGGAGTACGCGGAAAGTGCTTGTATTTTTCGCTCGACATCTGCAGCGGTTACTTCAACCAGGAAATGGGGGAAAAAACCATAGCTGCTGCGCAGGGCGTCAAAACCCAAGACGGTGGTACCACGAAAAGCACGTAACACTTCTTCGGTGGTCTGTTGGTGGTCCTGGTGAATATCGGCACGGGTGTGGGTGATGACGATATCTGGCTGATAATCATGGTTGAGCTGATAGAGATACTCAAGAATTTCCTGACGCAGCTCTGGAAATCGACGGGTTACAAAAGATTCTAGCTTTATATGGTCGCTGGAGACTCCCAGGATAGCCATGCTGTGCTGATGTTCCTTCACCAGGTTGGTCAGTAATGGGTTTTCTTGGTTATCAGACAGTGTGACACATAAAATATCCGTCTTGCCGATGATGTTGGAGATGAAAGCTCCACAGCCCAGCTCGATATCATCGGGGTGGGCACCGATGAAGCAGATTTTTTTGCCATGGAAGAGCATCATGATCGATTCCTTAGTGTGATTTTGGATATGGAATTAGCGTAGCTAACCAGCGCCGAATGTGTATCCGAATTTGCTTTAATAAAACTTTATAACCGCGCGAATGTAAGGTATGTAAACCCATTTGACGCAGGGTAGGGGTTTCCTCATACTCAGCACTGCTCCAAAAAGTATGTGTGGTGCTAAACCCTTCGATATCTTCAGGAAGGTTGTTCCAGGGAGAGATAAATTGATGATCAGTAATGGCACTCAATGTTTCAGCCAGCTCTTTTGCCCGAACCAGTGGGTGATAGCGTTGTATCACATCTTGGTAAGCGATTTCTCCAACCTCACGCCGTAACTTGTACTCGTAAATTAATCGCTCCAGGGCGTGCTCCCACTCTTGGGTGTTGTTTGCCAGGAAGCCATTGAATTTATGCCTGATGGCAACCTTGAAAGCATCGGATGGGCTGGCAATAGTCGGTACCCTGACAAGGGCAGCCTCTACATAGTTAATTTCACTTCTCGATTGTCCGAAAGGGTTATCTGTACGAACGGAGGAAAGGTTGATATCAAATTTTGATAAAATCTCTGGTAAATCTCGCCATGGGACTTTCTTGAACTTATGGATGCGGTCAGCCAGTCTTCCCCAATCTTTTCCAGGGTCCAGAGGTCCCACCAACCAGATTTCGGCATTGGCAAATTTATGCAGGATGGATTGCATGGCAGGTTTGATGTAGGCGAAATCTTGATTGTGAGTGGGGTTCCCAACGGCATAGCCAATAACGATGCGCTCGTCCATACCTCTACGCGATTTGAATGCCTTTTCAGATTGAGTCAGCATCTCCATGCTGAAAGCATTACGGTGAACCTTGATTGGTTTGCCGAATTGCTTAACCCGCTCTGCCAAATAGTCGGTTGAGACGGTGATTGCATCACAAATTTCAATTGTGTTCCTGTACAGGTGCATTTCCTCAAAGTACATGGAAGTGCACATTGGATCGGCAAAATCGATGTTATCGATATATGGAAATGCAGCTGGCTCGAATAACAGGTCATCGATGTCCTGAATAACTGACCCGCCTTTACGATGAATCTCGTCCACCAACCAGGCAATCTGATCGCTATAAAAAGTTCGTTGAAGGATGACGATGGATGATTGCTCAACTTTATTTTGTAAATCATCATCTGTGATGTGGGCGAGCTGACTCTGCATGCCTGCCAGCTGGGTTTGCTCGTATAAGTGAAATGTGCGAAAGCGTCGCCTATCGCCGCGCTCGCCACTTACGATCAAGATGGAAGGATTATTATTTATCATGGCCGGTAATGATCACCAACATCATTTAATATACACGTTATTGAATATTCCCAACAATTGCGTCATTTTTACTCTCTTACTAAAGGTTCTGCCTGTTTTAGTCTTGATCTGTTCTACTTGGTGGCGATAAAACCGCCTACCACTTTGGTCATCACCAGCTTGCTATCCTTTGCAAGGTGGCGTTCAGCCACGATTTTAATCTCCTGCATTACATGTTCAAAACCAGCGGATTCTTCAAAAAGACCTTTCCATAACTTGCGGTCTTCAGATAAGGATGCCCGGGTATAGGTGAGGAAAGGATCCACTGCTTCGAAAATCAGGGGATTTTCAAAAATTTGAATCTCCACGTGGGAAAAGAGGGATTGAATGGCTTTATAGATCTGGCTGGAGTAACGTGAGCTTCCGGGCATGGGGGGGATGGGTTTATGGGTGGCTTCAAAGATAATATCGTAAAACAGGCGTTTATTCTCAGGCATCGGTCCGGTGGTGAAAAGTCGCCCACCGGGTTTAAGCACCCGGTGCATCTCAGAGATGGTGAAAGGGATCTCCTCGGAATAATAAAGGGCAAAGCAGGAGGTCAACAGATCAAATTGGTTATCATTTAAGGGAAAGCGCTGGTTGAAATTCAGGTCGATGAATTTAATCCGATTGCCGATCCTGGCGTTCTCCTGGCGAGCTTTTTCGAGCAATTCAGGGTTGACATCCCCACCGGTAATATCTGCCTCACCTTCCAGAGCTTTGTAAAAAAGGAAGCACTGCTTACCTGCCCCACAACCAATATCTAAGATTTTTGAACCCTTTTGGGGTGATAACAGGTGCAGCATCCATTCATCGATATCCCGGCTACCGTATTTTCTATGGATATCAATACGGGCAAGCAGGTCATTGGTCGTTTCCTGGTAATCAATTTTCATAATTATTCGCCTCGACATATACGACTGTAAAAAAGTATGGCATATACATTTACTTGCAAGGATTCTGGCGTGGGGTATATAAAACCACGCTGACGGATTCTAAAACAAGCGAAGGTTCATAATAACACAAGACAGGCTCAGAGACGTTCGTCACCCAGGCATCGTTTTCTTCCCCGAACCCATGACTGCGACCCTGAAATTGGATCACCAATGGCTCCGAGACAATCATGGCGAAGCGCTGATTGGCGATATCGGTATGAAAAGTATCCATATAGCTTGGATTATCAGACATCGCCATTTCCATCAGGAAAACCAGCTCGTAATCAGGTACCAGGGGCACATTTTGGACGTAATTAAAAGTCAACAGCTGCCGCTGGCTGATGAATAATACTTCTCCACCGTAGTTTGCTGTTTGTTGCGTGGTATTGTTTATGGATTGCAAGGCAGATTGGGCGGCAGGAAAATCGCGCTGTGGTAGCTGCCCCCCAACACTGAGGGTAAAGTACATCGGAATGACGAATGCGCCTGTGATGAAAAGACCCTCAATAAATCGAAACAATGAACCTGGTGATAGCTTACTTTGAACCCCGGTATCTTCATTCGACTGAATTGTCTCATCGGGTTGGAAGCGATCAAAGTAGACAAAGCTTCCAATCACCAAAAGTAAGCTGAGGTACGCATCCAGGTTATGCAGGTTGCTCCCACCCCCTATCTTGACGCTGACGATTACCCCACCGATAAAAAGCACTCCCAGGATCGCCACCAGACCCAGGATGCGGATGGTGTGATAGGTACGCCATCTTGGCAAGAGCTGAATACCCATCAGGCCGATAAGTGGTAAGGAGACCAGGATGGCACTTGGCAAAATCCCCAGCGGATAGGTAGTGTTGGGGAATAAACGATACCAGAGTAAATCGGAAGTGAAACTGGAACCAAACCAGGCTGGTGGGTTACCCGACCAAAGCCGGTAAGCTTGCTGGCTGGCATATCCTGTGGCTGTACCAGCAAGCACCCAGATGGTGGGATGGAGAAGGTAGTTCCACAGCGGCTTACCTTTAACCTCAGTTTCCATCAGGTACAGGGCGGCCGCCAACAGACCCGGGACAGGCAGCCAGTTCACCCGGCTGATGCCGGCCCAAAGAGAAGCAAGTAGGACGACAATCAGAGTACGCCAGAAATGAGCCCGGTTGTAGCCCCATAAGATCAAAATGACCATGAAAAGCAGGTGATAATAAACGGGTCCCTGAAAGAGAAACAGGAATCCCCAGAAAATCAGGCTGAGAGAAATAAGCGCGGAATTCAGCCGCGCGGTTAGCTCTAACCTGCGCACCAGCAACCAGCTGGCCAGGGAAACACTGATGATCCACAGGAT